>CAYHIQ010000017.1:0-10436 GCA_964356775.1 uncultured Candidatus Saccharibacteria bacterium | reverse complement strand
CTCGCGCCACCCCGCATGCCGCCCAAAGCCGCGGCGCGGTAATTGCGTGGCGGCGATTCATCCCCGCCCTTTGAGGGCGGGGCATTCTCGCCGTCCGCTAGTAATTACGCAGTCGGAGTTGCTCGACTCGACGATCGGTGAGAATTTCCTGTGGTGTGCTCGCCTGTGTCCGTATGTCGATGGTAACGCTACTTACAGTAGCGAAATCGGTAGTATTGTAGGTAAAGGCCAGAGCGCTAATTGTCGAACTCAACAGTTTCGTACCGGAAGTACGAGTGCTCAAAGCGTCAGTTTCAAGCAGTCGATACGCGTTCGTTCCGACCACATAGAATGCGGCGTAGTCATAGGTGTTAGTGATAACGGCTCCGGAACTGTTGGTAGAGGGAATCTTGAGAACGAGCGAGGTCGATGTGGACGTATGTGTCGCGCTCGAGAAGGTGTGTGTCTGAAGTACTGCGCTCGCGGGAAATGCGAACAATTTAATTTCTCGCATGAGGGCACTCGCTGAACCGGACGATTGAGAAAGTGTTTGTTGATATATCGCAGTTTTATTAAAATTAAAAATCAGAACGCCGAGTATGATGAGCATAGTAGTGCCAACAGCGATGACGATTATCATCTCAATAAGTGAGAAAGCACTCGGGATTGTCCGCGGAGAGAATTTCATGGAAGTCCGCCGGTTTCTGTAATCAGGGTTGAGAGTGAGACGGTACTTGATGCCGTGGCGCCTGGGTCTCGCCACACAACACTTGCAGAAATCTGTTTCGTTTGCGCGTTGTAAACACTCACTGTGAGTGTCGTCGTTGCCGCCTGCGGGAGAGCGCTTACAAGACTGTCTGAAAATGTGCCACTCGGAGGGAGAGCTGCGTACCCATCGGCACGCAAGCTCTCGAGTTTATTTTGCACAATCGAGAGCGCGATACTTTGACTTTTCGAGATTCTCAAGAGTACCCCGCTCTGTATCAGCGCTTGTAGCAGGAGTATTATGACGCCCATGATGAAAATTGAGACGGTAACCTCAATGAGTGAAAATCCTCGAAACTTGCTCATATTAAATCGCCGATGAGAGCTGATAAATCGGCGCGATCATTGAGACCGCAAAGATGCCGACAAAGGTGCCGATGAGGAGCATAAGAATCGGCTCGATGATAGTCGAAAGATCTTTTGTTTTTTCAGCAACATCCTCCTCATAAAACTCCGCGATTTGTTTTAACATGTCTGCGACTTTGCCGGTCTCCTCCCCCACGGCGAGCATATCGCTCATCAAGATTGGATACAGTTTTGTATGCTCGGAAAATGAGGTGGAAAGTGGCTCGCCTTTTTTGACGTGTTCCTCGGCTTCTTTCACCACGTTCGCAAATACCTCCGCATGCACCACTTCTCTAGTGATGGAGAGTGCCTCAAGCACCGGTACGCCGGCAGAGAGGAGTGAAGAGAGTGTACGAGAGGCTCGGGCTGTGTAGGTTTCGCGCACCAATTCGTTTATGACTGGCAAGTAAAGAGCCGCAGCAAGTACTACCCTACTTCCTATTCTCGATCGGACAAAGGCGATACTGCCCATAAAAAACGCGCTGATTGCACCAAGAACGAGTACTACATGAGCCACCATGAAGTCCGATAGTGCGACGATTATGCGGGTGGCAAGTGGCACCTTCACTCCGAGCGAGGTAAAGGTGCTGGTCAAGGTCGGTACGACATAAATGAGCATCAGAATACCGACAATGACAACGGCAACAACAACGATCGCAGGATAAATCATTGCCCCCCTTATTTTGCGGACAAGCTCTTCCGAGCGCTCCATCTGGAGGGCGACGACAGTGAGAGAGTCGGCAAGGGAGCCGGACTCCTCGCCCGATCGCGCCATTGCGACAAATATTTCGGGAAACACTTTCGGATAGGCAGTGAGAGCTTCGTGAAATGAAGAACCATTTTTGATCGCCTCTGAAAGGCCAGTGACAATCGCTTTGAGGCGCTTATTGCTCGACTGTCGCTCGATAACCGAGAGTGCGCGAGAGATAGAGAGACCGGCGGAGAGCATTGCAGAAAGGTTTTTCGCCGTCCGGATAATCTCGGAACGCTTCACGCCAGTGCCAAAGGTGATATTGAGCCATGCGGGGATCTTAAAGTATGTTTCGTCCTCGGTAAGTTCGACGACCATGCCACCCTCCTTTTGTATCTGGTCATACACTGCGAAGCGCGAAGGCGCTTCGAGGGTGCGTATCTGATCCGACGCACCCTCTTTCCGTACCGTGATGCGGAATTTCATAACTATTCAGTGACGGCGCGCAACACTTCTTCAACGCTCGTGATGCCGCGCGCGGCCTTATAGAGACCGTCCTGAAACATCGTGAGCATGCCCTCTTTTTTCGCCTGTGTCTCAATAGCGTCGCTCGTGCTTGAGCGGAGAATAGTCTCGCGGATTGCAGGCGACACGGCAAGCACTTCATGGATACCGATGCGACCCTTGTAGCCATCTTCAGATTCGGGCGATGCTACGGGTCGATAGAAGGAAATGTCGTCGATAGTTGAACTCTTGGTTACCAACTTCTCATCCTGGAGAGCTTTAAACGCGATCTTAAATTCGTCATCGCTTGCAATCTTGGCGCGCAGGGTTTTCTCCAGAGCGTACTGCTCCTTGTTCTCAAGGAGCTTACGTACGAGACGTTGTCCGACGATGACACGAATGGTGGAAACAAGTAGGAATGGCTCAATGCCCATATCAATAAGGCGAGGGATTGCACCTGCGGCGCTGTTCGTGTGGATGGTTGAGAGCACGAGATGTCCGGTTAATGCGGCATTGATTGCGAGCGAAGCCGTCTCACTGTCGCGAATCTCGCCGACCATGATGATGTCTGGGTCCTGGCGTACAAGAGACCTCAAACCGTTGGCAAAGGTAAATCCGATCTGTGGATTCACCTGTGTTTGATTGACGCGCTTCATCTGGTACTCGATAGGATCTTCAACGGTCGAAATATTGACGTCTGGTCGGTTCAGAATATCGAGCATCGTGTAGAGTGTCGTCGTTTTCCCGGAACCCGTCGGTCCTGAGATGAGGATAATGCCGGTCGTCTGTTTGAGTGCGTGATGAATTCGCTCCATATTTTCGCCATGAAGTCCGAGAGCGTCGAGAGTAAAGCCTTCTCCGGTTTCTCGCAGAAGCCGCATGACGGTTTTCTCACCGAAAAATGTGGGGAGCATTGATACGCGAAAGGATACATGCTCGCTCTCGGTCTCCATTTTGAAACGACCGTCTTGAGGCAAGCGTTTCTCATCGAGTTTCAGATTGGAGAGCACTTTTATGCGTGCAACGATGCCCGCAGCGGCAGGCTTCGGCAGTGTCATCGCGTCGTGCAGGATGCCGTCGATGCGATAGCGAACCAATACCTCATTTTCCATAGGCTCGATATGGATATCAGAGGCGCTTTGGACGATAGCGTGCCGCAGAAGCGTGTCGACGATGCGCACGATTGGCAGATCCTCAGCCATTTTCTTAAGTTCGTCACCCGAGAGATCCTTGTTGTTTGCTGAAACAACTCGGATTTTCCCCGCTTCGGTCGAGATAATATCGCCAAATTCGTCTTTGAGCGATTTCTGGTACTGCAGGAGTGCATACTTGATGCTTTCTGTATCGGTCAGTCGTGCCAGTATTTTGAGCCCCGTCTTTTTACGCAATGAGTCGATCGAGGCGAGATCATCGACATCGAGCATCGCCACTTCGAGCGAATCGTCTTCTTTTTGAAACGCAATAATATTGTGTGTGCGTGCAATCGGTTCTGGAATCAGTGAGAGTACATCGACGGGGATGCGGTGTTCTTTCAAATTTACGAAAGGAATACCAAGCACATAGGCTTGGATGCGCCGTAACGCATCTTCAGTCAGAAAGCCGCGTGAGACGAGTAGGCTGCCGAGCGACTGTTCTTTCTTTGCAGCTTCTTCGCTCGCAGCGTCAATATCCTTCTTGGCGACGAGGCCCGAATCGATAATGAACTCCTTCATCTCGCTTTCTAACACATGCATATGCAGCTAAGTATACCGCGCCTCGCCCTTGGCGGGGCGCGCATTTCACACACCCATATAAAAAACCGGGCGCGCCGAATAATTAAGGGAGTGCTATCCTCACTGTATGAACAAGACGAACATCACTAGAGTATTCGCGATCGTCGCGATAGCAGTTTCCGCTGCTGCACTCTATATTTCATGGCAGACGACAAGATACTGTATTCATATGATTCCGGCCCCGGAGGCTCCTCCATCCATTAGGTAAACTAACGTTCCTATTATGCTATGAACCACGAACGCACAAACTTATCTCTTACCATCGTCGCTTGCGTGTTAGGCACCGCGGCGCTCTATCTCGTATGGCCGCCGTTTCCATCATTCGTGTCGTCGGTGTTTACGAAGACATATGATGTGACGCACCCCGCGGCTGTCCGCAAGGCGGAATTTGTTAGTGCATTGCGGGCGGGAGGAAACGGAAACGGTGAAGCTACTTTTGACGCGCTTGTTGCGCTTGGTGCCGATCCCGCCACCATACAGACTGTGCGCGGTTCGACAGAATATATTCGTGATGCAAAATCAGTGTACTGGGTCTTCCCAAAACCACGAAAGGTTGAGGGTGTGGACCCGAATTCTTTCAAGGTCTGGGAGGATGGCACCTATAGGTCAAATATCGGCGTCGATCGCGAGCACCTCTATATCACCGGAGTACTCGCCGAAGGAGTCGACCCGAAGACGTTCGCTCGTGTAGGAAGAACGCAATATTTCCACGATGAACAATCAGTTTTTTATGAAGTAAGGATTGATGTTAAAAACGATTATCGCTACGGCTTGCGCAAGATTATCGGTGCCGATCCAGCCACCATGCGCGCGTTTACGAGCGGCATTGGTTACGATCAGGCAGCTGACCTATTTGTTGCAGATGCTGCGCGTGTATACCTGCGCGGAGAAGCGTTGCCAGGTATCGATGCAAAAACGTTTCATATGCTCGCATCGCGATATTTTGCGGACAAGAACTCAACATATTTTTTTAACGGCGATATAGACACGATACCGACCCGTATTGGCCCCGCAGGAAACTTCCGTACTCTTACAACTCTAGGTTATTTCGCAATCGATGATCAAATGTATTTCGGAACGACAACGATACCGGGCGGGGACCCCACATCATTCCGTGTATTTGATAACGAAGTGCATTATGGAGATCGGACGCGCGAAGTTTGTAAAGACATTTGTCCGTATGCGGCCGACGCGGGTGCAGTCTATTATGACGGAAAAAAGATTAATGGTGCCGACCCAAGTTCATTTGAGCTCATCGGATATGGCTTACTCCAGAACAAAGGGAAAGATCCCAGTGACTCGCAGCCGGAGTATGCGCGCGATGCACAACACGTATACTTCATAGGCAAACTTGTTGCAGGTGCCGATCCGAGGACATTTAGGCCGCTTGTAAGTGGCGGATACTTTTATGGTTATGGCCGCGATTCATTGCATGTGTATTGGCTGGATAAGGAAATTGTTGGCGCCGATCCGACCACCTTCCGTATCTTCGATGGGCAACAGCCCTACGAAGGGTGCGGAGTGGGACCCTACAGCGCGGATGCGCGCGCTGTGTATTTCGAAACTAAGCAGATTGTTGGCGCCGACCCAAGCACATTCAAGCCAATCATCAACGAGTATGGGCGCGACAAGAACGGCGTATGGAAAGGAACCGTCCTGCAGGCGAGCGATTTCACGCCCGAGTGCACTTACGGGTAAGTGTAGAGTTAGAAAAAGGGCGCGCCTTTTGGCGCGCCCGATAAAGAGGTTGTTGTAGTTACCGAATTTCGCTTTTGATGGCGCTCAGGATCAGAATGAGCTTTTCTTTCGGTAGTGTGAGGTCTGGGTAAGGTTTGTAATCCTTTCCCCATTGGTCATCACAGAACTCGCGTCCAGCGAAATGAACAGATCGTTCATAGCGAGGAATCAGATGCATATGTCCATGGCCGTTATGTATAGCAAATTCATTGCCTAGCCATGCGTAGTTCATGTGTTCTGGTCTCCAGAGACGACCCACAGCTCCTTCATATTCCGGAAGAACCGAATAATATAGCTCAAGAAACTCATTGGGCTTAAGGTCGGTTATTCGCTGCATTTTGCCAAATCGCTTGAGCCAAGCGTAACAACGTCCGAGATAATATTGTTTAGAGCTTAAATAGAGTGTCCAATTTGGATATTTCTTTACCACCCACTCTTCGTAAGGATCTTGCTCATCACCTGCCATAATTCACCTTCCTTTCTGCGGATATCCTACTTGGAATCGGAGTTGACGCAACTACATCTTTTTGCTATTATACACTGTATTGATTGCCTGCATTGCAGGCTTTCTTATTAAAAAGTGCGACATACATATTCCATATGATTGATTTAAAGACTATCAATGCAGTGCTCGGGGAGTTTGAGGATCGAGGCATCAGCCGCGCGACGATGATCGACGCTATCGAGAGTGCCATGGCGACTGCTTACAAGCGCGAATACGGCAAGCGCGGGCAGGTCATCCGTGCCAAGCTCGATCTCAATTCCGGCACCATCTCCTTTGAGCAAGTAAAGACCGTCGTGGATGACACGACGGTGCGCTTCCCTGCGGAGGGCGAGGTGATTCCCGAAGATCATCATCATGCGCACCCATTTCATCTTGAAGAAGAGCATCTTGCGGAAGGTGAGCTGCCCCGCTTCGATTCTGAAAAACATATCCTCCTCGACGACGCAAAGCGCATGAAGCGCGGCGTGAGTGTCGGCGAAGATATTATCTTCCCTCTTGAACAGCAAGACGACTTCGGTCGCATTGCAGCGCAGACCGCCAAACAGGTGGTTATCCAGAAGGTTCGTGAGGCTGAGAAGCTTTCGATGATGGAGGAATTTGGCGAAAAGAAGGGTCAGATCGTCGGCGGCATTGTGCAGCGTGTGGAACGCGGCGCGATCTTTGTCGACCTCGGTCGCACGACCGGCATTATTCCCTACGAGGAGCAGATTCCGGGCGAGCGCTACCGCATGGGTGAGCGTATCCGAGCCTATCTCTACGCAGTAGATGAAGGTTTTCGCGGCGTATATCTTAGACTTTCTCGTGCGCATCCGCAGTTTGTCGTAAAGCTCTTCGAGCTCGAAGCGCCGGAGCTTGCTGCTGGTTCTATTGAGATCAAGGCGCTTGCTCGCGAACCAGGTAGTCGTACCAAGATCGCACTTGCTTCGCGTGATGCGCACATCGATCCAGTCGGTTCTCTCGTCGGTCAGCGTGGCGTGCGTGTCTCGACCGTCATGAGCGAGATCGGCGGTGAGCGCATTGATATCATCGAATGGAATGCTGATGCGAAAGAATTCGTAAAGGAGGCGCTTTCCCCTGCAACCCCGACCGAAGTCGTACTTAACGAAGTTGATCATCGCGCGACGGTAACCGTCTCTGAAGATGAACAGTCACTCGCTATCGGCCGCGGAGGGCAAAATGTTCGTCTGGCGGCAAAGCTTACAGGTTGGAACATCGATATTGTCTCTACTGGCGGCACCGAAGTGGCAGAATCAAACGGCGAATCAGTCGCTGTGGTAGCAAATGAAGAGGATCCGGCAGAAGCAGCGGGCGTGATGCCGACCGAGAGTGTTGAAACCATCACTGCTGAATCTCCACAAGTTACCGGACTTTCGGCAGAAGAAGAATTGACTGCGCTTCCCGCCAGCGATGAAACCGCGGCTGACGCAGAAGAAGATCGCGACAAAGCAAAAGACGAATAAATCGTCGATGCTGTATAATCGGCTCATATGAACTTATTGCATGACATTGATCCAGGCACGAAGGAAGAGATGAACGTCATCATCGAGATACCGAAAGGATCTCACAACAAATACGAGATCGACAAGAAGACAGGAGTCATCAAGCTCGACAGAGTCATGCACAGCGCGCAGGACTACCCTTTTGACTACGGCTTCGTGCCGCAGACGCTCTGGGATGACGGCGATGCGCTTGATGTCGTCGTGCTGACTACCTACCCACTTGCGCCCGGTATTCTCGTTCCAGTTCGTCCGATCGGCATCATGCACATGATCGATGGTGGTGAAGCAGATGAAAAAGTTATCGCGGTCGCTTCCGGCGACCCGCGGTATGCCGACGTGAAGGATATTAAGGACGCAAATCAGCACGTACTCAAAGAAATAGCGCATTTTTTTGCGACCTATAAGCAGATTCAGAAAAAAGAGGTTGCCGTCGGCGACTTCGATGGGCGTGCGGCAGCCGAAGCTGCATACGAACGCGCGCGGAAAATGTACAATGATTCTAAGTAATGCGTAACATGGAAAACGAGCCTCTTCTTCCGTCAGGCACTCCTTCGCCTAAAGCCCAGTCTTGGGGCGCTTTCATCTCGATTATCGTCATAGTACTTATGATTATCATCGGCGCGTTCTATTCATGGAGCAAAAGAGTCTCAGAAACAAATATCCCTGCCGATGCGCTGATAACTCCTCAGTAATATAAAAATACATAATACCTATGAAAATAAATACTCAATCCCGTGCCTCCATGCTCGTTCCGATGGTTATCGAGAAAAGTCAGTTCGGTGAGCGCGCGTATGACATTTATTCGCGTCTTCTCAAGGAGCGCATCGTTTTTCTCGGAGGGCCTATCGACGACGACGTAGCCAATCTTGTCATCGCTCAGCTCCTTTTCCTCGAAGCGGAGGATCCGAAGAAGGACATTTCACTGTATATCAATTCCCCGGGCGGCTCGGTTACCGCGACGCTTGCGATGGTTGATACGATGAACCATGTTAAGCCGAATGTCTCGACTGTCTGCGTCGGCATGGCGGCTTCTGGCGCAGCGATTCTTCTTTCTGCAGGTGAGAAAGGAAAGCGTTTCGCGCTTCCGAATGCCGAAGTCATGATTCATCAGCCGCATGGCGGTGCTGAGGGCCAAGCGACCGATATTGAGATCACTGCAAAGCAGATCTTGAAGCTCCGTGCTGTGCTGAATAAAATCCTTTCGAAAAACACAGGTCAGCCGCTCGCGAAGGTTGAGAAAGACGTCGAGCGCGATTTCTTCATGACAGCTGATGAGGCTAAGAAGTATGGTCTTGTCGACAAAGTCTTTAATTAGTCGATTGCGGGCGATGGAATACGAGAAGAACGCCGGCAAAGCCGGCGTTCTTCGTTTATGCTAGAGTCCTCTCATACTGCCCCGCTGAACGACTGATCCGACCGCTTCGCCGCAACTCTTCTTTTAAAACCTTACCCTGTTCTGCAACATGGAACAGAGCTAATAAAACGGGCTATGTCACTCAAAATCATATTGATAATGCTTGCGCTTTCGGGCGTAGGCGGTATTGCACTTGGCTATGTGCTCCGCGTTCTTATTGGGCTTGCCCAGCGTGGTTCGGTCGAGCTCGACACCAAACAAAAAATGCTTGCTGCCAAGGAACAGGCGGCAAAAATTATCGCTGCTGCCGAATTTCGCGGAGAAGTCATCGAGACGGAGCGTCTTGCACCAATTGAGGAGCGTGAAGGGAAACTTATCTCCAGAGAGGAACGTCTTGCGACACGAGAAGAATTTCTCGATTCTCGACAGCGCGATCTCGATGAAAAGGAAAATGATGTGCGCACTCGAGAACAGGAGACTGCGCGAGTGAAAAATGAGGCAGAAAAATTCACCGCGGAACGCTCGAAAGAGCTTACGAGAATCGCGCATCTTTCAGAGGACAAAGCACGTGAAGAGTTATTTTCAGAAATCGAGCGAACCCATGAAGAGGCAATTCTTCTCCGTCTGCAGAAACTCGAGGCACATGGTCGCGAACGTCTTGAGGACAAAGCGCGTTCCATTCTGACGAATAGCATTCATCGTCTCGGGAATGCGGTAAACGCTGAAGTGATGTCTCTCTCGGTCACACTCCCTTCGGAGGATGTGAAGGGAAAGATTATCGGGAAAGAAGGCCGTAATATTAAGGCGTTTGAGCGCGCGACGGGTGTCGATGTGATTATTGATGATGCACCGGACCGGATTACGCTCTCCTCGTTTGACCCTCTTCGCCGCGCTATTGCGAAGATTGCACTCGAGAAGCTTATTGTCGACGGCCGCATTCAGCCGACCAAGATAGAAGAGACGGTGGAGAAAACGCGCGCCGAAGTTGGAGAAATAGTGAAACAGAAGGGCGAAGCAGCTGCGTATGAAACTGGCGTCATTGGTCTCGATCCGAAACTCACATCCCTTCTCGGGCGTCTTCACTTTCGCACGAGCTACGGACAGAATGTGCTTACTCACTCTATCGAGATGGCGCATATCGCTGGCATGCTTGCTGCGGAGCTTGGTGCGGATGTGACAGTGGCTCGTACAGGGGCCCTTCTTCATGACATTGGCAAAGCGGTCGATCATGAGGTGCAGGGCACGCATGTCGAGATCGGTCGCAGGATCCTCGAGAAGTTCGGTG
>CAYHIQ010000016.1:0-11084 GCA_964356775.1 uncultured Candidatus Saccharibacteria bacterium | reverse complement strand
GCCAAGGCATCCACCGTGCACTCTTATGTCTCTCGTACGGAGACCTACATAGCACCTTCATAATTCACACTTTGCTTCCCCATGGCATTACTGCCATGGGGTTTCAATATTTGCGTATTCGTATGTCAAAGATGCAGTGTCTCTAGAAACGAAAGAACCGCCAGAAGCGGTTCTTTCGCGTTTACACGCGCGGGCCTTACGGCCTATCCGCTCCTAAAAGTTAGATTCTTTCGGTTCGTAGACACGTTCAAGGAGTATAGACGAGGGCGGTTATGGCGTCAATAGCTTGTACGAAAACAGCCCTCCCGCCATCAGGCGGGAGGGCTGTTTTCTGAAGAAACGTCTTAGTCCTTAATCTCCGATTGGAGACGATCGAGATACCGAGATGCTGATGCCTGACCGCCAAGCCCAAAAGCGAGACCGATCGCAAGTGATACCGCAATGACGACACCTGTGAAGAGTGTCTGGATGAAGCCCGTCGCAACATTGAGCTGTTCAAGTGCTACGAGGAGAGCGAATATCCAGATTGCATAGCGCGCCACTTTACCGAGGAAGCCAGCCGCATGAAGCGATGCTGCCTTCGCTGAACCTGTAACGACACGTTCCGATGTTTCCGCAACGACGGCCGCGACGAGCAAAATCAAAACCGCGACAATCACCTGAGGAAGATATCCGAGAACAACATTTCTCAAGAAATCATTTACCTGAGTGAGTCCAAGAACCTGAAGCGATGCCACCAAGAAGACGATGATGAAGAACCACTCGACAAGAAATCCGAGGAACTTGCCGACAGAAAGCTCATAGCCAGCTCGGGAGAGTAGACTCTCGATGCCGGTCGACTTGAGCGCTTGATCGATGCGCAACGAATTAACAATCTGTGCGACCACGCGACCAAGTCCAACGCCGACGAGCCAGCCGACGATGAAGATGACAATTGCGACAACCAGACTAGGAATGAACGCAACTACTCCGGTGAAGATATTCTGAAAAGACTGACTAAGCACATCTGCCCATGTAGAGAAAACCATAGTGAATCAACGCTTTATTTATGCGACTAATAACTCGCGTAACAGTGCGAGCCTCTCCGAAGAGTATAGCATATTTAGAGACCTATTTTATCGATGAGCAGACGGTGTGGATAATCAAAAACATCGCGAAGAAGGCGGTCGTAGACTCCAAGGCGATAGCGAAAATCTTCTGTTGCAAATGAAGCGTACCTGATTTCGCGACCAAGCTCCGCCTCAAGAGTTCGCACTGCGCTCGCAAGTACGCGCTCTTCAAGATGATCACCCACAATAAGCAGGTCAATCTGGGTTTCAATGATACCGGTGAAAAGTCCTGAGAGTGCGACTAGTCGCAGTGTTCCAGCACGCTTGAGAGCCTTCATCATGTTCTGCGGATGCACGCTCGTCGTCTCGCGGATGAAAGTATCGATTGCAGAGAGGTGCTCGAAACGCGGGTTTATTTGATAACGAGTTTGAGCCTGTAAACTCTTCTTGCGCAAAAGTCCGGCGGCGCAGAGCTCGGCAAGTTCGCGACGTACGAGCTCTTTGGTAAGCTTCGTCCGTTGAGAAACCTCGGCAGGAGCAAAGGAAGAGTCTTTGTTGAATATAAAAAGCCGCAGCGTCTTGAGGCGGGCGGCCGAACCGAAAATCTTTGCGAGCGGTTCCATAGGTAGTAAGTGGTGCCAGTGTAGACGTTCTCTCCGCCAAATGCAAAACACGGCGCCGTTGTTGACGGCGCCGTGTTTTTACAACAAATTTTGAATCGCTTTATTTATTTGAGCGTCACTTTCGCTCCGGCGTCCGTAAGCTTCTTTGCAAGCTCAGCGGCATCTTCCTTCTTCATACCGGTCTTGAGCATCGAAGGGGCGCCGTCGACGAGATCCTTAGCCTCCTTGAGACCAAGAGCGAGAGCTTCCTTCACTGCCTTAATGACAGCAATCTTACTCGCACCCACCTCAGTGAGCTCGACATCGGCTGTCGACTTCGCCTCTTCAGCTGGGGCTCCCGACGCTGCAGGACCCGCGCTCGCGGTCGCTGCCGCGCTTACGCCGAATTTCTTCTCGAGGACCTTCACGAGCTCAGAAAGCTCAAGAACGGTCATCGCCTCAACTTCTTCAACAAGTTTCTTGAACTTGCTTGGTACCTCAACTGCAGTCTCTGCAACTGCCACATTCATTTCGTCTGCCATATTGTGCAATTAAATATTGATATTGTAATAACCTATACTGACTTCTTTTCGCGAATCTTGTCGAGCGCAATGACGAGTCCTTGGATTGGACTATTGATAACATTTACGAACATGCCACGCAGAACAATCATCGGCGGTATTGTCGCGACTGCCGTCATTTTCTCTGCATCGAGAAATGCTCCTTCAAGCACACCGCCAAGAAGCGAGAGAACACCTTTCAGCTTCCTACCGTACGCGTATACACCACGTGCTGGTGCTGTAACGTCGCCAGCAGTCCAAGCGACCGCGACTTCGCCCGGCAATTCGGGCACCTCGCCGGTATACCCGTGCTCCTTGAGGGCTCGGAGAATCAGCGTTTTCTTCGCAACAAAGTAACGTACTCCTGCTGTCGAAAGCTCTCGGCGCATTTTTGATGCATCTGCAACGGTGAACTTGGTGAAGCCGACGAACGCAATCGAAGAAGCTTCTTTAAAAGCGTCTGTGAGCTTCGCGACTATCTCGCGCTTTTTATCTTTTGATATTGCCATACTTGTTATTCCGTACGAACGAAATAAAGGAGAGTTCGACCGTTATGGTCTCGCCTCGGCAGGCTCGCCTTTCGGCAAATTACCCTCATTAAAGAGGACCCACTGTCTTCGGTTCGTACAAGACGCACTCTACCAGATTCAAACGGAAATGTACACTTTGCCCTATAGTGCAGCACTTGCGACATGCAAAGAGAGAAGAGCAACTGCAATAATAGCCGCAAATCCAGTAGCAAATTTCACGAATTCGATAAAAAAAGGAAGTGCTCGGCGTTCGCGAGCCTGTTGGTTGTTATTTTTTTGATTGTTCATATGCGGTAATGGCGATAAGGAAATTCTGGTCGGTCTCGAGCAGTGCCGGATCCTTCTTGCGGATAGTCTCGACGATTCGCTCTGCGGCAGCGGGATCGCCGGCGAGATACGTTACCTTCGCAAGATCATAGAGTGTGTCATAATTGGTAGGATCATCTGCAACCATGTCCGCGAGGAACCGCACGGCATGCTGCCAATCCCCTATCGCCAAGTAATATTTTACCGCAGGACCCGCGGCCACCATGTCCGGCGTCGTGTAGAGAGGGTACGCTTCATCCGCCCACTTCTTCGCCATCACTGCATTGCCGAGCTTGTAGTAGAGCGCCGCGAGCGTGTAACGCGGCACCGGAAGCATTGGCTCCTTCTGCGCATATGCTTCGAGAACGCCGATAGCTTCCCGGAAATACCTCTCTCTTCCTTCGTCGTTCTGAGGAAGAGCATCAGCCTTCCGAAGAGAAATATTCGCCATCATGTACCACGCTTGGGCACGCAACGGAGAGAAATCGATCGCCCGAGAAAGCACCTGTTGTTCGAACGCATCGTCTACCGCAACTTCTGGCGGAGCTGTGTCCAACACATGTCCGAGATAGGTCGCGGTCCGTGCATCATAAGGATATTTCTTAAAATTTGCCGTCAATACTGAACGTGCGTACTCATAGGCGGCGATGCGATCTGTCCCAAAAAGCTGGACTGCTTGGTGGTCGGCATACATGCTATACGCCTGGTAACCATACTCGAGATCGGCAAATGTCCCGAGAGTGAGCCCGCGCTCAAAGTAGACATTAGCTGCTTTCACATCGATCACGTGCAGTAAATATCCTTTGGTCAGAAGGATGTTCGCGTAGAGCGGCAACACGACAGTCGGAATAAGAGCGAGCAAGATAATACTACTCATACTCGACGACACAAAGACTGGCTGGCGCTTGAGCGGAAATGACTCGGAGGGATCTTCCTTGGACAGAACGATAAGAAGTGCAAAGAGCGCATACACTAACCATAGTGAGTGCGGCGTATCGAAGACAAAAAAATTCTGCATCGCATACGTAAGAATGAGAAGGGAAAAAAGCAGTCCGGGATTCATGAGTCCAGGTGGATATTGACAGTAGAGACGAAGAGCGGACGCGAGGAATGCGCCAATGAGAGCAAGATAGAGCAGCAGACCAAAAATGCCGTATTGCACGAAGTAATCTAAGAAAGCATTGTGCGATCGATCAAACCACTGCTCGATTATCTGACTCGGGTCGTAGACCTTATCGAAAAGTTTTGCAATATTTTCAGCTCCGTAACCGTTCCACGGACGCTTGAGCGCCTCTTCGCCGATATGTTGCCAGACGAAAAGACGGCTCGAGACCGTGCCATCGGAAAGCGAAATGGAAGCGATGCGCTGTATCGGCTCGAACGGAACCTGTGCAAGCTGACTCCGGAATCCGAAAAAGAGCGCGCCAATACCGACCGCAGCAATGAGGCCATAGCGGCTGAAGCGGCGAACACCCCCTTCCCCTTTCCATGCAGAGTACACGAGAGCGATGATGAGGGAGACAAGAAGCGCGAGAATGGTACCGCGCGTCGCGGTAAAGAGTATCGCAAATACAGAGAGTATCGTTGCAATCATGAAGATGCGGCGCCACTCGCCAATCGCATCCCGCAGTACGAAGAGAATGACAAAAAGAGCCACACCAAGATACCCGGCGAGAAATGCGGCGTTCCCGAACGTGCTTCCAATGCGCCCGGAGACTGGCGGTAGGAACCATACCCTTCCGCCGAGCACAGCCGTTACCCACTGCAGGACGGCAACAGTGGCAACGAGACCGGCGACTACCGCGACGACTTTTGACAGACGATTAAAAAACGCACGGTCAGCGGTAAGAAGAATAAGATAGAAAAAAATAGTGATGATCGTCGAAGTTAGGAGACCGTCGCCGCGCTCAAAAAGACCCCAGAAACTGTGATAGAAATCAAGACCGGAAACGGAGGTGAAATATGCAACCGCAAGCAAGGCAAAAGGGATCCAACTCAATGGATTCCGAAGACGCGCATAAAAGAATGGCCGTCCAGAAAGTGCCAAGAAAACAAAAATCGCGCACGCGATGATACCAAGCCCCCAAAGTAAAAATATTTTAATGGCGACGTAGGGAAACACGAGTCCGCTCACATAGATGAGCGGGAGTACCGCAGGCGCGATGAGAAGATACGAAAACGCCTTAGCAAAGCGGTCGATCATGGTTTCCCCCATTCACTACGGAGATCATTGAGATCTTGAGTTTTCCCGATATTTTTCTCGGCTGCAGCAAACGCTTTTTCTATATCGATAGTTTCACCTTTCATGCGAGCGATGAGAAACTCCAAATATGCGTATTGATAGAGCGGGTACTGCGACTGAACAATCGTTGATTTCTCATAGGCGATACGCGCCGTCTGGTACGCACCGAGTCGCTCCATGAGGACGCCGAGATTGTGCCACGGAAGACCGTTCATCATATCTGCTCGTATCGCGCGCTCCAAATATTCATACTGCTTCTTGCCGTTCCCGATGAGTTCATACTGATTCGCGATACCAACCGAGAGAATCATTGCTGAAGATGTGGCAGTAGCGAGAGACTCCGAGAGATGTTTAATCTCATTATTTGCTTGCATGACGAGTTCCGGTGTATCTGTATACACACCCTTGAAATCCCACGAGACAATAGTGTCCCCTTTTGCAAGTGGGAGCAGGTGTGTCACCGGACGATTTGTTACGACACTCTTCGGAGTGGAAGACGCGACAATGGTATTTTCTGCGAGCGGTGTTCCTGAAACCAGAGGCGGCGGAACTACGACACTGCGCGGAAAGAGAGACCATACAGCGCCAGCCGCAGCAACCACGACAAGAAAACCGCCGCCTACTACGATCCAATGTTTTTCCATAAGTTGCATATAACGGGAAGAATACCACAAAAAAAACCGCCCCTTTGGGGGCGGTTTTTGTGTTTGGGAGAATCTTATTCGCCAGAATTGATGGATGCACGAGTCTTCGGACCGAAGTACCCAGAAGCGGGCATGATACCTTTTGCTTTCTGGTACTTGATAAGTGCGGCTTTCGTTGCCGGACCAAAGTTCACTGTCTCATTACCCTTCGATCCTGGACCCGAAGAAGTGACCGAATAGCCATGCGCATTCAGGAACAACTGCAAAGCCTTTACTTCGTTTCCGAGAGAGCCTATCGTGAGATTGGCTTTGAACACAGGTGCTGCTGCACTTGTCACTGACCCGGCATTCGTACCCTCAAGCGATGCTTTTACCTTTGCAATCGTTGCAGCATCGGCTTCAAATGACGTGAGCACGTCAAGGATAGATTGTATCTGCATGGATGAGAGACTTGACGCAGAAATCGCAGGTGCCACCCGGGATACAGTGCCTGTCGTATTTGTTGTGTCCGGTGTTGTGGGCACGATTGTGGTTGTCGTTGTGTCCGGTGGTGCCGAGACTACAGATGTGTCTGTTGTATCTACTGTGCTTGGTGTTACGGGTACGACAGTAACTGAACCTCTATTTCTACTCCCCCATACCGAACGGCTATAGACAGCCGTGACCACTGAAGAAAGGTTGCTAGCTTCGTCACAACCAACAGCTTTAAGCGTGGTCGATAGTGAAAGCGTAATGGCAGAACTATACACTGTTCCTGATGAACACGTTGGAGTGGTTCCGTCAGTGGTGTAGCGAATTTGGGACGAACCAATTGAGGTAAGTGTAACCGAGATGGATCCATGAAAGTTTGAGTCAGCGAGACCAGTTGGACTATTTGATGGAGTGGTATCTGGAAGAGTTGTTGCTGAAACTGTAGCATCCGCATTCCCGACAGCATCCTTAACTGCTGAAGTCGGCTTGATGGTGTCAGCACCGGTGATGGTCGTAGCGGTACCGAGGGTAATGGTGAGTTGCGTACCGGCGGTATTCCATGTTGGAGCAGTAGTTGTGCTGAATGTGTGGCTATTTGTCAGCGCAAGTACCGTATTAAGGTTCGCTCCGGTCAGTGTAGTAGTCGCCATCGTTTCGCCCCAAGTAAGAAGAAGTATGTCGCCGCCAGAAAATTGTGTCGAACCATCGACATCTGTCCATGTAACCGAATTTAGTATCGGTCCGGTTTTATCATAAGTAACATTCGTGCCGGTCAGGTTTGTTTGCGTGACGGTCGTTGTTGCTTCCGCGCCGGTGGTGCCGCCAAATGAA
Source organism: uncultured Candidatus Saccharibacteria bacterium (assembly GCA_964356775.1). Taxonomy (GTDB): domain Bacteria; phylum Patescibacteriota; class Minisyncoccia; order Phycocordibacterales; family Phycocordibacteraceae; genus C7867-001. The sequence continues at coordinate 3,849 of CAYHIQ010000016.1, read as the reverse complement.
GCTTGGAAAGTTACCGGGCCCTCGGTCCATACGGCAGTGGTCGTTGTCGCGTAGAACCATGCGGCTGCACCGCCGGACATGGTTGTCGATCCCATATTGAAAATATTGATCTGCGGCGCGATGAGCGGTGTACCACTGAGCGTGAGCTGGTACTGGACCGTATCGCCCGTCTTCGCGCGCGTCGTCGTCGCGAAACCGGTATTGACGTATGCAGGAGTGGACGTCGCGGTTATCGTCGTCAGCGTGACAGCTGCAGCAGACGCGATATGCGGTAGAAGCACGAGTTGGAAACACATCGCTACGCCGAGAATGATCATCGCGCCGAGGACTACAGTGTCGAGGGAACGAACTGAAGATGATTTCATGAGGGTTGGGTAATCTGACTGGATAAAAACTTACCACCAGTATACATCGAGAGCGCACTGGCATGTATGCTGTCCCCATAACAAAAAACCGCCCCCAAAGGGGCGGTTTTTTTGTTTGCTAGGCCAATTTCCTAGCTGGAATCCTTGGGAAGGTCAGACCTTCACAGAGAATGAGACTTGGATTAGAGCGCTCCCGTCAAAGTACCGACCGTGAGAGGAAGGTTCTTGACGAGGTAATCGTCGGTCCAGTCAGAGGTTGTCGTGCTGTGCACAGAAGCAACTGACGACTTGTCAGACCAGGTAAAGGACGGAGTTGTTCCGACCGCATTACCAACCTGGGCCGCAGTAGCCGTCGTGCTTGCCGTAGTCTGCGGATTCGCGACCGAGATGTCGAGAGTGTATCCGCCAGCAGCTGAGTAGCCTCCGATCGTACCGCGAAGTTCATACGTTGAGCTTTGTCCAGCCGAGACCGTCTGTTCCGAAGTCGGAACGAAGGTCAAGGTGCCACTCGTAAGAACACCGAGAGCATCAAGGCCTCCTAGCAATGCACCAGTCGTGGTAGCGAATGTACCTGCAATCTGGTTCGAGCCCTGCCACAGAGCGAGTGTTGAAGTCGCGCCGATGGTAAGAGCGTTTGAAGGTGAGACCTTGCTTACTGTGAACGCCATCTTAGCCCAGCCGATATCTCCAGCTGCATCTGCCGAGACCTTTACGCGCGCATAGGCCTTATTAGAGCCGTTTGAAATCGCGGAAGTGTCGAGAGCAACTGCACTGAGGGTCGGAATCGACTTACGCACAATGAGCGTTCCCTTGCCAGAAGTGGCGGAAGACGCGAGGTCGCCGTTCACACCATTCGTGAGAGTGGTGGTCGCCGTGCCTGCGGAATTCGTTGCGCGGAAGCCCTCATCCCCATCAAGCGTAAGCGTGACAGACTTGCCTGAATCGCCATCGTTCTGGATGGTGCTCAAGCTCACATATGCATCAAGCTGTTTCGTCGTGCCTGCCGGGACATTGAACGTGAGACCCGTGAAGGTAGACGTTGCATGTGACTGGCCGCCCGAAGAAAGCGTGATGTTCTGTGATACTCCTGCCGTCGGCAAGCCATTACCCTTCAAGGTAATCGAGGTAACCCCCGTTGCTGCGTTTGCAGGAATCTTCACTTTGATCTGGTCAATCGTGTAATCCGAGAACTGCGCGGTGAAGTCGAACGTGCCGACCTTTACCATCGAAGCGCCCGCAATTACCATTTTATTATCAGGTGATACTCCAGCTGCCGTCGTAAGGACGGACGAGCCGATCGTAATCGTCTGAAGCGCCGTGGATGAACTGCCGAAAGTGATTGCAGAACCGGTCGAAGAACCAGTGCCCGAACCGTCAATAGCCGCTGTCCACGCACCAATATTCGAGCCAGACTTGATATTGGCAATGATATCAATGACTTTCGTCACTGACGTGCCCATTTCGAAGTTGACTGAGAACGAGTTACTGGTCGAAGGAGAGGTCTTGATCGTACCAATCTGTGTACCCGTCGCATTGTCGACGAGCTTAAGGTCGGTAATCGTCGCAGACTCATCCGCAGACAACGTGACCGTAAGGGTATTCACATTCATCCCCTCCGTAGAACCGGTTGAGAGTGTGAAGGAACCAAGCTTCGCATTATTCGTGCCTGCGATCATAGTCGCATTGCCGTAGCCCGAATACTTCGTTGCTGTTGCTGTTGCCGAAGAGATAGTGATGGTGTTTGCTGCTACGTTAGCAGTCGGAGTGTTAACACTGGTGAGCGAAACCTGACCCTGGTTGTTTGAAGAACCAGTTGAGAGTCTGACTGCAGCTGTTGCACCATCGGAGAACGAAGCGCCTGTTGTGGTCTTCGCATCAGCATAGATGTCGACGATAGCCGTCGTGCCCGCCTTCAGAATGAAGGAGGAACCGAAAGTGAAGTTCACATCAGTAGCGTCAGTGAGGTCCTTGGTAGAACCGACCTGTACGCCATTAAGGAATACTTTACCATTATCGAGACCGCCTCCAACATAACCAGTTGTGTTCGCCTGAACATTGAGGTTGTCGAGCTTCATGTCTTCGCCAGCTGCACGCATCTCGAAACTTGCGAACTTAACGTTCGATGCGCCGAGTGAGACAGCTGCAGAAGGTGAATTGTTTGCCTTTACCGAAGAAACGGTGCCTGAACTTATCGTCTGCACACCCGAAGTGTGGGCAGCGAATGTAGCTGTCGTGCTAGAACTATCTCCCGTTGCGAGGATTGGCTGATTGAGATCAGTGTCGACCATCTGCGCATCAGACCCGCGGCGGAGCGAGAGTGAGAACGTGAGCGATGAGCCGCCGACGATGTCGCCAGTGACCTTCACTACACGACCGCCTGTCTGAAGAGTAAGAGGGCTTGCCGAAAGATCCCAAGTTACCGTGTTGTCAGTACCACCGAGAGTTGCTGCAGTACCAGCCTGTACGCCATCTACATAGAGGCGGAGATTGCTGATATCAGAGTTTTTGATGGATCCAATGTTACGGAGCTGGAAGGATGTCAACTTCACTGCGCGCGTACCAATCGTTACTGTGTTCTGCCAGACGACATAATCGTTTTGAGGAGTCAAACTGGTGTTCGTCGCCGGAAGCACGGATGTGCCGAATGCGGCTGTCGCGAGCGTTGCAGCCGAGACCGTCTGTGTGTAGCCGTTGACCGGGAACGACACCGAGGAATCGAGCGTGCCGGTCGAAGCGACCGAGACAAGACTTACGCCAACTTGCTGACCGGACGTAGATCCAGCGATGTCGGCGAGGACGGAGACCGAGTAGGTCGCCCCTGCCGGAACCGTGAAGACACCAGTCGAGTCGTTGAAGTTGAACGCTGAGTTGCTAACGCTAGCCGAGTCAGTGAGGCGCTTTGCCCCGCTGTAAAGATAGACGTTTGCAAGTGTCGAGTCGTTGCTGACACCAGTACGCTTGAAGCCGAGGTTCGTAACCTTGATGTCAGAGCCGGTCGGGTTCGAGAAGGTGAACTTCGCGAGTGTTCCGATTGCTTGGCCCTGTACCAAAGCGACGTTGTTCGGAGAATCCGATGCGAGCATGACCTTGAGGCCGGTGCCCGTCGGGGTAGGCGTAGGAGTAGTGCCCGGAGGTCCTACCACCACACCGCCACCGAGGTTGAATGCCGCGCGAGAAATCGGACCGAAGTATCCAACTGCAGGCGCAATATTCTTAGACGACTGCCACGACGCGACTGCCGTGCGTGTTTGAGTACCGAAGTACCCTGTCGCACCTGCCGGAACAGAGAAGCCTGCTCCGATAAGTGCATTCTGTAGGCAGGTTACGTCAGCTCCTGAAGAGCCGATCGTAAGACTGCGTGAGAATGAACAGGAAGACGTCGCTGGCGTTGAAGGCGCTGAAGGCGTACCGCCTGTGAGCGATGCCTGGACGTTTGCGATTGTCGATGCGTCAGCACCGAACGAAGAGAGGAGCGAGAGAATCG
>CAYHIQ010000015.1:0-11235 GCA_964356775.1 uncultured Candidatus Saccharibacteria bacterium | reverse complement strand
GCTTCACATACCCCTCGTAGAGCGCAAGATGCACTTTAATCTGCTTTTCTGAAAGTCCCGAAAGGACAGGAAGATTGAATGTTTTTATTGGATAGGTCATGGGATAAAATCTACCACATGCTGCGTGAACTGCCGAGACATTTTTATCTTCTTCTATTCGTTGCGCTTATCGCGGGGAATATCGGCGTCTATCGGGAAATATTTGCGCCCGAGATACTCAAAGTATCGGTACTGGAAGTGGGGGAAAAGGGGAGTGCTGTTCTGGTGCGAAGTCCGAACGGGAAAATTATTCTTATCGATACCGGACCGGACGCGAGCATTTTGCGCGCGCTCGGAAAGGAATTGCCGCCATGGCAAAGGAAGATCGATGTGGTACTGCTTACCAGCGAAAAGAGCAGTGCCGCAGGCGGACTGCCGGACGTATTGAGTCATTACAAAGTACTACAGCAGGTAACCCTTACGCGAAGCCATCGTCTTGTCCTTGGCGCTGATACCTATATTGATATCGAGATACGCAAAAACGCCCCTGCGGGCGTTTTTGTTTTAGACGGAATATCGACTCGCTCTGTTAGATAGCCCCGACCTTCTTGAGAGCTGCGAAAGCGCCATTCTTCTTGATAGTTTTGAGCCCTTTTACCGACACGTCGACAATGACCGTTTTCCCGATCTCAGCGACATAAATACGACGCTTCTGGAGATTAGCCTTCCGGCGGACCTTACCGGTCGGGTTAAATTGGGTCGCACGGGTGCGATTAGAGTACCGCCCGCCGATTTGCGTGCTCTTGCCAGTGATTTCGCAGGCGCGTGCCATAGTCGTTGCATGGTAGCATAGGATACGAAACCAGCAAACATGATCACTCTTCTCACCTTCGTTATCCTTATCCTCTCTATCATCGCGCATGAGGTAGCGCACGGCTACGCTGCCAATTCGCTCGGTGACCCAACTGCGCGACTCGCCGGCCGCCTCACCCTCAATCCACTCCCGCATATCGACCTCATGGGCTCAATCGTCATTCCCGCCCTCCTTGCTTTCGGCGGTTCACCGATATTCTTCGGTTGGGCGAAGCCGGTGCCCTATAACCCTTACAATCTTACGAATCAGCGCTGGGGCGAGGCATTCGTTGCGGTCGCCGGCAGTGCGACCAACATCCTCCTCGCCATTATTTTCGGACTCATGGTGCGTTTTAGTTCGGAAATCGGACTCGATCAGACGGCGACCTGGATTGCTATGCACATCGCATTTATCAATCTTTTCCTCGGTCTTTTCAATCTTATTCCGTTTCCACCACTCGACGGCTTCACGGCACTGCGTGCTGCGCTCCCATGGAGACTCTCTTCCGGCTTGAATCGCCTTGAACAGCAAGTCCGTTCGGCGGGGATACTCTCACTCGTCCTCTTCCTCATTATTTTCTCCTCCGTCTTCGCCGGACCATTCTCCAGTCTTGTCTCCTGGCTCTTTGGACTCATCATCGGCAGGGGTATATAGTGCAACCTATGGACTTCAATAAAATCCCCAAGCAGTTTTGCGAAAATGTCGTCGCGGGACACTCTGAAGAAAATTTCGTCATGATCCTGAGCGTCGGAGAAACGGCCAATGCGTATGCGCTCACGCCGCCGCACATGAAGCGCCTCGTGCAGAGCCTCACGCACCAGGTCGAAGAATACGAGAAAAAATTCGGGCCCATTCAAGCACCATGGTCGCCCGGTATCGAGAGTCCTATTCAATCCAAAGATATCAAGAGGAGTGGGGAATAATATCCATATACAACTGCTATACTAACGGCCATGGAGTACCATGTGCCGCAATTCATCGAGGTTGAAGATAAAATAATCGGGCCTTTGACCTTGCGACAATTTATTTACATCGCTGGCGCGGGCGGGCTTTGTGTTATCTTCTTCACCTACCTGCCAACTATCTTCGCTTTTTTATTTTCAATGCCGGTAGTGGCGCTCGCTGCGACGCTCGCATTCTATAAAGTGAATGGCAAATCATTTATAGAGATGCTCGAGGCCGGTTTTAATTACTATACGGGAGCAAAACTCTTCCTTTGGAAACAGCGCGACAGCATCAAAGAAGGGGAGCGGCGTGACGCGGCCGCCGCAGCGGCGGCCGCGTCAGTCTCTCTTCACGAAGTTCGCAGTACGCCGAAGCTGACACGCGGAAAACTCTCAGACCTCGCGTGGTCGCTCGATATTCGATCCCCGGATTCCGGTCTTCGATCTCAAAAATAATATGGCGACAAAAACCGCGGGCGCGACCCAGCAGTTTGTTCCGGTTAAAGAGATCCGAAACGGCACTATTATTCTCAAAGACGGCGGTTATCGCGGCGTCGTCATCTGTTCCTCCGTCAACTTCGGGCTTAAGTCAGCCGACGAACAACACGCAATCACTCTCGGTTTTCAAAATTTTCTTAACACGCTCGATTTTTCAATCCAGATCGTAGTGAACTCGCGTAAGATGGACTTACGCCCCTATCTTGCACTTCTTGAAGAGAAGTCCTCTGAACAGAAGACTGAACTGATGCGGATCCAGCTTCGCGAATATATTGAGTTTGTCCGCTCCTTTGCTGATCAAGCAAACATCATGACAAAATCCTTCTATATCGTCGTACCCTATGCGCCGCGTGTCTCCGCTTCTCGCGCCGTCGGCTTCTTGCGACGCGAAGATGCCTCCGCGAAGAGTGCTGCGGCCCAGACTTCCTTTGAGGAAGATCGCGCACAGCTTGAACAGCGCCTTTCTCTCGTCATTGGGGGTCTTGCGGGCACCGGAGTACGCGCGGTTCCGCTCAGCACCGAAGAAGTCATTGAGCTTCTCTATCGTTCGTTTAACCCGGGCGAACTCGAAAACCCTATTCGCTTGAACAACTGATATGTCATTACTCGATTTTCTCAATCCAAAAAAAGAAGAGTCTCCGGCAATAACGCCGGTTCTACCAAAAGATATTTACCGACAAGGTTCGTTGGATCTCGTCGATACCATCGCCCCGACTGCCCTCAAGATCGGTTCGCGCGAGATTGAGCTTGGCGAAAAATTCGTTCGCACTTTTTACACCATCTCCTACCCGCGATTCCTCTCCGACAGTTGGTTCTCTCCCGTCATAAATCTTGATAAAGTGCTTGATGTTTCCATATTCATCCACCCGATAGAAACTGAGGTCGCGCTGCGCGGCTTCCAGAAGAAAGTCGCTGAGGTTCAAAGCCAGATCAGTGAGCGCGAAGCGAAAGGACTAGTGCGCGACCCTCTGCTCGATACCGCCTATCAAGATCTCGAAACCTTGCGGGACAATCTGCAGCAGGCGCAAGAGAAGCTTTTTAATGTCGGACTGTATCTTGCCCTCTATGGCGATTCTAAAGAAGAGATTGATAAGACTGAGGGTGATATCCGCGGCATTCTCGACGCGAAGCTCGTCTATACGAAACCAGCACTCTTCCAACAAGAACAGGGGTTGCGCTCGTGCTTGCCGCTCGGAACCGACGAACTCCTCGTCAATTCAAAACTTGATTCTTCGCCCCTCTCATCACTCTTTCCTTTCGTCTCCTTCGATCTCACGAGCGATCGCGGCATTCTCTACGGCATCAACCGCCATAATTCTTCGCTCATCCTTTTCGATCGTTTCTCGCTCGAAAACTACAATTCGGTCATATTCGCAAAGTCCGGCTCGGGCAAAAGCTATGCGACGAAGCTTGAACTTCTGCGCTCGCTCATGTTCGGTACTGACATCATCGTTATCGATCCCGAGCGCGAATACGAACAGCTCGCAGAGGCGACTGGCGGACGATCCTTCAATATTTCGCTCTCTTCCGAACACCACATCAACCCTTTTGACCTCCCACCGGTCAAAGAGGACGAGGATCCGAAAAACATTTTGCGCTCCAACATCATCGCGCTCGTCGGACTCTTCCGTATCATGCTCTCCGGTCTCACACCGGCAGAAGATGCCATTGTCGACCGTGCCATCAGCGAGACCTATGCGCTCAAAGACATCACGGGCGACACCGACTTCACCGGTGCAGAATCACCATCGCTCTCAGACTTCGAGCAAGTACTCTCCGGCATGGAGGGGAGCGAATCCTTGGTTGAGCGCCTCTCAAAGTATACGAGAGGAACCTGGGCGGGATTCATGAACCAGCCAACCAATATCGACCTAAAGCAGCAATTCGTCGTCTTCTCAGTGCGCGATATGGAGGATGAGCTCAAGCCTGTGGCGATGTATATCATCACGCACTATATTTGGAACGCGGTGCGCCATGAGCTGAAGAAACGCCTACTCGTCATCGACGAAGCATGGTGGATGATGAAGAGTGAAGACACTGCCTCTTTCCTCTACTCGGTGGCAAAACGCGGACGCAAATATTATCTGGGTGTCTGCACGATTACCCAAGACGTCGAAGACTTTCTCAAGAGCCCGTACGGGAGGCCAATTCTCACAAACTCCTCGCTTCAATTGCTACTGAAACAATCGCCAACGACGATCGATGTGCTGAAAGAGACTTTCAATCTAACCGACGAAGAAAAATATCTTCTTCTCGAAGCAGGAGTGGGGGAGGGGCTTTTCTTTGCCGGATTAAAACATGTCGCCATCAAGATAGTCGCAAGCTATACCGAGGATCAGATAATCACCTCCGACCCGTCGCAAGTCCTCGCGATTAAACAGGAGAAGGATCGCCATGTCCTTGCACAGAAACAATAAGCCGCCGCCAGAGGTGATGACCTGGACGAAGGCGCTACCCGTCATCGCCATCAGCTTTGTGTTCGATGCACTGAGGTCTTTCTTCGGGATGTTCTGGCTCTTCGGCCCAGCGTTAGCCGCCGCATATTGCACAGCAGTGGCAAGCGACACCCTAGCGACATGGACGTTCGGATTATTAGGAACAAAAACTGCTGCGGCGGCGTGTGCTACTAGCGCAGCGGCAGTAGGGTCTCTTCTCTCGGCACCACTCATTATCTTCGGTACCGTTATGGGGATGGCGGTTGGACTCTTCGGCTGGCTCACGATCGGACTTGTGATCATGATGACCAATGCACGCATATTTAAAGAACATGCCGGCCATTCATTCTTATTTATCTTCGGTCTCGGCCTTTCTGAGGTCCCCCTCATCGGTGCTCTCCCCGCACTCACCGGCAGCACTTTACGGATGTACCACACTCAGATAAAAAGCGACAAAGAGGCTTTAAAAAAATACGAAAAAGGGAACGCCGATGCACAATTGCAAGAACGCCGGGAGCAAGCTGCAGAACTTATGCAAAATCAGAATATGCAGCTAGCGCAAGCGGCACAACAAGCAGAAGTAGATAATGAAACATATGCTGAAGCAGAGCGCGCTGAGGAAATCCCCGACGAGCTGCGCGAGGCAGCATGAATACCCCGCGCAGGATATATACTACAGGCATATGCGTTTCCATTTCTTCATCGCTTGCATCGGAATCGTTCTCGCCCTCCCCTCTGCGGCGATGGCCCAGTCGATAGGGAGCTCTATAGAAGGTACGCCCTTTACCGTCTCGGTGCGGCCGCAGTATCCGACACCTCGCAGCCAAGCAGACGTATCTTTCCTTTCGACTTCTCTTGATCTCGCAAATGCGCTATTGACCGTCTCAGTTGCGGGAAAGGAGATCTATAGAGGCGCGGTGCAGCCCGTCGGGATTACTCTAGGCAGTGCTGGAAGCGTGGCAAACGTAAAAGTGACGATTTCTTCGGGCGGCGTGAGCCATAGTCAGACGCTTTTCATACAACCCCAAGATGTCATACTCGTTACTGAACCAATCTCTTCGGCACCACCTCTCTATCTCGGCAAGCCTTTGGTGCCAATCGGGGGGGGTGTACGGGTCGTCGCAATGGCGAACTTGAGAGATGCGAGAGGAAAGACGATTGACCCTGCTAATCTTTCTTACGCATGGACGGTCGATAATACACAGATTGCAAATTCTTCGGGTATCGGAAAAACGGCGATTATGGTCGCCTCGCCATTACAATATCGCGCACGCTCAGTATCGGTTGCGGTGACGAGCCAAAATGGGAGCCTTGTAGGCGGAGCATCACTCTCGCTCATGACCCAAGAACCAAGTGTGCGCCTCTACCGAAATGATCCTTTGCTCGGTATTCGCTTCGATCATGCACTTTCCGGGGAATACGCCATCAATAGCGCGGAGACGGCTCTCTATGCGGCGCCATTCTCCCTGCCGACAACCGGCGGCGCACCACTGCTCCAATGGAGCTTAAATGGCAGTCCGGCACAAACAGGAAATTCAATAACACTGCGGCCGGCGGGAAAGGGACAGGGAAATGCCTCGCTCTCGCTTGTCGCCTCTGCGGGCAATTCGACGACAGTCACCACAGACCTCTCGCTCCTTTTCGGAAAAGAATCGAGCTTTAACGTATTCGGCCTATGAAAAAAATAATCTTTGTGTCGCTTATTCTGCTCCTCGGATTCGCTCCTCATGTATTCGCTCAGGGTTTCGTCCCCCTCGCTCCCATTCCGGGACTTACTCAAGGAGGGGCGGTAGATTCAGGCAATCTCGCAGACTTCTTTAATAGCCTCTACAAATACCTCATCGGGCTTGCCGCAACGCTTGCAATCATTCAGATCATCTGGGGAGGGGTCAACATAGCAACCAATCAGGATGACGTCAGTAAAATAATGGACGATAAGGGAAAAATCTATAACGCAATCTTCGGTCTTGTACTTGTTCTCTCACCCGTCCTCGTCTTTTCCATCATCAATCCGAATATTCTGAATCTTTCTTTAAATCTGCCCCCGATTGATACGACAATAACACCGCCAGACAATAGAACTCCGGCACCCACAAACTCATTCAATTCCTCCTACCCATGTTCTGCTAGTGGCGATTGTGCAGCGGCTCAGGCATCTTGTAAAAACGCCGGAGGTGTGACCGATGACAGACGCTGGTGTCTTAACAAAAGCGGCGATTTTGATGGGGGTGGCTCATGTTCAGAGGGGGAAAGTTTCGTAATTAAATGTATGCCGATTCCCGCACAAAACAAAGATTTTTCTGTTACAAAGAACGACCTCTATGAATGTTCGGCTGATGGAAATTGTGATAGTGCATCCGCTTCTTGTAGAAGCGATGGCGGTAGAAGTGGCGAAGCTGTTTGCGCCATAAAAAAAGGAAATACCCTTACCATTGATCCCACGGGAAAGAAATTTGATTTCAACTCACCTCTGCAAGGCTCGTGTATAGACGGCGACCAGATGGCTGTGAAATGCATTTGGCTTGGCGCAAAACAATAAATTACATACTCTTATGCGCCGCACACTTATTATCATCGCCATCGTAGTAGTCCTCATCGGGATCGGGGTGGGGGTATATTTTTATTTCTTCGCGAATACCCCCAAGGTCACAGTCGCACCTCCCGGGGGAGGCGGTTTACCGATAGCGGGGCAGGGAACAACACCGATCACAGGAGAGACTCCTAACACGGGAACTTCAATCAATGCTCCGGTGCCGATCTCTGTACGGCTCGTGAAGATAAGTGTGGGGCCAGTAGTACCTGGCGAAGCTGTTGTCGACAATAAGGCCGTCAATGCAAGCTCTTCACCGGAGGTAGCCGTCAACTATATCGAGCGACAGAGCGGCAACGTGTTTTCCTATAAGGTCGGTGCCGCGACGCTCACCCGCATCTCAAACAAAACCGTCCCGGGCATTCAGACAGCCTCATGGCTCCCCGATGGCTCCCTCGCCTTCGTGCGCTATCTGTCGGGTACTGACTTTTCCACCATCAATACCTACGCTCTTCCAGCAAACGGATCGAATGGGTTTTTCCTACCTCAAAATCTCGCCGATGTAGCAGTGACGGCGACAAGAGTCCTTACTCTCTCTTCGGGCGTAAACGGGTCGATTGCTTCGCTTCGACACACAGACGGTACCTCTGTATCAACAGCGTTCACGCTGCCGCTCTCTGCGCTTCGAGTCTCCTTTGCGGGAAAGAATCAATACTTGGCATTTGCGAAGCCCTCGATGACGCTTCCCGGCAGCGCTTTCCTCGTCGATAGCACCGGTCGTTTCTTCCGCATCGCTGGGCCGCATAATGGTCTTGTCGCTCTTGCGAGCCCGTCGGGGAAGTGGGTGCTTGCGAGCTTCATGCTAGACGATGTCATGCGGATGAGCCTTATCAATACTGTGACAAACGAAAGTATTTCTCTTCCTATTGCTACCCTCGCCGACAAGTGCGTGTGGGCAGCTGATGATTCGGCTATTTATTGCGGAGTTCCGTTGAGCCCGCCTGTCGGCTCCAACTACCCAGACGACTGGTACCAGGGTGCCCTGTCTTTTAACGATCGTATATGGAAGATACAAGTTGCAGGACGCTATGCGCAGCTCGTGCTCGATTTCTCTGCAGAGACGAATGATTCCCTTGATGCCGAGGCGCTTGCGGTCAACCCTGCAAATACCGTGCTTGTGTTTATAAACAAAAACGACGGATCATTGTGGTCGTATAAACTTTGATTCCGAAGGTTGATTAGGATTTAATAACCGCCCGACGCACATGCCACTCCTGTAAGGCTCCTGCGAGATTCGTAGTGATAAAATAGAGCGCAATAGCGCTGGAAGTCGTATAGGAAATGGTCCCGATAAGGAAGGGGAAGACGTATTTCAATTGCAGACCCATCACTTTCTGGAAATCTCCCTGCATGCCACCAACGGTCGAGGGCTTCATCGTCCCTGACAGCGCCATATGTGCCTGAAGAAATTGAGTGAGACCAGCCAATATGGCGAGAATGATACTCTTGCCCATCATTGAGATAAGTCCGAGGAATTGCAGTGATGCGGTGTGCGGAACCGGAGTAAACCCATATAGTCGTGCAGTATTAATTATCGTAAATGGTTCATAGAGGAAGACCCAGTAGAGAGCAAGGAGGACGGGAATCTGAATAAAGACCGTGAGAATGCTTGCAAATGGGTTTACCCGCTCGGTGCGATAGAGAGCAAGGGTTTCAAGCGCCTCTTTCTCTTTGTCTCCCTTATGTTTCTCTTTCAATTCCTTTAATTTTGGTTCGAGAGCTTTCATCGCGAGCTGGGTACGTGCCGCTGAGAGGGAGAATGGGAGGAGTACAAGCCGAATGCCTATAGTCAGCAGAATGACCGCAACGCCCACGTCGGAGCCGGGAACGAGGGCGACAAGAGCGACAAGAGCGTTATATATTGGATCATAGAAAGCACCGTAGAAGAAAGTTGAAATCATAAGGCTATTCTACGCTACTAACTGATTTTAGAAAGAAGACCGAATAGTTCAGCCTTAATATCTCGATAGTGCATACTGCTGACGGACGATTTTGGAAAAATAATAAGTGCCGGAGGGAGGGATGGGAATGCGCGAAGAGCTGCAAGCACCCGACGCTTTATAAGATGTCTGGTAACCGAAAGGCGAGCGACTTTTTTAGGCACAATAACCGCATATCCTTTCTGCTCTTTCGGAATAACTAAACTGAAATATGAGGATGAAATCCGTCGCCCCGAGGAGAGAGCGGCGGGGAAGACTGTGCGTGAAAGCCGTTCTCGGCGTGAGAACACAGAAATCAGACGGTGAGACGTGCGCGGCCGATACGGCGACGTTTCTGCACAATCTTTCGGCCAGAGCTCGTTTTTGTCCGCGCAAGGAAGCCGTGTGTCGTGGCTCGCTTACGTTTCTTCGGTTGATAGGTTCTTTTTGACATGACAGATGCAAATTAGGTTATGCACATGATACTAACAGTTTCTCCCCGAAACGCCAGAGTGCCTTGTCCAAAGAAGAAGCGTATACTCCAAAGCACAATGAACAAAGGGGATCCTAAGGAATTGTGGGAATACATTCTGACCCATGTCGAGCTGTCTATATCGCCGGCGAATTTCAATACTTGGTTCCGTAATAGCTTTATTGTGAAGATCAGCGAGGACGGGGTAGTGCATATTGGTGTACCAAGCCAGTTCTTTAAGGATTGGTATCTTAAGAAGTTTCATACCCTGTTACTGAAGATTGTCCGGGATGTATCGTATGAATTCCGCAATATTGAATATCTCATTGTAAAGGACGAGAATCGCAGGTTGCCGAAGGAGGTTAAAAATGTGCGCGGAGCACTTGAGTTGCCTCTTGATGATTTTTATATCAATAAAAGCGATAATCTGAACCCTCGTTATACATTTGATACATTTGTCATCGGCTCATTCAACAATCTCGCGTACGCAGCTGCACAAGCGGCGCTTGAACGCCCCGGCATCACCTACAATCCTCTTTTTATCTATGGCGACACTGGCCGCGGCAAAACACACCTTATTCAGGCGATAGGAAATCAATACAAAAAACAATATCAGGGACGGAGAGTTTTTTATCTCACCTCGGAAAAATTTGCGGTTGATTATACGGATTCTGTGCAAGCTGGCACCGCAAACCGCTTTAAGGATAAATACCGCCAGTATGATCTTCTCATTATGGATGATGTGCAATTCCTCTCCAAGAAAGAAAAGACCCAGGAGGAACTCTTCCATCTCTTTAATGCTCTATATGATACTAATAAACAAATTATTTTTTCATCTGATCGCCCCCCGACCGCTATTCCTGATATCGCGGAGCGCCTTAAGGGCCGTTTAGCGAGTGGTATGGCCGTAGATATCGGAGAGCCGGATCCTGAATCGCGCATGGCTATTGTACGGAAAAAGGCGGCATCACATGGTGTATTATTGTCGGATGAAGTTATTGAGTATGTAGCGATATCTATGAACGGTTCTATACGGGAGTTGGAGGGTATGGTAAATAGCATCATCTGTCACGCACAAGTGAAAGGATTCGCCCCAGATATTGCAGAAGTGCGACAATCACTTCGTTCATTCACTCGTCCTCAAAAAAATATATCTGTTAAGAATATTGTTAATAAAATCGCGGAATTTTATAGTATTGATGAAGAAAGTATTTATGAGAAGACTAGAAGGAGGGAAGTGGTGCGTCCACGGCAAATCATTATGTATATCCTTCGAGAGGATTTCCACATATCCTATCCGACAATTGGTACAAAACTTGGTGGTCGTGATCATACGACAGTTATCCACTCCTGTGAGAAGATAAAGCGTGAAATAGTTGTGGATAGTGAGTTGGCGCAAGAGATTCAAAATATTCGCACACTCCTTGTATGAAACTTATTCATTCCCTATCAACATCTTATCTAAAAAATAAGGATGTATATATCCAATCAGAGCCTCATATTTTAATGTTATCCACCTATCAACACCCTTAATAAGAATCGTAT
>CAYHIQ010000014.1:0-12048 GCA_964356775.1 uncultured Candidatus Saccharibacteria bacterium | reverse complement strand
CTTCAAGCAATGTTGAGAGCTCGTTTCCAGCTTGGACGAATCTGAATATATTGTCCACAAAAAACAACACGTCGCTCTTTTCTTCGTCACGAAAGTATTCGGCAAGCGTTACGGCCGCTGCCCCCACCTTAAAGCGGATTGCCGCATTTTCGTTAATGTGTGCGACGATGAGCGCCGTCTTATCAAGCGCGCCAGTCTTATGCAACAGTTCCCAGAGTTCAAACCCTTCGCGAATACGTTCACCAATACCGGTAAAAATCGTGACGCCCGGATGTGTCTGATTGAGATTTCGGATCATCTCTGTCAGGAGCGCCGTTTTCCCGACACCTGCACCTCCCACAAGCCCCAGTCGTCCGCCGTCGATGAGCGGCGCGAAAAAATCGATAATCTTGATGCCGGTCTCAAGAAGTTTTCGTTCCTTTTTCGATTTTAGCGCCGCAGCGCGCGCAGTTGGATGAATAGGTCGCGCGTCGCTATACTCAAGCAGTTTCCCCCCGTCAACGGGTTGCCCATACAAATTGATAGCGCGTCCGAGTACGCTTTTTCCTACGGGAATGGAGAGTGTGGTACCCTCCGTCACGATACGCATGTTTCGCGACACATCTTCTTTTGAAGAAAGGAGCAGGCAATAGAGCAAGTCTCTACCAGAATAAGAGTGGACCTCGAGCTGCACACCCGGCGCTCCTTCTGCAGAAAGGAGTTCTAGTAGAGAAGGACGATATTCACTCTCGCAATGCACGAGGACTATTTGCCCCTGAACGCCATATACGCGCCCTACAAATTGTTTTGTCATTTTTTCCATTTTGAAATTGCGGAGAAAGATTCAAGTAATCGCAAGTCGTTGAAATTTGCGGTATCTCTGCGAATTGCCCGACGCAGGCGAGTAATTTCTTCCTGTGACCGATCCTGCGCTTGGTTCATAGAGAGTAATCGTGCCGCGGTGCGAGCAAGCTCTGATTCAAGCATCACTCGCTTGAAAAGCAGATAGCGAACTTTTGTCTCAAAAAAATCAAGAATCTTTGGAAGTTCCGGTTCGAAAATATAGTCGAACGCGAGCGTTTTCCTGGGTACTGTTTCGGCATGCGGCGTATACGTAATATCTTGCATAACCACCTTTTGACTGAACACGTTGAGAAACGAGGGGTAGAACATCTGTACTTGACTGTAGGGAGCGACGCTCTTCAAGAATTGCCGACGCTCTTCGCCGGTTGGCTCGTCTTCTTTGAATGTATAATATGAGGTACGCTTCTGGAAATCGGGAGCACTTTCCATAAGAATCTTCCCTGTCCTGCCTATGACGAGATAGTCGGACTTGGCACCGCTCTTCATATGCTCAATAAAAGCTCCTATCACTTCTGCATTGACCGCTCCATAAAAACGTATATTCGACGTGAACGCGACGGTTACGGTTTGCACCACGGTTACTGATTTCTGTGGCAACTCGCCGCGCTCAAATGCCGTCTGTTTAATAGATTGATACAGGTCAGCAATATCATCATAAAAGGCTTTATTCTTTTCGAAGGCGGAACGCAGCCGGCTGATCTTTTCAGCACTCACGTCAAACAGCGCTGAGGCGACGAACCCGATTGTCTCGAGATCTTCCAATTCGTTCCGTCGTGTTCCTAGGGCGCTTGACATAGTGTTTGCAGGTACGGCACGAGACTTTCCAGTTTCTTTTGAAACTGCTCAAACGATATATTGCCGCGGCGCGCACTGGTTACCACTGACTCGAGTTCAGTATCACTCGAGTTCGAAATCGCGGCAATAAGTCTCTCTCGATTATGTAAAATAAATATAACATCTGTCCCATCGAACAACGTAGTGAAGACTAGCGTCAAGAGCACAATCTGTACTTCAACGGACAGGGCGGTCGTTGGCTCCTGATCGAGAAGAATTCGCATTGCTTGCCCCCGGGCGATGGTGCGCTGAGTCTCCTCTGAGAGCTGTGTTCCGAACTGGCCGTACCCTCGCTGACGTTCATATTGCGCAATGAGCGCATTCACGCGAATAGACAGTTGTTTCGCGAGCATAGTTTGTGTGCTGTGGCCGACACGAGTTACCGACTGTTCGGGCACCACCGCGGGGAAATGCCCTTCCGCATGGAAAAGCGGCGAGAAAAAAAGATGTCCATCGGTCGCTGACACCAGATTGGTGGAGACGAGATTAGTAAGATCTTCAATGCTTGTCTCGAGCACAGGCAAGAGAGTGATGCTTCCACCACCGAGACTTTTATTGAAACGTCCACCTCGCTCAAGCAGACGAGCTTGTTGATAAAACATGTCGCCCGGATATGATTCGCGACCCGGCACTTTTCCAGACAAGAGAGCGATCTCACGAAAATATTTTGCATGACTTCCAAGATCGTCGAGCACCACAAGCACGTCCTTCCCTTCAAAAGAAAAGAACTCTGCGAGCTCGAGCGCAACTATGGGTGTCAGATACACCATGGGAGCCGGGTCATCGGAAAACGAGACCAAGATGATGACATCCTTGTTTCCTTGCTCGTTTAGAAGATTCGCAATCGCCTCTTCGACGTATGCGACTGGCCGTCCGATGAATGCATAGATGCACACAACCCCTGACCCTTTTTGATTAGCGAAGATGCTTTCAATAAACTTTCTCTTCCCGCTACTCAGCGGGCCCACGATAAGCTGCCGCTGACCCTTGGCAATAGGAATCAAGACATCGATCGCCGACATACCTGTGAGGAGTGGAGAAATCATCGGCGCGCGGGCACTCATATGGGGCGCATCTGCCTCCATGCGTAAAGGCGCATTGTCTGGCGGGAAACTGTCTAAACCATCAAGCGGTTCCCCGAGAACGTTTATAGTGCGACCGAAGAGATGCTCGCCAAACGAAAACTGAATTCCTTTTGGATCTATGACAAATTGGTCACCAGCTCTCGGATTGCCCCTGCCCAGCAGATACGCCTCGACACTGTCTTCTCGAAATGCACTAACGAGCGCGCGTTGTCCCTTTGCGTTAATAATAACAGTATTCACCCGTGCCGACGGCAGACCCTCAAGCGTAAGAAGGTATCCCTTCGCCTTAATTACGAAGCCAATTTCCCCTTCAATACCCGTATGAGTGTCCATGGTTAAGAGTGTGGAGACGCCATCATAGCTTCTTGAGCTTGAGCAAACCTCTCGTGCAGTGCAACCTGATTTTCGGTAAGGTACCGATTGAAGCTAAAATCGTAGAGTCGATTATTCCATACGAGGCGACACCCGACCGCGATGGATGGATCGACAGCGAGATCGAGTAAGAGGTCGGGGTCAACCTCCTGGTGCGCCCACGTACCGATAGCCACCACGTCTGCACGAGAAAGTACAGTCGGCACGGTCAACGAAAGTGTTTTTAGTTGTTTCGAATCCTCTGAGAGACGATTGAGTGTTTCGTATAAGGATTCTTGTGTGAAGACATCGAGGAACGATGATGGCAGCGAGCGCAAAAACACAATGTCGGCGAGAGGTTTTTTGCTGTACACAGCAAATTGCTCGATCCCGTCTTTGCTTGCAGACGCATCGCGCCTCGTAAAGAAAATGAATTCAAAAAATTCTCTCACGAGACTTATGCTCTGTGCGAAATCCGCCCGACTATAGGCGTGCTCCGTAAAAGTTTTGAGAAATGGATTCGTCATGATGGCGTACCGAACACTCCCTGTCGCTTCGCTTCGGCGAGCGCATCGAGAATAATGCCACGGTGATCGTCAAGCGAAAGCGATTTATGTAACGCGATACGAGCGGTATCTTCAATCAGTCCGACGATGTCCTTATTGAGCATCGCCAATCGTTCTTGCTTGTAGGCCGTAACAGCCTGTCGCGCCAACTCGATTTCTTTTTCCAGCTCATCCGACATACGTTTTTTTATTTCTTCCGTCAATACCTGGTACTCGTGCTGCACCTGTGTGCTGACACCGCCAAATGTTTGTTTTATGCGCTCATCTTCTCTGGCAAACGTTTGCCGCATACTCCCTGACTCGTCTTGCAGCATTTTCTCGATAGTCTGAACCTGTTTGGTCAAAAGGTCTTTTGCGTGCGAGGTAATTTCTTCCAGATGCGCGGTCTGTTCAGCGCGAAATTTCTCATCTTCTGCTGTACGATCCGTACCTATTTTTTCCGCTTCCATCTGTGCACGCATCTTGATGGCACTCCCCTGCTCTCGAGCATCGACGAGAATGTGCTCCGCCTTCTCTTGTGCTTCCTTCACTGTCCGGTCGAACAGAGGGGTTGCAAGGTAACGTAACCGAGTTCCAAACTGAATCACGACTACGGTGAGCGCCGCGAGCATGAGACTCGAGAAGGCGAGCGCTACGAACAGTACAACGATCAACGGAGCGGAAAGGACGGTTGACCACAATGATTGGATGGCATTCATAATATTTATTATATCTATCGTTACAGCTGCACGAAGAGAATTAGAAGCCCAACAAAAAGTCCCACTACACTAACGAGAACAATTAGCACCGTATTCAACACTACCATGGACTGAATAGAGGCCTTGGCGAGCGGATTGCGCCCTACCGAAATAATACTGTCCTTCATATTCGAACCGAAATTCCGAAACGCGACATAGATAGAGCCGATGACGACAAGGGTGGCGAGTGCGTATTTTATTAACGTGGCAAGTGGTGTGGAAACACCTAACACGTTCAGGAGACCCGCCATCGGGTCTCCTGTCGCATCGCCAGTGCCAGCTGACCCTTCGGCGTCTACTGATTTCGGGCCGATAGCGAGCAGTACACGGATTGAGCCTCCATCCACTGTCGATGTACTCACTGCAGTTGTTGTGTTGGTCAATAGTGCAGGAAAAGAATCCAGTGCGGTACCGACGATAAAGGACGTGGAAAAATCAGCTTTCTGACCCTTACCGGGGATAGATGATGACGTAATGCTGTCCCCGGCGCTGATCGGACCGTTCACCGTCGTCACCTGTACATACACCTCACCAGAACTGACGAGCGGAACACCTTCCGTACTAGTGCGGAGCACGATTGCCGGACTGGTGACGACAACTCCAAATAGATTCGGATCATTCACCTCTGACGTAAGATGAAAAGTTTGTGTAGTCCGATCAAATGATACTAGATCGCCAAACCCCGCTCTGTCTCCAGAAATGAGATAGGTTTTTGCAATCGTAGTATCGCCGAACTGCGCGTACGCCGCGGAGGGAATAGCGAACACGGAAAAGATCATTAAAGACAATACCGACCTTGGTATAACAATCATGGGCGCAGGGCGGGAATGATGCGAGATGGTAGGCATATTTAATTTAATGGATGCTGTATGCAAGTACGCTCGCCACCTGTGCGGAAATATGGGCAGTGGCACTAGAGAGAGTGTCACCAATACTTATGAGAATCTGTACCGTCACATGCGCGGCTGCCGGTGCGGCCGCAGCAATGCCATACGCGAGAGCCACGTCAGCAGCAATGACGGCATGCGTCGCCGTTATCACAAATTTGCCAAGTGCCAGATGCATCCGACCCATACTTCCTGGGAGTGTTTCTAGTGTGTCTATCGACTGCGAGAACACCGGTGATGTTACTGTCATTACGCCAAATCCAAAGACTATCATTGCGACAATGGCAACAGCTATGGCCATAAACGCTACCATTCTCCATTTTTGCGAGAGGTGGCGCAGACCATCAGAAACACTTTGCTGCGCTATTGCTATGGTATGGAGAGGTAAGAGAGGTACTGCCACTGAGCCAATCGAAGCACGATGCGTATCATGTTCCTGTGGTACGTACTGATGGGTGGATGAGTGGATGCTTTTGACATCCTCTTTCCCCCGATGTTCTATAAAATACAGAAGGGAGTCCTGTTCAATAAGCCAACTTCGACCGAGTCGATGAGCCTGTATTTTCTTGATACGAATGAGATGTGCAAGATAACTCGGCGTATATTTGAAAAGCCTAGACGCCTCCTTAGTAGTGATAAAACCTTCATGGAGCATCGTAGTGTCATTCATACAGGAATATCCCAATTACCTTTTATTTTACAGGATATTTCTGAAACACACACTCCGCGTTATGTGGATAATAATCACAATATCTATTCACAACGGAAAACTTTTCCGTTCATGAGATCGCTTTATAAAAAATATTTAGAAAGATAGCGATTGAAGACGTATTGCAACAATAATTATACTAAATTGTTCAGGCGAGACGAGAAACTCTGTAAATATACTATTTAATATAGAGTGTTGTTCCGCTAATTACATCAACTTGTCTAACCGATATGACATATGTATCAAAATACCCACTACCGATTACTGCCAGGGTCGCTAAAATGATTGCGAGCAGCACCCCTAATATTTTACTAGTCCTGATCAATATCGTCTTCCTCTTTTCTACCTGAAGTGGCGCCACTTGATCGTACTGTTTGTATGAAATATCTTTTTTAATGCCGGTTGGTAGGAGCTCTCTAGGAAGAGGTTCGTATACGACATGAATAGGGACGTCTACACTGTCGCCATCTTCCTTTTTTTCCTCTATGCTATGCTCGTTTTCTTCTTTCTCTGTACCTTGATTTTCAGTCGTGGCAGTAGCAGCGGGAGCACCTTGCTCAGTACGCACCCCAACATGATCAAACCATGCCCGCCAAGAGTCCTGTAAGGACTGTGCGCCATCTGAACTCTCTGCTTGATTTTCTTCAGATGTTTTGTTTTCTGTGTCTCCCGCATCTCCTGCATCAGGACTCCCGTCGGGGAGTAACTTTCCGAAGGGATGCAAAAGACGATTTATAGAAGGAAGTATATCTACCGAGGAGGCTTCATAGTGCGGTGCCTCCCATGTAGAGATTTTTGCTTCAGATACTGGAGCATCAGCTTGTACCTCTTGCTCGACTTGATGGTCGCCGAAGCGATGGTCTTTAATCGCCGTTTCAAGAACGTACCAACTGCGCCCGACGAGCCGTGCCGGCACTCGTCCCTCTCGACAAAGTTGTCCGACATAATCTTTTGCATAGCCGGTCATCTTCGCGGCTCGTTTTGACGATACATACTTCTTTTCTTCTATAAGAATCTCATCCATGAGCGCAGTATAGCCGTATCTTGGCTAGTATGGAAGAGCTGTGCACAGCCTAACTGACTTTTTCTATAATGAGCTTTCGCAGACTCTCTGGATTACCCGCCCCACCACTTTCCTTCATCGCCTTTCCCACAAGGTACTGAAGCGCTGCTTCCTTGCCACCTTTATACTCCTGGACTGCTTTCTCTTCCCTTGTAATTATAATATGCACGACTTCACTGAGCGCGGCAGTGTCATGGACCTGTATGAGATTATGCTCTTTCGCTATACTCTCGGGATCGCCACCCTTCTCAACCATAATAGACAACGTGTCTTTAATCCCTCGAGAAGAAAGTTTATTTGAAACGGACATATCCATAAGTTTTATGAAAGTATCTGCATCGGGAAAAACGCTCTGTACTTTCTCCTTGAGAAGTGCCGTTAAGTCGGTCGTGATGTAATTTGCAGCGAGCCGTGCGAAATCAGGAGTTCTGCCAGATACAACTGTCTCGAAAAATGTTCCGAGCTCACTGTCCTGCATAAAAAGCTCCACTGCTTCTTCTTTCAATCCATACTCTTTACGCAACCGATTCCGCTTATCCCACGGCAGTTCCGGCAATGTTGCTCTGAGCTTTTCCGGGGAGAACTCCTGAATCTCCGAGAGAAAAAGTTTTGGGAGATCCGGTTCTGGGAAGTATCGATAGTCGGCACTTCCCTCCTTAAAACGCTGATGGAAGGTTGCTTGCTTCGTTTCGTCCCATCCCCGAGTCTCTTGCACTACCTTCCCACCACTTTCGATGAGCGCAATCTGGCGTTCAATCTCAAACGCAATAGCTCGTTCGACCGAGCGAAATGAATTTATATTTTTTACTTCCACCTTCGTGCCAAATACGGTCTCGTCTGACGAGACCGAGATATTTGCCTCAATGCGCATCTCGCCTTTTTCGAGATTCGCTTCGCTTGCGCCGAGCGTGCGCAACAGGAGCTGCAGCTCTCGCGCAAAACGCCCTGCCGTCAGCGCATCATGAATCACCGGTTCGGTGACTAGCTCCATAAGCGGAATACCCGCGCGATTAAAATCAACAAGACTTTTCCCGGCAGAGTGGGTCGAACGCGCCGTATCCTCTTCAAGATGCACACGTGTGATTGCGACACCGAGTAGTTCGCCGCCAGTGATAAGCGGATGTTCATATTGACTAATCTGGTAGCCCTTCGGAATATCAGGATAGAAATAACTCTTACGATCAAACTCACTGAAGTCGGCACCCTGCCCGTTAATTGCAGCCCCAATGCGCAGGATATGTCGCACCGCTTCCTGATTGATAACCGGCAACGTACCCGGATGCGCCATACAGACCGGACATACGTTCACATTTGGCCGCGACTCATCCGAGTCGTTCGCGGAGCCGCAGAACATCTTAGTCTTGGTTTTAAGTTCGGCATGCACCTCGAGGCCGATAGTAGGACGATACATGATGCTCGTAGTATGCAGCAGGCTGCAGGAAATGCCAACCCGACAATTTACTTACTTAGGATTTTAATAAGCTGGTCTGAGAATTTTTTAAGCGCTGCAGCGTCCTCAACTGAGACCGAAAGTACTTCTCTGCCCGTCTCCTTAGCAAGCAGTCGCATCTTTGTTTCGCACTCTTCTTGCAAAACGAGATCTGTTTTAGAGAGAACGATTATCTCGCGCTTCGCATCCAAATCATGTCCGAACGAAACTATCTCTTTATGCACTTCCCCATATGCAGCGAGAGGGTCATCTTGGTCTGCCGAGACGAGATGCAATAAGATTCCCGTTCTCTCCACGTGTTTAAGAAACTTAATACCGAGACCTCGTCCGGACGAGGCTCCTTCGATAAGGCCGGGAATGTCCGCTAGTATGTAGCCGTAGAGCTCACCGAGACTTGGTTCGAGTGTCGTGAATGGATAATCGCCCACCTTCGACTTTGCTCGTGTAAGCGCATTTAGAAGCGAAGATTTCCCCGCATTTGGTAATCCGACGAGCCCTGCGTCTGCAATGATCTTGAGAGTAAGCTCGATTTCCGCACCCTTCCCCTCCTTACCAGTCGTCTGCTGGAAAGGGTTCTGATTTGAAGGGCCCTTAAAACGAGCATTACCGAGTCCTCCCTTGCCACCACGGAACAGAACAACCTGCTCATCCTCCTTCGTAATATCGTGCTCCTCACCCGTGTCTACGACGCGCACCGTTGTCCCGACCGGAACCTTTACCAACGCATCTGCGCCATCTTTACCCTGCTTCAGCTCTCCCTTCCCCGCCTCACCGTCTTCCGCATAAAATTTCTTCTCATACCGATAGTGCGCAAGAGCAGCCAGATCGCGTACACCGACAAGAATGACATCGCCACCACGACCACCATCGCCGCCAGAAGGTCCGCCGCGCGCGGACTCTTTGGTGCGCAGCCAGCGGATGACACCATCGCCACCTTTCCCCGCCTTTACGCGTATTCTTGCTTCATCAACGAATGCCATAGATGCACCTTAGCACAAAATCGAGATTGGAGTTTAGACGATGATTTCCCAGCCTTCCGTCAAGAGCGGTTCTGCTTTCTTAAATTTGAGCGTCTGGGTTGCATCGCCTTTTTTGATAGTGACGAAATCATTGCGATTATGTTGAAACGCTTTCTTAACGGGCGTTGATGCACTTTCTTCTTCCTTGCCCGCCGCAAGAACCGCAGCGCGAACTTTCGCTTCTTCTGCGCGAATACTGGCGTCCTCTGCCGGCACGAGACGCGGCAATGCTTCAGCAACCGCTGTTCTGATATTTTCTTCAAGTTCTCGAAAACGCATGAGGCCTTCGCGGCGATACTCGATCAGAGGATCTCTCTGACCGTACGCTCGGAGCGATACCGAGCGGCGCAAATAATCCATAGTCTCGAGATGCTCAAACCAGAACGTATCAATGACCTGCAAAAGAAGACGTCGTAGGTGCGGAATAAAAGCATCGCCAAGCTCAAGCTTCTTTGTGTCAAACACGGTACGTACCGCTTCATCGTCCCCAAGGAATGCGCGAATGAGCTCTTCCATTTCCGTATCGCTTCCTAGAAGCGCGGCGCGGCGGCGGGCATATATAGCGAGACGTTGTGTGTTCATCACGTCGTCATACGCCAGCACCTGCTTCCTTGAATCAAAGTTGAATCCCTCGATGCGCTCCTGAGCGGTCTCGAGTGACCGCGTGATCATCGAGCTCTCGATTGGCTCGTCTTCAGGGATGCCAAATGTGCCCATCACTTTCTTTAACGTTTCGGAGGCAAATACCCGCATGAGCTTATCCTCCAGAGAGACATAGAAGCGCGTCTCGCCCGGGTCGCCCTGGCGGCCGGAACGGCCGCGCAGCTGGTTGTCAATGCGGCGCGCGTCATGCCGCTCGGTGCCTATAACCGCAAGACCTCCTTTCTCGATGATTGCGGCGCGCTCTTCGCTTGACGCGAGCGCACCACCAAGCTTGATGTCAACACCGCGGCCTGCGAGATTGGTTGCCACCGTTACACGACCCTCTTTGCCCGCTTCGGCAATGATCTCGCCCTCGCGTTCGTGATTCTTTGCATTTAGCATCTCATGCGGCACGCCCGCACTAGTAAGATACGAGCTCACCGTTTCGTTATCCTCGATAGAGACTGTTCCCACAAGCACCGGCTGTCCGCGCTCGTGCCGCTCCTTCACGGCACGCGCGACCGCGCGATACTTTCCTGCTGCAGTCTGGAAAATAGCGTCGTCATGATCTTTGCGTTGCACCGATTTATTAGTCGGCACCACAACAACCTCAAGCCCATAGACGGTATAAAACTCTTCTTCAGAGGAGAGAGCGGTGCCCGTCATACCAGCGAGACGCTTGTACATGCGGAATAGATTTTGGAATGTCACCGTTGCGTAGGTGCGCGTTTCTTCATGAATCCGAACACCCTCCTTTGCTTCAATCGCTTGATGCAGACCCTCCGACCAACGGCGGCCAGGCTGCATCCTTCCGGTAAACTCATCCACAATAACGATCTCATTGTCGCGCACCACGTATTCTTTATCTTTATGAAAGAGCGCTTTTGCGCGCACCGCCGTCTCGAGATGATGCGCGTACTTTATCCCGCCTTCAGTATAAAGATTCTCGAGACCAAGCGCGGCCTCAGCCTTATGCATCCCCGTCTCGGTAATCTGAATGGCCTTCTGTTTCTCATCAATCGTATAATCCTCAGCTTCGTTCATACTACGCACGATCTCAGCGAAGCGCTCATAGAACATTTGCGTGTCGCCGGCGGGCCCTGAAATGATGAGTGGCGTACGTGCTTCATCGATGAGAATCGAATCGACTTCGTCGATGATCGCATAATGATGCTTCCGTTGCACGATCTGCGATGCATCGTAGGCGGTATTGTCGCGCAGATAATCAAAGCCAAGCTCGTTGTTGGTCACATACGTAATGTCGGCAGCGTACGCTTCTTTTTTACTTACGGGATGCAGATAGTCGTAAAACACTTTGAACGAACCTTCGACATCGCGCTCAACATCTTCTGTCGGAGCGACGTGCGACGAGTCATACCGATAGGAGCCTGCGCCAGTCACAACACCAACCGTCAGTCCGAAATAGTCATAGACCTGCCCCATCCACGCGCCATCGCGACGAGCGAGATAATCGTTAACCGTGACGACCTGCACACCATTCCCCGCAAGAGCATGGAAGGTTGCTGGGAGCGTGGCAACGAGTGTCTTGCCCTCGCCGGTGCGCATTTCAGCAATCTTGCCTTCCAAGAGAGCAAGACCTCCGATGAGCTGCACATCGAAATGAGGCTGACGGAGCGTACGGCGCGATGCCTCGCGCACGAGCGCGAACACGAGCGGAATATCGGCTTCCGGTGTCGCTCCATCTGCCTTTGCCCGAGTACGCACTTCGAGCAATCGCTCACGTACCACAGCATCAGACAAATCTTTCAGTTCTTCCGAGTGCTTATTTGTCGCTACAAGGATTGGCGCCGCAGCCTTTAAAAAGGCCGCGGATTGATTTTTTGCAAAAAAACGCTCGAGTC
>CAYHIQ010000013.1:9354-13188 GCA_964356775.1 uncultured Candidatus Saccharibacteria bacterium | reverse complement strand
CTCGGAATATGAGAAGGTGGGCAAGAAAATGGGTCTATTGAAAAATACAAAAGAGGCCACCACTGGCCTCTTTTGTCTGAGCATTGTGACCCATGACGATGGGGAAATCAAGAGAGGGTAGAGAAGAAGCCCCTTGATGGCATCAGGGGGCTTCTTAGGAATGCCGGGCGGCATATCATTCGGTTCGTTGGGTGGGAAGTTGTTGAGGAGGCTGACGATCCACTCATAATGGCTTCGGTCAATTTTCTCATGGACAATGAGCCACTCATCGTATATGCGTATGTACCGAAGCAGGAGTTTTCGTCCCTCTGGAGAGAGACCAATGTAGACTCCTTGATTGCGATGTCGCCAATCCCAGAATGCCTTGCTCGCATCGCACATTGCGACGGTCATTATAAGTTGTATCCTACCCCTCTCTTTTTGTTTAAATTGTTTAAAGAGCCAAATGCTGTACGCTGCCGCTGCGATTATGAACAAAATGCTCATGATCATGATTCACCTCCGGGTCCACAGTATCAGAAAAAATCTGAGTGTCTACGTATTTTTATCAAGGAAACTTTTCAGAGCCTCGAGATCTCTTTTTTCACTGTCATAATGGTAAGAATTTATTCCAGCAGACCGAGCGCTTTCTACAGCCTCCTCGTTATGTTCAAAGTGGACAACATTCGCCTTGTCTAAATTAAAATATTCAAGCATCATTTCGTAATATTTGGAGTCTATCTTTTCAGGATTATGTCTTAAGGTAAAAACTTCGTAAGGCATTGTGTCTAGTTTAAACCTTTTAAGCTGTTCGTCATTTGCCCCCGTCAGGATAATTTTTCTATTTGGATAGGTTTCAAGCAGATCATGCATTCCTGTAAAGACCCTTCCGTCTTTAGAAATGAAGCAGTCCACAGCATCGACCAAAATCGTTTTCATAACTTGACTATAGCAAAATCTTTGACTAGGCCGTCTGGTACGACGTGGGAACTTTTATAAACTCAGACTCTTCTTATCATAACCCCACTGACTTTCGTCGATCAGATCAATCCTGTTTGGTCTAAGAACATACCAAGAATCACCCTGAAGAACGTCGTCATCTTCCTTTGGTTCGGGGTGACTTCTTTTCTTTAAATGCTTCTTTGCCAAATCCCATCTTGCCCCGTCTATTTTACTGGCTGCTCCCGAAAACTGGATTCCGAGATTTGGTTCTTTGCTTTTATTGCTGATGGTTATAGTTCCCGCTGCTTGTCCATTTTTTACAATTGATTTTGAGTGGCGAACATCCGGATCAGACATCCAATAGATATTTAAATCTTCGTCGAAGATATAGACCACATCCGACACCCATAGGCCACCTTCGTCTAACGTAGCAAGACTCATGAGATGTCCGCTCTGTAAAACTTCCAAAATCCTCGGTTTGATTTCCATGCGCCAATAGTACCAAAAGCATCAAAAATAGAAATTGATTGGCTAGTCATCTGATACGACGCAGGAACCATGCTTTTTAAAAGTTCGAGTCCCCATAGGGCTGAAAGCAACAAACGGCTCAACTGAGCCGTTTGTTGTCAAGACTAGAAAAATTGACTGGTGACCCCACGGGGAATCGAACCCCGATTTACGCCGTGAAAGGGCGCTGTCCTAACCGTTAGACGATAGGGCCATATGTACCAGTGAATCCTAGCATTTCCATGCTCAAATGCTAGAATCGCAGCATACGGAGGCGTGGCAGAGTGGTCGATCGCGCTAGTTTCGAAAACTAGTATGTGGGAAACCGCATCGGAGGTTCGAATCCTCCCGCCTCCGCAGGGTATTGACATTTTGTATTCAATGGTATACTATGAACGACAGTAAAAAGGTCTTTACATAAAGACGTAGTATTGAACTCAAACCAGGGAGGGTATAATGATGTCAGCCAGCAGAATGATTCTCACGGGATTCATTTCACTGACATTTGTCGGTGAACCAGTATTTCTGTCTCATGCTAACGCAAAGGACGATCTGAGTATGGAGCGGCAGACACGCTATGACTATGACGGTCCGTGCATTTCTGACAGGAATGCACTCGCACTCTGCGAATTGTCGGCGAAGCCGCAGATAGTTGTAATTACTGCGGAACGTATCGCAGAGGTCAAATCCACTCCTGTCCCTGCTCCGAAACCGCCCGAGCCGAGTCCTAAAAAAATATTTGCTTCTATAAAAGCGAATGCGGAGCATTGGTATGGACATCGAACTCGGCGGGATCCAAATGCTTGGAAAATACATCTCACTTCATTCAAGCCGGTGGGTCCTTCTGCGATGCCTGAAAACGTTCATCGTCTGAAAGATCCGTCTGCGGCAAATCAAAAGGCGAAGGAGCTTCTAGAAAAAGCGCCACCGGTCTTAAAGTTTATCGCAGCATGCGAATCTCGCATGAAGCATTACAACGAGAAAACCGGGAATGTTCTTCAGGGGGCGGTAACTCCTGGGGATATTGGTCTGCTTCAGATTAACTCGCTTGTGCATGAAGAAACTGCTCGTAAGCTTGGGTTCAATGTCTACTCGATTTATGGCAACATTGGTTATGGAATCAAGTTGTACATTGAAGAGGGTACGCGCCCATGGAACTCCAGTAAAAAATGCTGGGGTCCCAAAGTCCCACCTCAATTGCAGCTACCGTTGTCTGCGCAGATGTAATAACACTACAGTCCCTTTCTGGAAATCCAGGAAGGGACTGTTTTATTAAATGTATACAAAAGTTTATAGCACGGTATCAGTGGTCCAGGTGAGGTATTACTGCTTTTTAATCCAGAGGTAGATATCCTCAAGTGCCTTGACGCCGTCGCCGGCGGCGATGTTGTTCTGGTGGTAGAGCTCATCAGTGCAATCCCCAGCTGCCCACACGCCTTCAATACTCGTACGTTGATTATGAGGATCGGTCTTCACTCTCTTTACGGCATCGAGCTCGACGAGTCCTTCAGCGAAGGCTGTGTTTGGGATGACACCCGCTTCAACGAAGATGCCGGAGACAGCAAGCTCTTTTGTCTCGCCGGAATTTTTGTCAGTATATTTCAAACCAGTCACAAATTGTTCGCCCATAACCTCGACTGTTTCAGCGTGGCGGATGATACGCATGTTCGGGTGTGCACTCGCTTTTTCTACGGTAACTGGGTCAGCTTTGAATTCTTGGTGGCGATGGATGAGTGTGACTGATTTTGCGTAGGCAAGGAGCTGCAATGCTGTCTCAAAGCCCGCATTGCCGCCGCCGATGACTGCAACGTCCATACCACCAAAGAGAGGGCCGTCGCAGGAAGCGCAATAGGTGACGCCCTTGTTCTCAAATTTGTCAGCGCCCGGTACAACAAGCTTGCGACGTCCGGCGCCTGAGGCGAGAAGTACTGCCTTTGCACTGAACTCCTTACCTGTCTTTGTTGTTGCGAGGAATGCGCCTTCGACAGTCTTTTTAAGCGACACGACGCGTTCGCCGATGGCGAGCGTTACGATATCGCTCTTGACGGCATCAAGGTGTGTCTTAAATGATTTAGCGAGATCAGCACCGCTTATCTTCGGCGTGCCGATCCAATTCTCGATGCCTTCCGATACGCTTGATTGTCCGCCTATCTCTTCTGTGATGAGTACCGTGCGCAAATGCTTGCGAGCTGCATAGACACCTGCGGCGATGCCCGAGGGACCCCCGCCGATAATTATAAGATCATACATGCAGACAGTATGCGGTATACAGTAGGCAGTAGGCAAGGGAAAACGAGCGCGGCGCCGGTTGCGCCGCGCGACGGCCTACGTTTTGTGTCTGGGCAAGTATTATGGCATTGCGCCCCACGCCGTGGGATCGTGGGGAGCGGGGGGTTGCAGTGGGCG
>CAYHIQ010000013.1:0-9344 GCA_964356775.1 uncultured Candidatus Saccharibacteria bacterium | reverse complement strand
AATATAAACAAACCACAACACTCCCACACTTCGGCCTTACCCCGCTCGACCCCCCCCCCCCCCCCCGGGCCGGGGCCGCGGCGCCCCCCCGCTACTGCCTACTTTTTGTGTCTGCGCAAGAATTCTGGAATTGCGCCCCACGCCGTCTCATCTTCGAGAGCGGGTGGTTCCTCTTCGCGCTTTTGAGGTATTGCCGTCACGATAGGTTCTTCCTTCGCCATGTCTTTTGTCACTTCTTTTTCTTTATGTGAATCATGCTGCACAAATTCTTTTTTTTCAATTTTAACCTCAGGGACTTCGCGCTTTAAGATTTCATGATAAATCCGACCGCGTTCTTCTTCGCGACGTTCGGTAGGTGCTGCAAAAAGGGAGCGTTCCATGCCGGTGCCGACGGTCGACATGTGCGACGCACTCTCCGGGAATCCGGTCGCGATGACGATAATCCGAATCTGGCCTTTCTTAAGTTTTTCGTCGCGCATAATGCCAAAGATGACTTTCGCATTTTTATCGACGGATTCATTGATGACTTTCGCTGCCTCTTGCACCTCTATGATGCCGAGGTCGTCAGAACCGGCGACAACAAAGAGAATGCCTTTGGCGCCCGAAATGGAGACGTCAAGAAGTGGGGAATTGACCGCACGCGATGCTGCCTCCTTAGCGCGTTCGTCGCCCTCAGCAACGCCGATACCCATGAGTGCGGGGCCGGCGCCTTCCATAATCGCCTTAATGTCGTTGAAGTCGGTGTTGATCTCGCCCGGCATGGTGATGATGTCGGACACTCCTTCTACCGCCTGGCGCAGTATCTCGTCGCACATAGCAAAGGCGCTTTTCGCAGACGTGTCTTTGTCGACGATAGCAAGGAGCTTGTCATTTGGGATAACGATGAACGCATCGACTTCTTTTTTTAGCTCGGCAAGTCCGCGCTCGGCGATATCTTTGCGTTGTGCGCCTTCAAATGCAAAAGGCTTTGTTACCACTGCGATGACGAGCGCCCCGACCTCTTTTGCAATCTTTGCGACGATAGCCGAGGCGCCGGTGCCGGTGCCTCCGCCCATGCCGCACGTGATGAAGACCATATCGCTCCCCGAAAGCGCTTCTTGGATTTCCTGTCGAGTCTCTTCGGCAGCGCGTTTACCGAGCTCAGGATTCATGCCGGTGCCGAGTCCGCGTGTCAGATTTTTGCCGATATGGATCTTGCGTTTGGCAAGGGAACGGTGGAGGTCCTGTGCATCGGAATTGACGGCGATAAATTCCACGCCACGAACTTTTGATTCGATCATGTGGTTGATCGCGTTTTTACCCGAACCGCCCACACCGACCACGCGGATCCGTGCGAATGTTTCAACCTCTGGTTCAACGCGTTTTGACATAGTGGGGTGTTACTCGGGTATCATAGCAGAATAAGGAAGTATGCAAATATTGACAGTCAGCAGATACGACTCGTCGTTCAAGGTAAGAATTGTTGCAGAAACTTTCCAATGGCAGCGCGGAAATTTTTCTTCGGCGCATTTGTGTCGCCAGTGAGTCCCCAGAGTGCGAGACCATAGGCGACTGCCCAGGTCGCGTCGCGAATCTTGGTATCGGCAGAGAGGCGGAATTCTGCGAGGCGTGCAGGAAGCTTGAGAGAGCCTTTCGCAATGTCACTGATGGAGCCGGCCCCCGCGCCGCCGCCGGAAATGATGATGCCGGCGGGCAGAGGGCCGCGACGACCGAGCGACTTAAGGTGCTTGTCGATGAGCGTGAACATCATGTTCAAGCGGCTTGAAATGAGATCATCAATTTTCTTACGCGAATACATCTGTCCCGAAAGTCTGCCGATCTTGACGCGTTCAGCCTCCTCAAGCGAGATGCGAAATCCAAGCGCGATATCGTCGGTGATATGGCTTGAGCCTATCGGGAATACTTTTACTGAAATAGGAATACCTTCATCGTAGACGACGATCGAAACTGTTTCCGCACCGATGTTTGCGAGCACACAGCCCTTCATCTTTTGGTCGCCCTCGAGTAGTACATAGGAGCCTGCAAGCGGAGAAGCCATCTGATCGATAATCTCCATATCAGCATCCTCGACTGCTTTGACAAGCGCCTCCTCGTGTTGAGTGAGACAGGTGATGAAAAGATAGTCAACTTCAAGCCGGACGCCTTTCATGCCGAGCGGGTCACCAAGCACTTTGGCGCCATCGACGCGATATTCGACCGGAATGCTATGGAGAACGTGCCGATTTAAGAATCCGGGAGCGGCAGCCTCGCGCGCCGATCTCCCCGCTTTTTCAAGATCAAGAGCCGTTATCTCTTGGTCAGCACGGGAGATTATTGCGAAGCCAGTCGCGCGAGCTTCGTCGAGCGAAATGCCGCCAACAGCAAGGAATCCGGTCCGGAGCGGGACACGGGTGGCGGCTTCCGCTTGTCGTTTTGCTTCGCGGATGCTCGCCGTGACTTCTTCGGTATTGACGATATAGCCATGCCGAAGACCTTTTGATTCGGCAAGACCGGTACCGAGGATGCGCACCTGTCGCGCTCCAGAGCGCTTATCAGTGAGCTCCTCGATTACGACTATCTTTACTTGGTACGTGCCGATGTCGATGCCGGCGGCTATGCGTCGTTTCATAACGCGCTAAGAGATTTCGTTCGCATCGTTCCATCCTAACACCATGTACCCATCCTTTTATATGTAGTACGCCGTGGATAAACAAATACAGGATAAATGTTCGTGCGCTCATGTCATACGAAAAAGCCTGTTTTTCGGCCTCGTTTAAACAAATGATGATTTCTCCGCTTTCCCCGCCGAGAGTATAGGAAAGAACGTTCGGCACATAGGTTTTGCCGCGCATCTGTTCGTTCAGCTTGCGCGCTTGTGCGGGACCCACGAAGACAAGTGAGATATTCCAGTCGGGGAGTACACTTTCCACGATTTCTTTATACGCAAAACGCGGCACACTGTTGCGCCGCGTCAGATTCTTAATTGAGACGCCCGACATTCGCCTAACGCTTGCCGCCCTTGCGCACCTTCTTTGCGGCCGGATCGATCTTGCCGAGCTTCACGAGCTCGTTATAGGTCTCGCGGCGTACTTTGGAGATAAGCGCACGCTTGTGGCCGACATTCTTCGATTTCGTGCGCTCGAAGTAGCGGCCGTTGCGCACTTCGCGTACGAGACCGAGACCCTGCGCGCGGCGGGTAAAACGGCGAATAAGCGCGGTCGAACTCTCGTTCTTTCCGCGTCGGACCTCAACTCGTGTACCGGCTGTCATAATGGGGAGACTCTAACATACCAAGAACACCATTGTCTACTGCCTACTTACTATTAGGCGACTGCTTTCAGGCGCTCGATGAGGCCGGAAATGGGGAGAACGGTTTCTTCTTGGGTTTGACGGTTACGCAAAATCGCGGAACCTTCAAGCGCCTCTTTGCGCCCCATGATGAGAAGGTAGGGGCTCTCGCGGCGCTCGGCAAGAGAGAGTTGTTCAGTCAATGATTCGATGCCGATATTTTGTGTCAATGAGATACGCGCTTTCCGGAAGTCCTCGGCGAGACGAAATGAGAGCCGTTTTGCTTCGTCGCCGATATGGACGAATGAGAACCGCATGCTAGCGGGTGCAGCTTTCTTCACGACTGAACCCGTACTTGCTATCTGAAGCACTGCTCCGGTCGCACTGAACGGCGTAGGAAAGAAGTGGCGAGTGAAGTCGCCATAGTGTGAACCCCATGCGATGCGTTGTCCGCCTACAGTAATCTCGAAACACGTATCATTCCAGACATTGCCACGGCTGATGAGGTTGCGTGCAAGCTCATAGGGCGTCTCGGTCATTTCAAGATATTCGAGCAGATCTTCAAAACGTTTGCGGCTGGCGTCTGAGAGATGTTCAGTCGGCGCCGGCAAGTATTCCGCGCATTCGCGCGCTATAGCAAGCTCGGCAGCAAGAAAGGTGTCCTGTTTCGCACAAGTAATGCATTCTTCAGGAAGTATGTCTGCTCGTTTCTTAAAAAAATTCCCGAGTTCGCGCGCGTAGCGCGCGCGGGTCTCTTTGTCGCCCATGGAATTGATGCGTACGACGGGTTCTTCGTGGAAGAGGTCGCGCACAAGCGCGCTAAGCGCGCGAATGATGACGACATCTGCGAGCGCATGATCTGCGCCGAGCGCGTGAAGCTGTATGATTGCTTTTTTCGGTGCGGGACGGCCCGGAGCGATGTTCGTGTGCCAGAGAAAGAGTGGCTGTCGCGGAGAAGGAGTGAAAGAAATTCGCTGGCATCGCTTCAAAAAGCTAGTGAGTGTTTCGGCGACCGCATCGTTACCGAGATGGTTGAGCGCATCCGGATACTCGACAGTCTTGCGTGCAGTTCCACGCGAAGCAGTGGTCAGTGTTGAAAGTGGTGTGAATCCGTAATACTGCCCAAATGCATGCGCCTTACTCAATAATTCTTCTGCTGGAATGGTGTCGCGCATCATGACGCTGTGGAAGTTGTCGTGCTTACTGTCGGGGAGGGTTCGTAGGTCGCTTTACCCGGGAAGAAGCCACTCTGTTTGACAGGCAGAAGCCGCAGATCGACGCGGCCAATGATGTCTTTTCTTGGGAGAGGGCCCCAGACACGCGAGTCCGAACTATTGGGGCGATTGTCGCCCATGACGAAATATTCTTCCGAATTGAGTGAGGTATTTTTCGTATAGGTGGCGTCTTCATTCACTATATACGGCTCACTAAGTCCAATTTTTTTTCCAGAGGCGGTGGTGATGGTGACTACTCCGTGATTGATAGAGACTGTTTCGCCCGGGAGTCCGATAATGCGCTTGATGTAAAAGATGGAGGGATTGCCCGGATAACGGAAGACGATGACGTCGCCACGCGCCGGCTCACGGAAGTAGTAGAGAAACTCATCGACGATGAGATAATCAAGATTCTTAAAGGTCGGGTGCATTGAGGCGCCATCAACGACGAACGGCGAGACTATAAAGACGCGGATCGGGATGACCACGACGACAATAAGGAACGTGAGTGTGAAAAGATCCTTCAGAAGACCTTTTCCAGTATCTTTCATGCACGCATTGTACGCTTCGCTTTCCCGCGCGCAAGTTTTTTGTCGAATGTGTTACGATTCCAACATGGCAATCGTCATTGCAGGTCTCGGGAATCCGGGAAAGGAGTATGAAAAGACGCGGCACAATGCCGGACGGAATGCGATTGAGCTTGTCGCGAAGCAAGAAGGCTTCGTGGAGTTCGTTTTCAATAAGACGACGAATGCGCTCGTGAGCAAGGGCAGTATTTCTGGAGAAGGCGCGACGCTCATTCTGCCTGAAACGATGATGAACCTATCGGGGAAGGCAGTCAGTGCATTTGTAAAGAGTCCGAAGGCAGCAAAAAGCCTGCTCGTCATTCATGATGATCTTGATTTGCCTCTTGGTACGATAAAAATGGTCTTCGGGCGTGGCAGTGGCGGGCATAAGGGCGTTGAAAGCATCATGCGCGCCATTAAGACAAAAGATTTCGCGCGTATTCGCATCGGTATTTCAGGAGTAGGGAAGAAGAATCAAGCAAAAAAAGTCTCGGGCGAAGAAAAAGTCATCAAGCTCGTCATCGGCAAGTGGAAGCCGACCGAAGAGGCAACGGTAAAAAAGGTTTTGAAGAAAGTCGCCGAGGCGGTACGTCTTTTCGCGACCGAAGGCATCGATTCCGCGACAATGTTTGCGAATACTCGCTAATTTAATGCGTTATACTTCCCACTATGAGTGAACGGCCGCCAAATAATAAACAAGAAAAAAGTGAAAAAGAGTTGCGGAGGGAAAGAATTACCGCCCTGGCTATAGAACTTAGTGAAAGTGGAGAAATATTTCCCTTCACCGGTATGGATCAAGAATCCTATGAGAAATTAAAAGCCGGGATAGAAGCCGATAAGGATAGGTCTGATTATGATATCTCGTCACCAACCATAGATGAATTAGTAGAACGATTTAATCATGAAGGGATGAGGGTGGTTCTAAGTAGATGTAAAGACGGCACTTATGGTGGAACCGTTCATATCCTACCAGCGAGAAGTTTTGAGAGAAACTTTGGCACCCCAGACTTTGATATTCAATGTGAAAATATTTCTCCCAAGCATCTACAAATCCACGAAGGGATGAATGAGAAACTCAAGGAATTAATTTCGTTAAATAAGGGCCTGCGTTAAGAAACGTCATGCCGCTTTAATAGCCGTAACGATTTCAGGAAAATTCTCTTGATTGAAGTGTTTCCGGTCTTCGAATACACCGGTCCTTGCTTGCGGCAGGGCCGATTGATATTTCTCGAGTTCAGAGAAGGGTACGACTGGATCGTCTTTACTGTGGTAGAGGAAAATGTCGCCGCCTTGCTCCGCGAAGAGCGCGAGCGAATCGGGGAGAGTAAATTCTACGATTGGATGGATAGTGTCCGAACCATAGGGGGCGGCGATGAGGAATGTTGCTGAAATCTTTTTCGGAAAGCGTTCCTCAGAAAGATATTTGGCGAGAAATATCGCCCCCAAAGAGTGGCCGATAAGAATCATTCCGTCTTTGAGAAAAGGGATCATTTTTCCGAACCACAGTTTCCATTCGAGATATTTCGCATTGTTTTTGTTCGGCATCTGCGGGAGCAGTGCCATATATTCGTCGCCGAGAGTTTCTGGCAAAGTCGTTTTCCAGTCTTTTCTCTTTTTGAAATACTCGACGCTGTCAATCTTGCTTTCCTTTAAGGAGGAGATATACGCTTCGTACGTTGGGAATGCATCTCCGCCGTGAATCACAACTATTTGCTTCATGGGAGACATCATAACAGAAATACGCGGCGCCGAAGGCGCCGCGTATTTTCTTTTTATTTGAACTAGACTACTTTTTCTTTCCCGCGTAGGTCAGCGTCATACGCTGGTCTTTTGGTTCGAAGAGAGCGATGGTAAACGGATATGTCTTTCCAAGCTCGAGTGTTTCGCGGAGTTCTGCAGGTGTTGCAAACTCTCCAACGTGCACAAGTCCAGCGACGCCTTCTTCGATAGAGGCGAGCGCGCCGTGCTTGTTGTATTTGATGACCACACCCGGCACTTCCATGCCCTTCGAATAACGCTCGGCGGCGGTGTGCCACGGATTCTCTTTAAGTGCTTTGATAGAGAACGAGACTTTCCCTTCCTTTATTTCGATAATCTTGACCGTGACGTGGTCGCCGACATTGAAGAGTGTGTGCGGGTTTTCAACAAGACCCCAGTCGAGCTCGCTGATATGCACGAGACCTTCAAGTCCCGGTTCGATCTTCACAAAGACGCCGAAATCGACGATGCCCGTCACTTCACCCGAGGCCGTATCACCAACTTGGTATTTGTCGATAAGTGATGCCTTCTCTTCAGCTTCGTTTGTCGTGCGCTCAGAGAAAATAAGTTTACCCTCCTTCGCATCGGCAGTAATGATACGCACCGAGAGCGAGTGCCCGACGAGTCGCATGAGCTCACCAAGAATTTTCTCTTTATCGCCTTCCGGCACACGCGGATAGTGCTCTTTGGAGAGCTGCGAAGCAGGGAGGAATCCAGCAATGCCCTGCCAGGAGAGAATAAGTCCACCCTTGTTTGCTTCTTCGACAATGAGTGAGTACGGCGTCTGTGAGAGGATTGCTGTCTCGGCTTCGCCCCAGATAGCAGCTTGCCGGGCCTCCTTGAGGGAGAGCTCTATATAGCCTTCGCGACCGGCTGGGTCAACAACTTTCGCGCTGATGATATCGCCCTGATTCGCCTTGCGTAGCACGTCGGCGGCGTTTAAGTATTCGCGACCGTAAATGAGGCCTGTGCCGAATGGGGCGAGGTCGATATAGACGCGACCGCGGTTTATCGCGATGATGGCACCCTCGACGAGATCACCCGCTGCGGGCGGCATCGGAATGGCGTCAATAAAGGCCGACATCGGGTGGCCTTCGGGCAGATGGATGGTCGCAACGGGAGTTACGACCTTCTTTTCTTCAGACATAATATAAAAGCGGTGCGGATTTTCGAGAAGGGTACTGGCTCCTTTCGGAATCCAGGGTTAACACCTCCCTAACTTCTCCAGCACGCAACAAAATGACTATAGCAAATGGAGCCAGAAAATGCTAGAATGAACGTACTTTATGATCATCACGCATCACGGCGGGCAGTGTTTTAAAGTGACTTTCGGCGATTTGACTGTCGTTTTCGATCCTATTGCCAAAGGAGGAACGCTACCCCCAGTTCGCTTTGGTGCTGATATCGCACTCGTCTCGCGCAATCATCCTAATATGAATGGTGCCGAAGAAGTGGCATATGGAGAGAAGGATCCTTTTGTTATCACCGGTCCGGGAGAGTATGAGCGTCAAGGGGTGATTATCCAGGGTTTTTTATCTCGTAGCTCCTATGGTCTTGCGAAAGATCAGACTGAAGCCGTTAATACCATATATACAGTTGAGCTCGAAGACATGACGCTCGTACACCTCGGCGCTCTTGCCGACAAAGAACTTTCAAAAGAGGCGCGTGAAAGTATCGATGAAATAGATGTTCTTTTCGTGCCGATTGGGAGCGAGGGTGTGTTGACACCTGCTGCGGCGCACGAATTGGTCGTGTCGCTCGAACCGAAAATCGTCGTTCCGATGCATTGGAGTGGTATTGGAGAACCAAAATCACTCGAGGCCTTTCTGAAGGCATCGGGGAACAATGGTGAGAAAGTCGATAAGCTCACATTGAAAAAGAAAGACCTGGCCGGCAGAGATGGGAGTATACTGGTGATAACTCCATAAATTGCATATGAAAACCATTTTTGATCATATTGAGCATGTGAAGGGGAAGCCACATCATGTACGCAAGCGAGTCGCCTTTGGTGCGGCGGCGAGTGGTACTGCGCTTATTGCTCTCGTGTGGTTCGTACAATCTATAAGCTCAAGCACGTTTGCTCTCAAGGACACTTCATTTGCAGATAGTGCAAGAGAAGAGTCGGGGGCGGTGATTGCCGAAGATCGCGGAAATAAGAATATCGCAGGCGCCGCAGCAGCATTGCAAGATGCGTCCGCGCCGGCGCATATTGAGATTGTCGACGTCGCTTCTTCAACGCGGAAAGCGAAGCCGGTTGAGCGGACGATCATACCGTTTTAGTATAAGAAGATAATTGCATCAGTATGGCTCGCGGGAAAGAAGATTCAAAGAAAGATGCTGCAGTGACACCAGTCGCTGCAAATGTCATTGATCAGCCGATTGTCGCTGAGATGCGCACGTCGTATCTCGATTACGCGATGTCAGTGATTACTGCGCGTGCTCTGCCGGATGTGCGCGATGGATTGAAGCCCGTGCATCGCCGCATCCTCTATGCGATGAAGGACATGGGGCTTGTGCCGGGCTCGAAGTTCCGCAAGAG
>CAYHIQ010000012.1:0-13642 GCA_964356775.1 uncultured Candidatus Saccharibacteria bacterium | reverse complement strand
AGGACCTCAGACTCTGAATCTGAGTATCTTGGTTCGAATCCAAGTCTGGCAGCCAGTCTGAGTCAAGTTCGGACTCCGAAGAGCCTATTCCAACACAGTAGGTTAAGGGATACAGTAGGTCATATGACGGTTGTATTAGGTCAACATTTTATGGAAGGAGTTGCCGTTATGGCAGATTGTCGTGCCTCTTTATCTAAATCTGGAAAGATTTCTCCATGGAGAGACAATACACAAAAGGTATTTTTCCTCAACCCAGAAATCATTCTTGGTTTCGCTGGGGATATAGAATTTGCGGGTTCAATGATTTCGTTCGTATCTCACCATGTGACTAGCAAACCTAAATTTGGACAACCGCATATCTTTTTTAAAAAGGTACCAGGTGTATTGAAATACGCATACGGAAAGCTCTGTGAAAGAACCGGTAGAAAACCAGACATTGCCTTCGTCATCGCTAGTAACGATTTGTCACGTAACCAAAAAGTAGTAGACAAAGACGGCAAATTTGCTGGATATATAAATATCACAGACAAAATTGTGTTTAAGGCACGGGCACCACACTTTACGCCTGAATTGGCCTCCATTAGTAAACCGAATGTAATTATTGGTAGTGGTACGCCAGGTCTCGATGATATTGAAAAAGACTTGTTCGACTTGCAGTTCAACGTAAACGGAGGTGACGTGACCTTCGGTGCAGTACTCAGCGACCATGCTCTCAGGGAAAATATAAAAAAGAAAGGAATTGATACAGTCGGCGGACTATCTCAAATTGCCGTTATAGACAGTAAGGGGCCGAGATTTATTCCTTACCGAGGGAAAAGAGAGCCGTTTAGTGACGGGGACTTAGATGTCGAGATGACCATAAGGAATAATCGCTTCGTGCAGCGGGATCTAGTTACTGGAAAGGAGATTGAACTGCTTCTCCCACCCGAGGTTGTTTCTATTGTTAATCAGGGTGAAGAACTATTTGCGGATTTGTAAATGAGATAGCCCAATAATCATTCCGAGGAGCATCGAAAAAGTCGCTAGAAAACCCTTATGGGGCTTGGTGGTATAATTTACGAGACCGAGGGCGACAGCCCGTTCGTTGCTATACTTAACCATATGAGCTTGATTATCATCATTATTATCGCGGTTGTTATCATCGTCGGCTCTGCAATTGCAGTCTACTTCACATCGAAATAGTTCCATTCTGAAATAAAATCCACAAGGTGTACTGAAACTGTAAGTTTCGAAAAACGTAATCGTGGTCCAAGTCTGGCAGCCAGTCTGGTTTTAATTTAGGTATACTTAAAGAATGAAGATTCTAAAGAAAGTTCAAGCTGTTGAGGTCAAACGAGCCTTTGTAATTGCCGACCACCTTACACAAAGAAAGACCAGTGGGAATAATCGTACATTTTTAAAATCTCTTTCTGAAACCCAATTTAATAAGAATTTATCTGATGCTAAGAAAATAATTTTAAAGTTAAAAGAAAAAGATTTAGATAAGTTAGTGAGCCCTAAGTGGCCTAAAAGAATTAAGGCCTACAATACGAGTCAGTGGTTTTTGACGGAGATTGATTCAAAGGATATGGGAGTGTGGAGACGAGCGGGCAACTTACCTTTGGCATGGACAAATAAATCGTTATATGAGACCGCGCAGAAAGTGAAAAATGCTTTGGATAAGAATTCAAAACTCCTTAAGAGCAGACCAAAGCACGCTATTCCCAATATCTTGAAAATCAAGACCCATGTAGAGCAAAAGGAAAAGTATTTATATCCGATTACCTTCAAATCAAATACGGGTACACAAGGAAGAAAGAGCTTGAAGCATAGGGTAAAAGCGGATATTGACGATGGATGTATGAGATCTATCGCATTGGCTATAAGCGAGCGGAAACCGATACGAGTCTATTTCGGTGTACCACTGAAAGCCAAATAGGTTCCCACATCGTACCAGACGGTCAGCTAATCATTTTTGACTGGTATACTCACGTTTATGGAGAAATACGTATACCACGGATCTCACGAAGAATTTGATTCAGACGAAGCGAAACCAAAAAGGAATGTTCGAAGTAGAGAAAATGAAAGTGGTGAGGAGGAAATAATTTTCGATCAAGAATCTTTTCATGCAACTCCGCACAAATGGATTGCACTTGCTTACACTTACAAATCGATACCCCATGAAATAGAGGGTCGAATTGCTCACTATGGTATGGGAGTGAGTCTATATGAAAATAATAAAAAGGTAGAGATATTTGGATTTGATTCGCTCGAAGAAAGTTTGCAAAAACTTTACGGAGAAGGAGGATATGTCTA
Source organism: uncultured Candidatus Saccharibacteria bacterium (assembly GCA_964356775.1). GTDB lineage: Bacteria > Patescibacteriota > Minisyncoccia > Phycocordibacterales > Phycocordibacteraceae > C7867-001. The sequence continues at coordinate 11,347 of CAYHIQ010000012.1, read as the reverse complement.
TCATTTTGACAAAGACAAATTCCTGTACAAAGAAGGCCTTGGTGACCTGGAAGTAATTGCCGAAGAGCCTACAAAACCCATCACAGTCGAAAAGGTAGACGATCCAGTTGCGGAGATGAAGAAGCTCGGGGTAACTTTTCACTTTACTGACCTAGATTTACCAGAGAACGAGGAGTTACGAGATTGCTCGTAGAGAGGTTCCCACGTCGTACCACGCGGCCAGCAAATAGGTTATAGTAATTGTAATGGAAAGACCACCAAGTTTTGAAAGCAAGGAATCGATCATCGACAGTTTAATAGAAAAGCTTGGCAAAAAGGAGGGGATGAATCCTGAAGATATAATTTCAGACATCGTTACCTTTGCGGGGTTATCTAAAGAAGATGAAAGCGCGAAAGCATATCTTGAAGAAGTTGCAGAAAAGATAGGAATCACTATCGAGGAAATGATGAAGTACGCAGACGACAAGGCTAAATAGAATTTAAAAAGGTTCCCACGTCGTACCACACGACCAGCTCGTAAAGTTCTAAGATTGTTATATCCTTAGAGAATGTTTAAAGCGATTCTTTTTGATTTTGACGGAACGATTGTTGACTCTCTGAAACATATCCATGTAAGTTGGAAGAAAGCGCTCGAAAAGAATATCCCCATAAGTGATGAGGAGATCGTGCGGGATGTTTTCTATGCTTCAAGAGATGAAAGGAGTAAAAAATATAATGTCGATATAGACACACTTCATGGGGCATATTATGAATCGCAAAGGAATGTGTATGCAAATCTAGAACTTCAAGAGCACATAGATACCGTGTTAAGTGAATTAAGGAATCGGGGCGTGAAGTTGGCCATTGTTACTTCTGGAAAATCTGAACTTAGTCGAAGAGCAATTGCGTCGCTTGGTCTTGAAAAATATTTTGATGTAATCCTTTGCGGAGATGATGTATCAAAAGGCAAGCCAGATCCTGAAATAGTTTATACGGCACTTAATTTGATGGGTGTACATCCAGAAGACGCACTAATAGTTGGAGATTCAGCAGCAGATATCGAAACAGGAAAGAATGCTGGGATTCACACTGCTCTCTATTTGCCTGATGCGAATGCACTATACTCAAACGACGAAATACTTAGACAACTAAAGCCAGATTTCAAATTCAAGCACTTCTCGGACTTTCTTCGCATAATTGAGCAATAATGGTTCCCACGTCGTACCAGACGGTCAGCTCGTAAGGTATAATGGATGCATGAATAAATTAGGTACTAATTTTGCAATCTTTATTTTGTTTTTTGGAGTCGCTGCTGTGCAAGCCTTTCAAACTCAAAACTGGCTCATGGTGGCATTTTGGGCTGCAATTGGCCTTGTATTTTTTTGGGCTGACTTTCGGAAGTCCTAACCTAAATATTGTAAAAGGTTCCTACGTCGTATACCACACGGCCAACCCGAATAAAATGAAGGATTGGAAGGTGATTTGACGAATATACTTTTAAGTGGGAATGTACGGTAATGTTTTCATCTTTGATGCAGCAGAGAGTGATCCTCCTCGTGTTGCTACTAGGAACATCCTCCTTTGGACTCTTCCGAGTGTGGGAGATTAATCGCGAAATCCCTCCTCAGTCAGCGGCGGTGGTCGAGTCTATTCAATCCTGGGGCGATCCAGCGCCTGTCCCTACACTCATCCCACCTCTGATGGGGAATCCCTACATAGAAATTGAAGATAGTTGCAACTGGATTTACGCGGGAATCTGCGTCAATCTACGTTCGGGGCCGGGCACCGACTACCCTGTAGTTATGCAGCTACGCAACAACATGGTCCTCAAGGTAGCAAGCACTACGGTTGTTGATGGTCGCATATGGTACCAAATTGGTTTTGACGGAGAGGTGCGTTATCCGGAACGTGTGAAGAGTGCCTGGTACGTTGCAGGGGATTATGCGCGACTCTTCTACAACCAAGGACTGCTTGCCACTACGACCAAAACGAAGGCGTTGAACGCCAAACGAATTATCATAGATAGGGCCGAGGAGATGCTCTATGCCTATGATGGAGACACTCTCTTTATGCAGCAAGCTATATCGGTAGGCCTCGAACTAACGCCCACGCCAACAGGAAAATTCTCGGTCTATCGCAAGAAGCCCGACAGCTATATGCAAGGGCCCGTTCCAGGAGTGAGCGACCAGTACTATGACCTACCCGGCGTGCCTTGGTCCCTCTATTTCACTGAAGACGGTGCCGCTATTCATGGCACTTACTGGCATAACAACTTCGGCCGCCCATGGTCGCATGGCTGTGTGAACTTACCGCCCGCTGCGGCAGCACTCTTATATGCATGGACCGATCTCGGGACGCCAGTCACGGTTAAGGATTAGGCAAGATTGCTAAAAATCAGCATCTTTGAGATACTTGCGCGGTGGTACTTTTGCTCATCTTGAGCTTGATGGCGCTCACAGGCTCCGTGGAGGCAGCTGTCCCTGCGCCGATTATCGCGACAAGTTCAGCTCTCACGGACGTTCCGTTCTTCTCCCAATTCCAGGATATCGCGTCGCCTAAATGGCAGAAAGTAGGCTGTGGCGTTGTAAGCCTTGCGATGATTATTGATTTTTATAAACCGAACGCTGTTTCGGCAAACGCGCTTCTCAAGAAGGGTGTTGCCGCAGGCGCATATGACTACAACGCAGGCTGGATTTACGCCGGTCTCATTAGCCTTTCCAGGCAGTATGGTTTGGATGGTGCGTACTACAACTTTACGGCTCTCAATGCAGAGGCTGCCTATGCCAAACTCGCACAACACTTGAAGAGCGGTCCAGTCATAGCTGCCGTTCACTACAAGTTCGATCCCAAGAGCACTATCCCGCATCTTGTCGTATTAAATGGTATTAAGGGTGACCTAATCTACTACAATGACCCAGCGGCCAAGGCGGGCAACAAATCCATATCAAAAGCAGATTTCCTCAAAGCCTGGAAGAAAAAGATAATCAGCATCCGTCCCGCTCCCAAGGGTAAGACAGTGGCGCTAGTCTCTCACTAATTCGGTTCGGACTTCGAGGAGCGTCGTTTAAGTTTTGAACAAAACGGAGGTTAATTACTGATATACTCGAAAACATATGCCCTACGACACGATTCCTAATGCAGAAATCATTACTAGAACCGCGGATGCTCTACGTGAGCGCGGAGTTGAGGTATTCATTGTGAATACTCATGGTGAAGCTCTTGAAAAAATTAAAGAACTTGTCCCGAGAGGAGCTAGTGTCAACAATGGATCATCCCGTACTCTTGAAGAGATAGGATTTATTGAGTATTTAAAGTCTGATTCGCATGGATGGAATAACTTACACGCTTCAATAGTTGCAGAGAAAGATCCTGTTAAACAGGCCGAGTTACGTAGTAAGGCGCTTTTTTCAGAATATTATTTGGGGAGCGTTCATGCCATCGCTGAGACAGGCGAGATGATTATTGCTTCTGCTTCTGGAAGTCAATTACCCCATATCGCATTCACTTCTCCGAATCTCATCTTTGTGGCTGGGGCGCAAAAAATAGCTCCTACCTATGATCTTGCTATGAAACGATTGCGTGAGCACGTTGTCCCACTTGAAGATACACGTATGAAAGATGCCGGCATGGGCGGCACTGTGCTCTCCAAGATATTTACATTTGAGCGAGAACCTTCATTTATGGGTCGCAAAGTGCGAATGATTCTTGTCAAAGAAAAACTCGGATTTTAGTTAAAGCTATGCGCGACCGATCCTTGACCCGCAGTAGGATTTGCTATACTGGAGGGCAATGCAATTAAAAATCGTATCTTGGAATATCTGGGGCGGGAGAAAGATGCCGGAAATCATACAGTGTTTAAAGGAAACAAACCCGGACATTATCGGGTTGCAGGAGGTCCTACAAGACGAAGGAGGCGCTAATAATAGCGCAAAAGCTATCGCAGATGCTTTGGGATATACCTATATATACGAAACCACTACCCTCCTGATCCCTTCGATATCCCACCTATTAGAGAAACACGGGATAGAGAAGAACATGGAATGGGGAAATGCGATATTGAGCAAATATGAGATCTCAGACAATAACATGCACGTTCTATCTGGAGATCGCAAGAGGACTGCGCTTGAAGCGGTGGTGCAGATCGAAGGCAAAAATCTGCATATATTCTCAACTCATCTCGTGTATACGCCGGCGCAGCCGTCTGAAATACAGGCTACCCAAGCGCAGAATTTGCTCAAAATAGTGCCGAAAGAAAACGGGCTGGTCATGGGCGATTTCAACGCAACGCCTGATAGTAAAATCATAGAGGACATGAATAAAACCATGGTGAACACTGAAAAAGACCTGACTAAGTATACCGCCGATGGTAAAAAATTGGACTATATCTTCAGCACAACAGATATCAAAACGCTCTCGAGTGGAACTTTAGACTCGCAAGCCTCTGACCATCTCCCTATTTACGCGATTATTGAAATATAATCGTTGTAGGACACGTCAGCAGTATGCTATGCATACTGCCATTGCCGCATATCAGTAATCTACTAATCTCATGCCAAGAAAGAGTATGTATTGGATTCTCGCAGTAGCGCTTGCGAGTGCATTCGGGTTTGCAGGATTTCTAAAAGTATCCGCGAGTCCGATGGAGATTGAACTATTTACACGTTTCGGATACCCACTATGGTTCATGTATGGTATCGGTGCCGCTGAACTTGCCGGAGCGATTGGACTCATCGGTGGCCGACTCATTGATGTGCGCCTGCCGCGTGTGGCCGCAATCGGCTTATGCGTCATCATGATCGGAGCGATCGGCTCCCACCTCATGTATGATTCACTCTTCATGATGCTACCAGCCGCGATACTTTCGATGCTGTTACTTGGTTTCCTGTACACCAGCAAATCGATGGTACCATAGCAACATGATTAATCGGATTATTTGTTTTTTCGACAGATTGGAAGATAAGATACGGATTTCACTCAGTCATTACCCAATTCCCTATGCATTTATCGGCGGTATCGGCGTTATCCTATTTTGGAGAGGCATATGGGAAACAGCAGACCTATTCCCTTGGTTTTCCGCACCTCTGTCTATACTTATAGGCCTCATTATTCTCCTTCTCACCGGACTTCTGGTCTCGTTCTTCATAGGAGATAGCATCATCTTATCGGGTTTCAAACGGGAAAAAAAACTCGCCGAAAAAACAGAGAGTGAAGTACGTTCTGAAAAAGACACCATGCAGTACGTGGTAGCAGAGCTCAAGACCATAGATGCGGACCTCAAAAAGCTGCAAGAAAAGATGGACGAGAAATCCTGACTTTTCCTATGTATAAACAGACTAAGAGGATAGTGCTTGTTCTGACAGGCATTCTATTCATCATCCTCGGACTTTTTGGTCTTGCTCTACCCTTTCTGCAGGGATTCTTGTTTCTCGCTATCGGCGTTATTCTTTTATCGCTGCATTCACCAAAAATACGTACGTGGATGGACGCGCACACTCTACGGTATCCGAAAATCCATATGGCGATACAGAAGTTGGAGAAATGGATTGTCGGTATTATCGGAGAACCTTGAGATAGTTCTGCCTATGAACGAAAAATTGCCGGACGTCCGGCAATTTTTCGTTCATAGGCAGTTTTCCTTAAAATCCCTGAATGTCCTGCACTGAAGCGGCCGCTGCCTGACTAAGCTCAGCGGAACCATCTGACGTCTGACTAAGATCAGCTGAAATATCCGCAACGGAATTACCGCTTGAAAGCGATGTGGTCTGTGCCGAATCAGTAGCCGGGGCCTGCGTGCCTATCGTTTGAGATGGCATATTTACCGCCGGCGAAAGTGTCGAATAATACCACAGACCGAGTGCGGCAATGACGACAACAGCCCCTACGAGGTACCACATGTTAGTCGAAGAACCCTGATCCATAGGTTCCATTGGCGGGATCATCGGAGGATTTACTGGCTGATTTACTGGTTCATAGTCCATAGTGATTTCAATTAGAGATTATTGATTAGCGCTGGTAGCAGTTGAGGTCGCAGTGCCCTCGCCAGACCCGAGGATTTTACTAAGAGCCTGAAGCGCGTTTTGTACCGCCTTGCGTGCATCGGTCAGAGGACCATCGCGCAGAACGAAGAGGTCCCTAAACAGCGAGTTATGGAGATTTTTAAACGAAGCCCGCACACCCTGCATCAACTCTTCCTGCCCGCTTGGAGTCGTCGTTGCTGTCGTGGGAGCAATAGTCGATGGATCAAGCACATAGGTCTTAGCGGCCTGTGCGATTACGGCAGCTCGCGCACTTGCGATCGCTGTCTGTGCCGCTGTGATAGCCGCAGTGACGGTAGAAATGTCCTTTCCAGTACCCGCAGCGATAGTTGCCCGATCCTGAATTTTCAGCGAGATAGCGTCAAGACGATCAAGGACCTTCATAAAGTGATCGGTCCAGGTCGAATTTTGTTTTTCGAATTGTTTGGCAAGACGTTCCGCCATCTGCTGTTTTGCCTTGTCCTTAATTTCCGTCAAGCGTTGCTGTGTTTTTTCGTGCTGGGATTTCACACGAGCCTGCATTTCTTCGCGAGCAGCTTGCATGCGCTCGTACGAACCTTGCTTGATCTCTCGTCGAGTCGTTGTCGCAGTGGTCGATGTGAGCGCCGCGCGTATGCCAGCCGGATTTTTCTCCGACCCGCCTACACCCTCCCTCGCATTCATTGGCCGATTCTGAGCGGATGCTGCCGTTGCTGAAAAGAGAAGGATAGCGGCACTGCCGACGATTCCTATAGTTCGAAGTATACGCATGAATTGAAGATAATTTACTTGATTAAATACCTGCCTTCTACCGAGAACGATTATACCATTGTGACTACTGAGCAAGCCGTATGTAGGTGTGGAGACTTTGGAGAAGACTGTGCATACATGCTGTTATCTCATGCTTTAAAAGCGCGTTAGAATACACCCATGATCCGCAGCGTCATACATCCGCAAACTCGCGCGATGCATCGTGCCCACCTGAGACGATATCGCCGCACATGGCTGCTTATGGCAGGTATTGTCGGCACAGCCCTCCTCCTCACGGCATTCGGCTACTTCGGATCAGACACCTGGGTCATGCTTGGCACCGCAGTCCTCCACACCACCTACCGTCTTGCGCTAGCCTACGGTATCGCGCTTGTGCTCGGCGTCTCTATTGCGCTTCTTGTCGGCTGGAGCAGATTTGCCGAAATACTTTTTCCTATCTTTGATGTCTTACAAAACATTCCTTCATTCGCACTTATACCACTCTTCATCTATTTTTTCGGATTTACGAGCGAGATGATCATTTTCTTTGCAGTAAGCTCAATCATCTGGCCAATTCTCTTTGCAGTCTTGACTGCGATTAAAGGCGCGCATGCGGACCTCAATGATGCGGCGACTATCTTCGGCGCACATGGACTCCGGCGCATCTGCTATTACCTCGCCCCACTCTCCTTTCCCTCGATACTCACCGGCTCGATCGTCGGCATCGCTATCGGGTGGGAAGCTGTCATTGGCGCGGAAATCATCGCCAACGTCGCCGGATTTGGCGAGTTCATCAAAGTGGCGAGCGTTTCTGGTATCAGTCAATCCATGCTAGCCGGAACCTTTGCTATTCTTGTCATCGTATTTACCCTAAACCGCATGGTCTGGGCGCCACTCCTTGCTGAAAGCGGTCGGCGATACGCCGAATAAACCATGATTGCTTCTACTGACACGATACTCGCTCTCTCGCGCATCTGCGCGGGCTTTAACGATGACGAAAAGAATGTGTCTATCCTGAAGGATATTTCGTTTTCTATTCCTGCCGGCGCATTCGTATCGATCATTGGACCATCGGGTGCAGGCAAGTCGACCCTTATGCGCGTTATCCTCGGCCTTATACCGCACACGACCGGCGAGATTGTGCGGAATTTTTCCCGCCCCGCTATGGTGTTCCAGAACTATGCGCTCTTCCCGTGGCTCTCCACGCTCGACAACGTCGCCTTCGGTCTGCGCATGGACGGCATGAAGCGCAAAGATCGCGAAAAAATTGCTCGTGAGAAATTAAACGAGGTTGGTCTCACACATCTGGAGAACCACTACCCCTCAGCTCTCTCGGGCGGACAGCGCCAACGGATCGGCCTCGCTCGCGCACTCGCGATCTCTCCCAATCTTCTCATTATGGATGAACCCTTCTCCAATCTCGATACCATCACCTCTGAAGCACTTAAAGCGGACCTTTTAAAACTATGGCGATCGTACGGTATGACTATTCTCATGGTAAATCACCTCATCCCCGACGTTATCGAGCTCTCCGATCAAGTCATCGTGATGAACGCCCACCCGGGACGGGTAGAAAAAATACTTTCCATCAACCTCCCGCGTCCGCGCGATGTGCGTGACGCAACATTCTTCAAGCAGGTTGATGCGTTGACCGAGACTATCCGCGCACTCTCTTAAGTTTCTAACTTAGGTTCCCTTCTTCCGAACAATGGCGGCGCGGAGAAACTCTGTAAAAAGCGGGTGCGGATCTAGAGGGCGCGCCTGAAACTCAGGGTGGAACTGGGTGCCAAGCATAAAAGGATGTGCTGAACGCGAGAGCTCGGCAATCTCCATCAGGACGCCGTCGGGGCTAGTACCTGAGAATACGAGGCCAGCGGCTTCGAGCTGCTTCACGTAAGAAGAATTAATCTCGTACCGATGACGATGACGCTCTTCGACCAATTCTTTTTTATACGCAGCGCGCGCCATCGTGCCCTTCTTCAGGTAGGCGGTGTATACGCCGAGTCGCATCGTCCCGCCGTATTTATTTGCCGCGAGATGCTTCTTCTGCTCCAACATCACATCGACGACCGGATGCTCGGCACTCTTCTTGATTTCAGTGGTATTCGCATCTGTAAGCCCGAGCACATTGCGCGCATACTCAATGACCATGAGCTGCATACCGTAGCAGATGCCGAAATACGGAATCTTATTCTCGCGCGCGAACCGTATCGCATTGATCTTCCCCTCAATACCCGTCTCTCCAAACCCTCCGGGAACGAGAATACCGTCATATTTCCCAAGCACTGCAGCAGCTTTTGCCCCAGCTTTCTCTATGTCTTTCGAATTCACCCAGGCGATTTTCGCACGATGGCCGAGCTTTGCTGCGGAAAATTTAATAGCCTCGATGACTGAAAGATAGGCATCGGAGAGCACGAAGTCGCCCGTATCAAAATATTTTCCGACAATCGCGATCGTCACTTCCGGCGCTTTTGTGTTTGCGACCGCGACCGCGAACTTCTTCCATGCAGCGAGCGACGCCTTCTTCTTCTCCGGCAAGTGGAGCGCATCAAGTATCGCGTCACCGAGGCTATCTTTCTCAAAGTTGATCGGCGCCTCGTAGATGCTGCTGATGTCCGGCGCACTGATGATGCGGTCTTTGCGCACGTTGCACCAGATCGCAAGTTTCTCTTTACGTTTCTCGTCCACTGGCTCTTTGGAACGAGCAACGATGAAGTCCGGCTGCACGCCATAAGAATTGAGATCGCGTACTGCCATCTGAGTCGGCTTCGTCTTCATCTCGCCGAGCGTGCCCGGCGTCGGAAGATATGAAACCATCACAAACAACACGTCCTCCGGATGCTTCATCTTGAGAATGCGCGCTGCTTCGATAAAGAGCGCGTTCTGAAAATCGCCTATCGTACCGCCTATCTCTATGACTGAGATCTGGCTGCCGTTGTATTCGGACGCAGATTCGATGCGGTGCAGGATCTCGTCCCGCACATGTGGGATAGCTTCCACACATTTGCCGCCATACTCGAGAGCACGCTCACGAGCGATGACCGACTGATACACCATACCGCTCGTCATATAGTCTTCTGCAGTGAGATCGCGCCCGAGGAAGCGCTCATAGTTCCCCATGTCCTGATCTGTTTCGAGTCCGCTTCGAAGTACGAACACCTCTCCATGCTCAGTCGGATTCATCGTTCCTGCGTCGACATTCAAATAAGGATCGACTTTAACCAGATTCATTTTGTATCCTTTTTGCTGAAGCAAAAGGCCGATAGAGCTCGTAACGACACCCTTCCCGACGCCGCTCATGACCCCACCGAGGACGAATATGTATTTATGTCCTTCTTTTGCCATACACCGGGAGCTAGACTTTCAGATATTTATGAATAGCGAGCACTGAGGCGACCGCGCCAAGCCCGATACCCGAAAGCATGAGTATCGAAAAAACAAGGGCGAAATTGCTACCATAATAGGCTGCCAGATCGAAACCTCCAAACCATCCGGCAGTTTTTATTCCTGCATACCATGTCGCTGGCCACAAAAAAAGCAAAACAAGTGTCGCCGAGATAACGCCGGTAATAATACCCGTCACGATGAACGGCCCTTGGATGTAGGTATTACTGGCGCCCACGAGCCGCATGACTGAAATTTCTTCTTTTGCGGTATAGATCGCGAGACGAACGGTCGCAAATGCGATGAGAATTGAAGCGATAGCGAAGAGAATGATGATTGCAAAACCTATTTCGCGCGTCGCTCGTATCGCAACCGAGAGACGGTCGATGACTTCTTTATTTTGCGCGTAATTGACACGGTCGATCAGCGAAGTGTCGGCAGCAGAGAGTGTGGGCGAAGCCTCAAGAAAATTCACAATGCTCTCATATTCGGAAGGGTCTTTCGCTTGTACGGAGAGCGAAGCGTCAAGAGGGTTGCCTCCAAGCTCGTCAAGCGCCTGAAGCGTGAGCTGATCAGTCGCATGTCGCGCTCGAAAAGCTGTGAGCGCGTCGCTTGCGGAAGTGTATTTGACATTCGCCACCTGCGGCAACTTCTCGAGTTGGTCCTTCACTACGAGGATTTCAGACTCGCTCGCAGTCGTGACAAAGTACACCGACACATCGACTTTATCTTTGACGACGTCCAGTGTGTAAGAAAGAAGTGCCGAAAGGAAGATCAGGGAGCCGATAATCGCAAGCGTCACCGTCATGATAAGCACCGTAGCCGCCGAGACCGCTCCACCACGGGCGAAATTCTTAGCCCCACCTACGAGCACGCGTTTAATGACCATCCAGCTCATAATGGGTTCAGTATATCAGGTGTCCGCTTTTGTATACTCATAGAGAATACTTGCCACCAGCATCGTCGCGAACCAGCTTCCCACGATCTATGGTGATGACCCGCTTCCCAATAGCGTCGACTACGCCTTTGTTGTGCGTCGTAATGATGATCGTCGTGCCAAGCTCATTGATTTTCTTGAGTATTTCTACAATTTCATACGTATTGATCGGGTCAAGATTGCCAGTCGGCTCATCAGCGACGATAAGATCCGGCTGATTAATGATGGCGCGGCCGATAGCAATACGCTGCTTCTCGCCACCCGAGAGCTGATCGGGAAAATG
>CAYHIQ010000011.1:0-13751 GCA_964356775.1 uncultured Candidatus Saccharibacteria bacterium | reverse complement strand
CTTCCACCGTGCTGCGACGCGCCTCCTGTGCCACCACCACCTCCGCCACCACCTCCGCCACCGCCACCTCCAGCACCAATACTGCCCCCACCGCCACCTCCGGCTCCGCCGGTTGTACTTCCAATAATTCCTCCACCACCGCCAGTGCCGACCTGTTCACTTTCTGCGAACCCAACTTCGCTTCCTTATGGTGGAGGCTCTTCGACGCTCTCGTGGACGGCTGCAGCTGCAACAAGCGCCACAATTGATAGTGGTGTAGGGGATGTCTCGCCGGTTGATGTTGGTTCTCAAACAATTTCTGTCACGGCGGCAACAAACTACACCATGACTATTTCAGGTCCGGGTGGGCAGACAACCTGTTCGGTGGGAGTTTCAGTCGCGTTACCGCCTCCACCCCCTCCGTCAGACGCACCCACCTGTACGCTCTCGGCATCTCCGACGAGTATAGATTCGGGTAGTGCCACAACACTCACGTGGGCTACATCTAATGCCGCGACCTTCTCCATTGATCATGGCGTTGCGACTACGACGCCTGCGAGTGGAGGTTCAATAAGTTCAGAAGCACTCACGACGGACACGACATTTACCGGTACAGCCACGAGCGCAACCGGTGTCGTAGCAACATGTTCCGCACCTGTTTCGATAAATCACGGAGGTGGCGGCAGTGCTCCGAGTTGCTCGCTCGCAGTCTCACCGACAAGTTATGTCACGGGAAACTCAGCGACTCTTTCCTGGGGCGGGGAACAGATAGCGAATGTTGATATCGACAATGGTATTGCGACGGCGACGACTTCCCCTGGTTCTATAGTAGTCTCACCGACAAGTGTGGGTAACTATACTTACACGGGTACCTTTCATGCTCAAAACGGCCAGACACTTACTTGTGCGGCTACACTTGCCGTAACTGGCGGCGCCGGCGGCGGCGTCGGTGGTGGTGGTGGCGGCGCTGGAGGAGGTGGAGGTGGAGGTGGCGGTTCGCCATCGCCCGTCATCACTCTTGCAGCGCTTCCGCATATGAGTGTGCAACCGCTCGCGTATCTCTATCTTTCACAGATTCCGTATACCGGACTTGAGCTCGGGCCGGTTAGTACCGTGCTCTATTGGCTTGCGCTCATCGGCTTTGCCCTCGCGCTCGCGTACCTGGTGCTCTTTTATGTTGTGCCATCGGTACATCGCTCTATGCAACTCTTTGGCTCACGCGTCTCAATCTTGCTCAATGCACAGGAGCGCTTGGTTGTGTCGACACCTAGCGCAAAAATAGCCCCGGTACCTCCCGCACCTGAAGCGGCATCACCAGCGGCGCACGAGTACTCCACGTATGATGGTTTCAAATCTTTCGCCAATAATGGCGCGCTCTCGGTCGAAGATATAGTCAAAGGTCTTTCACGCAAGAGTCTCGCACCAAACGCAGAACCGATATATGAACAGGTCGAGCCGATCTATGAGCAGGTTGAACCAATAACAGTTGCAGCAAGTACCGGTGTCGAGTCAACCGCGATACCAGCGCATAGCCGTAGCCTCATTGTCCCGCTCATTGAAGGCGATCGAGCCGCAGTCTTTGCCGGATTGCGCAAGCATGTGCAAGAAGGGGGAGCGCCGGAACAACTTCTCTCGACTATGGTCGGTATTCTTGACGATGTATACCGCGCCCGCATGGATGGCGCTTCCTGCGACGCTGATATTGCGCGTCGCTCCGCACGTCTCTCGATGCCGATCTTGGAGAAGCTTATTGCTTCGCTCACGACTGCTGTTGATTCTAGCTACTCGGATGGTGTGACGGGCGCGAAGCTGGCACTCATTCGTGCGCTCTCGGTTCTCGGCGCTTAGGAGGTTTACTACCAAACGAGCCGAATAACAAATGAATGTCTTCATTCATTTGTTCAAGGCAAGTGCTGAGAGCAAGCTCTGCTTATTTTCGCGCCGTAATCCCTTCCGTAGCGCGGCTCACGAAGTCAGTCACGAGCATTGCGTCTAATTTCCCGTGATCACGACTGTCTGCGGAAACTGTTTTATCCTCTATTTCCTTATCTCCGACGACAAGCAGGTAGGGGATTTTTTCTGTCTTCGCATTGCGGATCTTTTTCCCAAGTGATTCGTTGGCATCGTCTATTTTCACACGGATGTGTGCCGCTTTGAGAGCGTCCGAAACTTCTTTTGCATACGCAACATGTTTTTCGCTGACGGGGAGAATCTTTACCTGTACCGGACTGAGCCAGAGTGGGAGGTTGCCGCCCGTGTGCTCAAGCATAACGGCCGAAAAACGTTCCAGGGAACCCATGACGGCGCAGTGAATCATCACGATGCGTTCTTTCTCGCCATTCTCGTCCACACAGGAAAGATCGAATCGCTCCGGGAGATTCATGTCGAGCTGAATGGTCGCAACCTGATGCTCGCGGCCCAAGGAATCGGTCGCCATAAAATCGAGTTTTGGACCGTACATCGCCGCCTCGCCGGGCGCTTCAAAATGATCGGCTCCGCGCTCCTTGGCGATCGAGCGCAGGGCGTCTTCGGCATTTTTCCATATTTCAGGCGTGCCGAGATACTCTTCTGCTGATGCGGGATCATGAAAGGAGAGACGGACACGGAGTTTGAATCCAAAAGTGCCGTAAAATGTGTCGATGATGTCCCATATCTTGAAGAATTCATCGTGGATCTGGGCGTGACGGCAGAAGACGTGGGAGTCATCCTGAGTGATCGAGAGTACGCGAGTGAGTCCACCCAGTTCACCGGATTGTTCATCACGATAGACCATCGTCGTCTCTGCATAGCGTTGAGGCATCTCTTTGTAGGAGTGCGGATGACGATTAAAGATTTGCGTGTGATGCGGGCAGCTCATCGGCTTCAGAGCGTATTCTTTGCCTTCTCGCGTGGCGACGCGGAAAAGCTCATTGGAGAATTTCTCCCAATGACCCGAGGTCTCGTAGAGTGCTCGTTTGGTGATGTGAGGGATAGTTACACGCTCGTAACCATGCTTCGCGCGCAATTCCCACACGTATGCGTCGAGCAGACTGCGCAGCAGAGTGCCTTTAGGCGTCCAGAGCGGGAGTCCGGCACCGACGAGTTCGGAAAAAATAAAGAGATCGAGATCCTTGCCGATTTTGCGATGGTCGCGCTTCTTCGCCTCTTCGCGCTGCATCTTATATGCATCGAGTTCTTCTTTCGTATCGAATGCGAGACCATAGACGCGGGTGAGCATCGGGTTTTTCTCGTCGCCACGCCAGTAGGCGCCTGCGACGCGGTCGAGCACGAACGAATCAGGTGCAATCTCTTTGGCGGGATGTTCAGCATGTCCTCCGCGGCACAGATCGGTAAATTTCCCACAAGTATAGAGCGCAATTTTCTCTCCACGGCCTTCGATTTCTTCGATAAGCTCCGCTTTGTAGGGATTCATACCCGCCGTAGTCGAGAATTTTTCCAGGGCAGCATCTTTTGACACTTCTTCTGATGTGAACTCTTTCCATGTTGGCAAGAGCTTTCGCATCGCGGCTTCGAGTTTAGGGAGGTCAGCGTCTCCGATTTTTTCCGTACCGAAGTCGATATCATAATAAAAGCCGGTGTCTATGGCGGGCCCCAGCGTCAATTGCGCGTTTGGATACCGATTCGAAACCGCCTGTGCCAGAAGATGTGCGAGGGTGTGCCGTTTTGCCTCAAGAGAAGTCATGTGAAAGAGAATACCATATGTAAGATATGGGGATAACCGCATATAGGCTAGTGGGGGGAAGTGGCATATAATCCAATAACGGTTAGTGAAATGGGAAACGGGAGTGGCGGCCCGTTCTCCAACAAAACTTTCCAAATACCTTATGTTCATCGGCGAATACCTACACACTCTTGACCCAAAGAATCGTATCTCGCTTCCTGCGAAATTCAGGAAGGATTTGGGTCGCACGGTTGTCATGACGCGCGGTCTTGACCACTGCCTCTCTGTCTATCCGAAGAAAGAATGGGAGAAAGAAGCGAGTGCTCGGGCAGTGCACGCGGACGGTACAACAGCTGTTCGCGGACTCGCACGACTTTTTCTTGCTGGCGCGATGGAAATGGAGGTTGACGCCACAGGACGCGTACTTATTCCCGATCACCTGAAGAGTTTTGCCGGCCTTAAAAGCAAAACAGTCATTGCTGGTATCGCGAGTCGGGTCGAGATCTGGGAGGAGGAAGCATGGAAGAAATATACAGCCGAAATTGAACGCGATGCCGACGCGTTTGCTGAAAAGGTCGGAGGCAATCACTGATATGGAATCCCGTCACGACAGCGTGCTTATGCAGGAAGTGCTCGAGGCGCTCGACATACAGCCAAATGATACGGCTGTTGATGCGACTCTCGGTGGGGCAGGGCATTTTGCCGCATTGCTCGCCGCCCTCGGAGAGGGCGGCGTCATCATCGGTATTGATGCCGATGGAGCGGCGGTTGAGCGCGCTCGAGCAGTCTATGCGCTCGACAGGCGTCCCGAGCGCCCGGTCGCACACCTTGTCAATGATAATTTTCGCAACCTCTCACGCGTGCTTGAACGACTCGGTGTCGGCCAGGTCGACAAGATGCTCTTTGATCTGGGTTGGAGCGGATATCAGATTGCTGCTCCACGCGGGTTCTCATTTCAAAACGATGAACCGCTTCTCATGACCTATGGCGAGGGAGGTGAGACGGCCGCCGATATCGTGAATTCTTCGACCGAAGAAGAGCTTGCCGACATCATCTTCACCTATGGTGAAGAGCGTTTTGCTCGCGGTATCGCACGCGCAATTGTTGCGGCACGTTCTAAAGGGCGCATTTTGACGACGGGTGCACTCGTTGCTGCCATCAAGGCCGGGACGCCGCGCCAATACCATGAGCGGAAGATCCATCCGGCAACAAAAACCTTTCAAGCATTTCGGATTGCGGCCAATGACGAGATTGGCGCGGTGCGCGAAGGGCTTGCTGCAGCGCTCTCCGCGCTCGCTCCGAGTGGAAAATTGGCAGTGATCTCATTCCATAGCATCGAAGACCGTATCGTAAAGGGAGTGTTGCGCGATGCGGCACACGCGGGATTGGGAACGATGAATCCAAAAAAACCTATTGTTCCGACGCGCACAGAAATTATTGCGAATCGCCGTTCGCGCAGCGCGAAACTGCGAGTGTTTGAGCGGGCGGTCGCCGCTTCTTTTGAAGAGTCATGCGGCACTTCCGCCGCCATTCTTTCCTATGTATAATTTTTTTCATCGCCTTCCATATTCTGTGACATCGCTTTGTGTCACGTTGGTCGCGGTTCTTACTGTTGCCTATGTCGGGCTCATCGCGGTTGCTATGAGCTATGCGGCGCTTACTGTTGAGTTTTCCCAATCGGTCAGAAACGATGAAGCCGCGGTCGCAGTGCTTGAGCGACAATACTTTGTTACGATGACACACATTACGAAAACAGATTATGCTGCGGCGGGCTATACGACACCAAGCGTCAAGGTGTTTGTACCGGCAAAGAGCGTTACGGCATTGCGGTAGTATAGGGAATTATGCGCGCGCAGTTTCGTTCACGCATCCGTATCGTCCTCGCGCTCGTCGTCTGTGCCGCGCTTTTCATTTTCATGCGTCTCTATTTTGTTCAGATCGTATATGGGGAAGAATATGCACAAAAGGCCGATCGACAATTCGCCTCCGGCGGAAGCGGACTCTTCGATCGTGGCTCGATCTATTTCACACGCAAGGACGGCACAACCATCTCCGCAGCGACCCTCTCTTCCGGTTTTCTTGTCGCTATAAATCCTCAGACGATCACCGATCCTGAGGCCGCCTATGCGGCAATAACTGCCGTTGCATCCTCATCACTCTCTTACAGTGCATTTCTCGCTGCAGCGGCGAAGAAAACGCAGGTATATATTGAAGTCGCGCACCATCTCTCAGAAGAAAATGGGAAAAAACTTGCGGCTCAAGCTATCCGCGGCATACAAGTATTGCGCGAGCGGTGGCGAGATTACCCGGGCGCTACACTCGCCGCACACTCGATAGGCATTGTCTCCTACGGTTCGGGGCACACGCTCGCCGGACAAACCGGTCTTGAGGCGACGTATGATGACCTCCTGTCACGCTCGGGTGACGCGCTCTATAAAAATTTCTTTGCAGAACTCTTTTCAAATGTCGGCAACCTGCTTGTTTCAGCGAAGGACGCGCGTGAAGGCGATATTGTGACGACAATCGAACCTGAAGTGCAGACGCGGCTTGAGAACGATATCGCGAACGTGAGTCAGCGCTACGCAAGTCAAGAATCGGGCGGTATCATTATGGACCCACGCACGGGAGCAATTATCGCGCTTGCGATGTACCCCACCTATGATGCAAACAACCGACAGAATGTGAATCCATCGCTGCTCGGGAATCCTCTTGCGGAGCATGTGCATGAGTTCGGTTCTATCATGAAGCCTCTGACGATGGCCGCAGGGCTTGATGCAGAGGTTATCACGCCGCAGACGACCTATAACGATACTGGTTGTATCACCGTGAACACAAAACAAGTCTGCAATTGGGACCTCAAAGCCCGCGGCTTCATTCCTATGAAGCAGGTCATCGTACAATCACTCAATCTTGGTGCAGCATGGGTAGCTGCAGAGTTGGGACAGGAAAAATTCCGCGGATACTTCACCACGCTGTTCGGACAAAAAACGGGTATTGATCTGCCGAACGAAGGTCGCGCACTTCTCAATAATCTTTCACACTCTCAGCAGATTAACTACACTACGGCGGCGTACGGGCAGGGTATCGCGATGACGCCTCTGCAGATGATTCGTGCACTCAGCACGCTAGCGAATGGCGGTATTATGGTACAGCCACATCTCGTGAGCACAATACGTCTCAATTCCGGCATAGAACGAAAACTCGACTGGAGCAAAACCATACCCGTTTTTGGTGCCAAAGCGGTGCGTGATACGGCGGAGATGATGACCGCAGTTGTCGATGAAAAGCTCGAAAGTGGCAAAGCAAAAATCCCCACCATGTCGGTCGCGGCGAAGACCGGCACCGCACAACTCACGAATGGGCAGGGCGGCTATTATTCGGACCGGTTTTTCCATTCATTTATAGGTTTTTTCCCTTCGTATAATCCGCAATTTATCATCTTGCTCTATACCAACGACCCACGTAATGTCACGTATGCGTCTGATACTCTTGGTTCGACGTTTCTTGACCTGACGCATTTTCTCATCGACTATTACGCGGTGCCGCCTGATCGCGGTTTTGCAACCACCACTCCCTCATGAAAAACATATTGAAATCCATTGTCGCTCTTCTGCTCGCATTTGTTGCGCGGGCCGTGTTGCATCGGTACCACCCGCATATCGTAATGGTGACCGGGTCAGTGGGGAAGACGTCGACGAAGGATGCTGTCGCGGCTGTGCTCTCGACTCGTTTTTTTGTCCGTAAGACTAAGAAAAATCTCAATACTGAGTTTGGCGTTCCTTTTACTATTCTCGGTGTGAAGAATGTGAAGAATCCGAGGAATCCGTTCGCATGGTTCTCAGTCATTAAAAGTGCTTTGGCGCTTCTCATTCTCCCGAATCATTATCCGAACATGCTCGTACTCGAAGTGGGTGCCGATCGGCCCGGCGACCTCGCTCGGATACTGCGCATGGCGACGCCGGAGGCGGTCGTGGTAACACATCTGCCTGAAATACCAGTACACGTTGAGGCGTACGCCTCGCCTGAAGCAGTGCGAGAAGAAGAATTTTCTCCCGCATACGCGCTCGCCGCCGCCGCCCCGCTCATTGTTCCTTCCGATGATTCGTATGCGCTTGCTATGGCGATGCGCACGCCGGCACAGGTCATCTCGTATGGCACTGTCAGTGATTCTACCGTGCGCATTTCGAATGCTGGTTTTTATAAAATTGAAGAGAAGGTGGCCGGTATGCAGGCGAAGGTCATTATCGGTAGCGAACACGGAAATCTTGTCGTACAAGGGTCAGTTGGGATGACACAGCTTTTTCCGGTTGCCGCTGCGCTCGCGACTGCTCGCGCATTCTCGATAGCGCTCCCCGAAGCATTGCAAGCGCTCGAAAATTATGAACCGCCGCCTGGTCGTGGACGTCTCCTTGTTGGGAAGAATGGTTCCATCATTATTGATGATTCGTACAACGCTTCGCCAGCAGCAGTTGAGAAAGCGCTCATTACACTCAAAACATTTCCTCATGCAAAACGATGTATTGCGGTTCTTGGGGATATGTTTGAGCTTGGTCGCTATTCGGTGTTGGAACACGAGCGTATTGGTGCGCTCGCTCATGATTCAGCTGACGTGATTATAGCAGTCGGTATTCGTGCGCGACTATTCGGCGCTACCAAAGGGAAGGCTGAAGTTGTATTTTTTGATAATTCCCAAGCTGCCGCGCGCGCACTCCCTGACCTCGTCCGTGAAGGCGACATTATTCTCGTGAAGGGGTCTCAATCCATTCGTGCCGAGAGGATCGTAGAAGCACTGCTTGCCGATCCGGCAGATGCGACTCGACTTGTGCGGCAAGAAAAGGCATGGAAGAGAAAAGCCTAATGTCAGGTGCACTATCCACAGTGCGGCAGAGCATGAGGCGTGTAGTAAAATGAACTGCGTCTGGGTATTAATAATTTATATTGTCATATCATGAACAAAATCGTTCTTTCAGTACTCGCCATCGTGCTTTTGGTCGGAGGCTATATGTATTTCAGCAAAAGCCAGATCGTTAATACCGGGCAGCCGAATATCGCTGAAACTGCCGATGCTGGCGTTCAGAACGCGCCCATTGTGGGCACTGCCGTGAAAGAGTTCACAATGAACTCTTGGATGGAAAACAAGGATGGCAAGATGTCCCCACATTTTTCGCTGAATGAGATCAAAGTAAAAAAGGGGGATACAGTGAAAATAACCATCACTAATATCGCCGGCACTCACGACTTCATGCTCGATGAGTTCAATATCAATCAAGAGACGCCGCTCAATCAGCCCATGGTCGTTGAGTTCGTGGCAGATAAAGCCGGAACGTTCGAATATTACTGCAGCAAGTACAATCACCGTGAGCTCGGTCAGAAGGGGAACTTGATCGTGGAGTAGAAACCCTCTCCCTCACAAACACAAAACCGCCCACATGGGCGGTTTTGTGTTTGTGACTTGCGGTGCGGCTTGCGTAGCAAGAGAAGGTGGGAAGGGGAAAGTGTAGTCCAGAAATGAAGAAGCCCCGCGAGAAGCGTCAGGCTTCTTTGGGGCTTAATCTTCGATTGTGTTCAAAATCAAGATGACGGACATACCGCCACCAAAAGCCCAAGCGAGAATCCTATTTCCGGGTTCGATAAGGCTCGGATAAAGCCAGCCGAGCAGTACTCCGAGGGCCGTTCCGGCAAGAATAAGGCCCGTTTTCCATCTTCTAGATACTCCTTTGGTCATCCTCATTCCTCCTTATATAGAGAAAGTGTACAAATGTTTTCCTGTTCAGAACTTAGTATGGATAAAATATTCTGTCAAACGTTGTATTTGTGACCCCATTGCTTGGCTTTCCGAACTTTTGGGACAGAAGGAGTGTGTGGTGATGACGATGTGGGAGTTAAATAACTGGGCGGAGTTCGGACGAATGTAGACAAATATATGAATATGTGATACAGTTTCTTCGATCTGGACCTTTACTAAACAAGGAGGCATTATGAAAGACTTCTGTATTGTAGTAACAACATGGACTCTGTCCTGTCTGTTGCTTTACGTCGTGGATGGTCACGGACTCAATGTTGGCGAGTCAGTGAAGGTTATGTTGTTTATTTTGACCTTCCTTGGTTGCGTCGGAATAAGTATGAACGCCGCGTTCAAGCACGACCTTACTCGCGCTTTCGGGGGATGGCTCGGATAGTCCTTAGCAAAAAAGAAACTCAGTCCCGCAATGTTTATTGCGGGACTTTTTCTATAGAATTTTAATAGTTTGTGACCAGCACCGAGATGAACCTCGAACTCGTATCAAGCAGATACTAGATATTTTCACTAGCGTTGACCAGGAGGAAAAATCTCCCACCGTGACAGATGACGAAGAAGATTTCATACCAAAGAAAAAACCAAACGCGGGCTGGAAGAAGATAGAGGAATACAGCCTGAAGCGGTATGTGAAGAAGGTGAAAAGGGAATGGGAGTCCGAGCAACATCCCTGATGTCCCCGTAACCCACAGTCCAGGTATGCTCCCTATTTTCGGTGCTATATTGAAAGTATGAAAACAAAAGAATCCAGAACAATATTGCTGTGGTCAGGCGTGGTTTATTTTGTAGCGGGCATTTTTTGGCGAGTCGCAGACGAACAAACGCTGCTCGTTGATCTACTCAACATAGTGGCACTTGGCTTACTTCTGTGGGGCGCATGGCGATGGGATAAAGAGCGTCGAGCCCAGAAGACTGCTACTCCGACGGTCTAAAGGAAACTTAAATCCAAGCAACGTCCCCGAAGTCCCTAAGTCTCAGGGATTTCACTCGTCGATTTCTTAATTACGAAAATCTCCTGCAGGTATAACAAAAGAATACTGCCGGCACCCAGACTAATGAAGAACACTATGAAAAAAACCAGCGCTTTGGTAAACCAGCTCGGATCTGCTCTTAGGACGCTGGGTAAAGTAACAACTAATTCATCACCGTCTACGACAAGACTTACTAATTCACTTGGACCGACTTCAACCTTCTGTTTCGGTTCGTAGGCAACCTCGAAACTCGGGTTCTTGCAATCAAATTTTTTGCGAATAGCATCACCTACTTCGATGGGTCTTACGGTTCCGATGGGAACGTTCGGCATCTTTGTGGCGAATCGTGGAGTTTCACTACCATCACAAAATACACTGACGATATTAACTTTGTCTGAGAATTTCGGATAAGTCACCTTTATTGACGCATTTGCTTCTGGTTGAACCGTGAGAATCAAGTTAAATTTAGAAACGGCAGATATTGGGAAAAAGTTATCAAATCCTTCCAGCTGTAGCCCCAAACTTGAGGTATCGATTGCAAATTTTGTCGCTTGAAATTCACCGGTACAACGTGCGTCCTTGTCGCATGATTTCTTGGTCAAGTCTCCAGTTGCAGACATTTCAACGTCTGGTAGGGGGATCTCGACTGCAGATATCTGACAAACGATGTACAAGCTGAAAACGACTGAAATAATCAACCAAAGCGCCAAAAATTGGCTAGTTGGAAATTTTACCCACCTTGACATGTGACCCTACAGAGAATCGAACTCTGATTCCATCCTTGAGAAGGATGTGTCCTAACCGTTAGACGATAGGGCCTGCTGCGCGGGCCATACATCCGTCACTTCGCTCGAGACAAATTAGGATTTGTCTCTCGCTCCGTTAGGCTGTAGGGCCGTGTATGTTTTATAACAAAAAAATAGAAGAGAGGGAAGGTGGATGGCAACCAGTTTTCTATGGAAATGAAACGAGTGGACTGTAAGAGTCCACTCGTAAGTGCTAGGCCAGAACGTGGGGGTGATTTCGAGTGTTGAACATTTTTCCAATGCCGGAAGCGTAAGCTCTGCGCTCAGAGAAATCAATGTCGGATAGAACGATCCGCATGATTTCTTGAAAGGAGAGCTTGGGGCACTCGTGCTGTTTCCTGAGAGCCATATCAGCTTTCTTTTTCAGGGTCGGCTTGTCGATAGGGAAATGGAATTTTTCCTTCGCGTGAAGCGCGCCCTTAGCTGCATCGCTCTCCGAAAACGTGCTGATTGTTCCAAACAAAGGACACCTCCTTTTGTGGAAGGGTTATCTGGGCGGTACTATACCACTATTCGTCTAAGAAAGCAAGCTATCCACAACTGCTTTGACGTCGTTCCCATCGGCCTTTCCCTTGAGGTCTTTCATTAGGGCGCCAGTGAATTTCCCGGCGTCTGCTTTTGAGGAGATGTTGAGCTCGGCCATTTTCGCTTTTGCGATGGGTATAATTTCGTCGCGACTCATCAGGGTAGGGAGGTATGACTCAAGGATGGCGAGCTCGGCCTTCTCCGGCTCGACAAGGTCGTTGCGAGACGCCTTTTCAAATTGCTCTATAGAATCCTTGCGCTGATTTGCGGCACGCTTCACGACCGCAATAGCCTCATCGTCGGTAAGGAATTCATTTGGCTTGCGTTTCTTGGCGACGACTTCGTTGGTCATTGCGGTTACGAGCGAGCGGAGGGTGCGTAGCCGCACTTCGTCATGCGCGCGGAGTGCTTCAGGAATCGATTGTTTTATTGTTTCGTGTATAGCCATGTGGCAGAGTATACTATATCCAACATATGAGTTATATCAGCATCGCAATCATCGTCGTAGTTCTTATTGTCGTACAGGGAATTGGTGTATATCTCATTCTGCGTCGAAAGGAGGCTCCTGCTGAAGAGGGTAATGGCATGATGCTGCTTCAGGCTCAGATGCAGGAACTTGCTCGGACGCTCGATACGCGCATGTCGGAGTCGTCGCGTGCGATGCAAGAGAGCTCCCACAAACAATTTTCTGAGTCGAATCGGCTGATTAAAGAGATTACGCAGGAGGTTACGTCGGTGAAGGAAATCGGCCGACAGACGCAGGGCTTTGCTGAGCAGCTGCAGAATCTCCAGGATATTCTGAAGAATCCAAAGCAGCGCGGCATCCTCGGTGAGTATTATTTGGAAACCGTATTGAAAAATGTACTCCCGCCCGGCATGTATCAAATGCAGTACCCGTTCAAGAATGGCGAAATTGTCGACGCTGCGGTGTTTGTGAGCGACAAGATCGTCCCGATCGACTCAAAGTTTTCGCTCGATAATTATAATCGCCTCGTGCACGCGCCGGACGCGGAGCGTCCGGCGTTTGAGAAAGCATTTGTGAATGATCTCAAAATGCGTATCACCGAGACCGCGAAATACATTCGTCCCGAGGAGAACACGATGGACTTCGCTTTTATGTTCATTCCATCTGAAGGTATTTATTACGATCTCCTGACCAATCAGGTCGGTGGCGGGGAAGATGAAAACCTCATCCAAAGGGCGGCAGGGAAGTATAAGGTCATTATCGTCTCGCCGACGTCGTTTCTCGCGTACCTCCAGACCGTCATGCAGGGGCTCAAAGCGCTGAAGATTGAAGAGAAAGCAGTGGAGATACAGCAAAGGGTGGGGGAGCTGGGGAAGCATGTCGCCGCGTATGAGCAGTTCTACAAGAAGCTCGGCGTCTCACTCGGGACCTCAGTGAGTCATTACAACGCTGGCTATAAAGAGCTTGGAAAGATAGACAAAGACGTGTATCGCATTAGTGAATCAAAAATCGGCATCGAGCCGGAACTTCTCGAAAAGCCAGCGGCGGAGCTTGACATATGACACACAATGTATTAGTATACGGGCAGTAGCTAGAGAGGAATATCTCCTCTCCTTTTCAACCAAACAGGAGAAACGTCATGTCAAATTGCAATAATGAGATTCTTGCAGATCGCTCAGCGATGGCAACGGCGCTTGCTAGCACCGAGTACATCGCCCTCACGCATTCTTCGGGTGCGCCCTCGCGGGTTATCTTGGTCACTCTTGCAAAAGATGACGACGATGCTTATCAACAGGCGCAGAATGGGTGCAAACCATGGGAAACTATCGCGAAGCTGTACAAACTTCAAGAAATTCGAGAAATTCCACGATAGTTCTTCGGCCGCGCTTGGGAAACCAGCGCGGTCTTGTCTTTTATATAGAAGAGTGCTACATTGGACCGACTATGGAAGTGGCCGTAATCAAGACCGGTGGGAAGCAGTACGTCGTCTCTAAAGGCGACACTATCGCTATTGAGAAGCTCCCAGGGGATTTGAAAAAAGGTGACA
>CAYHIQ010000010.1:0-14404 GCA_964356775.1 uncultured Candidatus Saccharibacteria bacterium | reverse complement strand
CGTCGACGTTTTACAAGCGCAGAGGCGCCGAGAAATTTCTATTCAATGCGACAATTGCAGTCGCGGCACTACTTGTACTCGCAGCGATAGCAAACTTCCTTCTTGTAGGATAATGAATGGCATAGACGGCTATACCTTGAGAGAGCAGCTCAGACGTTCATGGAGTGTTCCCTTGCTTGAACGCGTGCGTGAACGCTTACTTGCTTTCTCACCCGGCGACCGCATGTTGTTCTACATGCTTACGATTCTTGTCGGTATCGCTTCTCTCTCCAGCCTCTACGCGCTCGAACAATCGATCCTCGTACAGGTACCGGCCTATGGAGGAACCCTAACCGAGGGAACGGTCGGAAGTCCCCAATTTATAAATCCACTTCTTGCCATCAGCGACGCCGATAGAGATCTTTCCAGCTTTGCGTACGCCGGACTTATGGGTCTTTCCGGCACCGATGCTCTCATACCCGTACTTGCGGAGAGCTACACAATGAGCGCCGACGGAAAGACGTATGACTTTGTCTTACGCAAAAATGCAAAATTCTCGGACGGCACACTCGTTACGGCCGACGATATCGTTTTCACCGTGGAGAAAGCACAAAACCCAGCACTTAAGAGCCCCGCTTATTCCGACTGGTCCGGAGTAAGCGTCAAAATGATTGACCAGCGTACCGTACGCTTCACACTTGCGAAACCATATGCTCCCTTCCTCGGACTTACCACGTTGGGAATTCTACCCGCACGGCTCTGGCGAAACATATCGAATGCAGAATTTCCCTTCTCCAACCTCCAGACGAATCCTATAGGTGCAGGGCCGTTCAAGGTCGTAAGCGTTTCGCGCGATGTATCCGGACTGATTAGAAATGTAGTGTTTGCAGAGAATCCATTCTACGTACTTGGTCGACCATATCTCGATAGCATCCGCTTCAACTTCTATTCGCGAAGCGAAGACCTTGCAAAGGCTCTTGCAAATGGAGAGGTGGAAAGCGCTCACGATGTTTCGACGAAGGGAGTATTGACCGCCCCATATGCCCGAGTTTTCGGCGTATTCTTTAATCAAAGCGAAAAGCAAGTATACGCGCGCGCGGAAGTGCGCAAAGCGCTCTCGCTCGCGATTAATCGGCACGCTATCGTCGATACGGTGCTTGGCGGGTATGCAACTGCAATTCTAGGTCCCGTACCGCCCGGCAAAAATGTGACGCAAACGGAAATTCCACAATCGGAAGATTCGGCAGCAGCAGCCGCGGCAGTACTCCACGCGTCAGGATGGACCTATGATGGATCTACGCGCGCATGGAAGAATGTGAGCGCTAAACAAACGCTCGACCGTATCACCCTACGTACCTCGAACGTACCGGAGTTGAAGAATGTCGCGAGCGCAGTGAAAGCAAATTGGGAGCGGTTCGGTATCCCTACCGACATAGAACTCTATGAACCAGGCGACCTTTTACAAAACGTCATTCGTCCTCGAAAGTATGGGGCGCTCCTATATGGCATGGTGATAGGTCGCGATCAGGATCTCTATGCTTTCTGGCATTCGCAAGAACGCAACGACCCGGGTCTCAATATCTCTTTGTACGCAAATAAGACTGTTGACGCCCTTCTTGAGGAGATGCGCGGCTCGGCCGATCAGAAAATACGCGCTGCAGATCTTCAAAAAATTGAAGATCTCATCGCCGCAGAGTACCCGGCTGCGTTTATGTATGCTCCGAACTTCACGTACGCAGTGCCAAGCGATCTTAAGGGTGTGGTTCTCCCGCAAATCATCACCCCCACTGATCGCTTCGCGACGGTTGCCTCGTGGTACAAGGCGACTGATGCGGTCTGGCCATTTTTCGCTAAGTAGTTCCAGGTATTTATTTTCGTACGGGTTTTAAGTTTATATTTAGTAACCACAAGCCCATTAACCAATCAATCGTTATGAATCCAGCACCCGCACCAGCGCCAGCACCGGAACTCCCAAAAGAGAGCTCGGTATCGACAGCAAGACCGGAACGCGAAGCGCAGCCGAGCCACACTCGCCCCTCCGGAAGTTACGAGCGCGGCGGACGTTCAACTCATCGAGGGGCTCCGCGCCCCGGTGGCGCTTCGCGCCGTATCCAACGGATACTTCGCCGCCCGAACGCAACGCCAACACGCACAGTTCGCCCTGTCGACTACTTCCCCGAACAGCCCGGACCAACCACTGTTCGTATCATTCCGCTTGGCGGCGTTGAAGAAGTCGGCCGCAACATGACCGCGATCGAAGTCGGCGCGACCGGCGATATCCTCGTCTTTGATGCAGGCTTCCAATTCGTCTCCGAAGACACCTCTCCCGGAGTTGATTACATCCTCCCGAATACCAAGTATCTTGAAAAGAATGCTGCGCGTGTGAAAGGCGTCATTATCACGCACGGCCACCTCGACCACATCGGCGGCATTCCCTTCATCCTGCCGCGTTTCGGTACGCCACCGATCTACACCCAAAAAATAACCTCGATCATGATTCAGCGACGTCAGGAAGAGTACCCGGACGTACCGAAATCTGAAATGATTGTCGTGGAAGTCGGTCAGTCAGTCGTCATCGGGAACACGCGCGTGAAATTCTTCCCCGTCACGCACTCGATTCCAGACTCGATGGGCTGTTCGATCGAAACACCGCAAGGCAATGTCGTTATCACAGGCGACCTCAAGCTCGACCATAATGACGGCATCCCGACCGAGCGCGAAGTGAAGACGTGGGGCGATCTCGCAAAAGATAAGAACATCTTCTTCATCGCCGACTCGACCAATGCCGAGAAGGATGGTTTCTCAATTCCTGAAAAGCGGGTCATCCAGACCTTGGAAGACATCATCAAGACGGTGTCCGGCCGCCTTATTATCGGCACGTTCGCATCGCAATTCGAACGCATGATGCACATCATAGAAACTGCGGAAAAACTCGGGAAAAAGATCGTAACCGAAGGCCGCTCTATAAAAAACAATCTCGAGATTGCCGAAAAAGCCGGCCTCCTTAAGATTTCGAAAGATACACTCATCTCCGCACAAGATATCGGCAATTATCCGCCCGATAAAATCGTCATCCTCTCGACCGGCGCGCAGGGCGAAGAGTTTGCCGCACTCATGCGCATTGCAACCAAGCAGCACAAATACATCACATTGAACGAGCGCGATACAATCGTGCTCTCCTCCTCCGTCATTCCAGGAAATGAGATGTCGGTGCAAAAGCTTAAAGATAATATCTACCGACACAACGTCACACTCATCCACTACCGCTCAAGCGACGTCCACTCAACCGGTCACGGCAACACCGGCGAGCTCATCTGGATCAACAAGCAGGTGAATGCGAAATTCTTCATGCCTGCCTATGGCTACCGCTCCATGACGACCTGCCACGCAAAAGCGCTCGAGCAATCAGGCTTCCCTCGCGAGAACATTATCATCCCAGATAACGGGACAGTCATCGACATCGAAGAAGGGGTGCGCATGAACGTGCACAAGCAGAAGGTTCCTTCCACGCCGATGGTCGTCGACGGATTCACTATTGGCGACATACAGGAAGTTGTCATCCGCGATCGTCAATCACTTGCGAAAGACGGTATGTTCGTCATCATTGCGAGCGTGAACCTGAAGACCGGCAAACTGCGCAAGTCGCCCGACATCATCAGCCGCGGTTTCATCTATCTGCGCGAGTCACAAAGCCTTCTCAACGAGGCGCGGATTCTCATCAAGAAGACAATCGAGGATTCGACCAGCAATATGAACCCTATCGATCTTGACTATGTGAAGAATAATCTCACCGACGTCCTAGCCGGATTCCTTTTCGCCCGCACCAATAAGGCGCCAATGGTAATCCCTGTTCTGATCGGGATGTGATTTTACTGGAATCGGCCAGAACGCCCCGTCCGCTTTGCGGCGGGGATGGCGAGACGGACTGTTTTACTAAACGTAAAATCATGCCGCTAAAAGAAAATGCCGCGTCCGCGGCATTTTCTTTTGGCGGCTAGCGTGCAGACCTTTTAGTCTCCAAAAAGAATCTTTTCAACCATCTTGTGACACCATTCACACCCTCACCGCTTGACTCTCAAACCAGATGCACTATAAATGCATACAGATAGAAAATAAATTCTCAATTTTTGAGACGTAACCGATCATTTCACAAAGGAGGAAGTATCAATGGCAAAAGAAGATCCTGATCCAGGAACAAACGAGATTCTTGTATCATGTCCTTGCGGAACACCACGCTCAAGACCCGCTGGACCTGGAAGCACAAGGGCTGCATGCTCGAAATGCGGGAAAACATTTCCTATAAGCCCCCTGCCTCCTACCCAGCGCGAACTTCTCAGATCCGCTTAATCCTTAACTGGGTGGAGACTTTATGTCTTCCACCCAGTTTTTCTTTTCAATCCGAAAGTGAATACCTTGTGCCATTTTTCTTTATCAAACTTTCCATACATAACGCCTCCAGAGCCTCGAGCAATTGTGTGCGCCGCGAAACGTCGAAAAGTTTTATAATGCTTGCTTGCGAAGCAGGCTTTCGAGCAAGAAGGCGCACGATTGCACCACGCGCTTCCCGCAGAGACCCGGCAAATTTCGACTGCTTCGTATACATGGCGCTTTTTTTATTGAGCGAAATGCCCGAACGCTTCAAGTCACTCCCATAATCCATAAGCGCGCTGTACCACTCTCGAGCATTCCCTTTCGGCAACACCTCTATGAGTATTTTTTCTATCTCTACATCCGAAACTTTTTTCTTATTCGAGAAGAAATGATGCACGACCGCGGTGCGGATATTCGTCTCGATCACGATGACGTCCTGATTGTAAGCAAATGCCGCCACAGCGCGAGCGGTATACGGGCCAACGCCCGGCAACTTCTCCAGTTCAGTAACAAGGTTCGACCTTGTTACAAGGTCGAACCTTGTTATGGTTAGATCTTTCGCGGCAGCATGGAGCATCTTCGCGCGACGGTTGTAACCGAGCCCTTGCCAACTTTTCAAAACATCAGAGAGTGGAGCATCGGCAAGTCGACGTGCCGTCGGAAATTTCTTCAGAAAATTTTTATAAAAAGGAATTACCCGCTCCACTTGCGTCTGTTGCAGCATCACTTCCGAAACAAGCACTCTGTATAAAGTATGATTCTTCCGCCACGGCAAATCATGCCGTCCGTGAGCACGATAGTGCTGCCATACACTGGTTCTAAATCTTGCCGGTTGCATCGAAAACTATCCTACCTCATTTCGCTTTCGGCCAACGAAGTGCGGCAGGCGACCAGAGTTTCGTGAGGGGATGCAAAGCACAATCATGCGGACGCGCCGGACACACGTAGCGGCCGTAGAGGACAAGGCCGTTGTTTACATATTTCCAGTCTTTTTTTGGTATGAGCATTTCAAGTTCCTTTGATATTTTCTTAAGATCATTCTGATCTGTAAGATCAAAACGCTTTGCGAAACGCTTCACATGAGTATCGGTTGGAATGCCCTCCCAGATGCCGTAGAGGTCGCCGAGGATGACATGCGCAGTCTTGTAACCAACCCCGGGAAGTGCCACAAGTTCAGTTTCTGTACGCGGCACGATTCCATCGTGCCGCGTCTCGATCTCTTTTGCAGAGCCGGTAATCGCTTTCGCTTTATTGCGAAAGAACGTCACGGAAGAGATTTCTTTCGTGAAGACCGCCAGGTTTGCTTTCGCGAAATCCTTCGGCGTTTTATATTTCTTAAAGAGATTTACCGTCAGTTTATTTACCGCTTTATCCGTGCATTGAGCCGAAAGAATAACCGCCACGACGAATTGAAATGGTGTCGTATGTATAAGCTCACTCTTCGGAACGGGGTATGCCTTCTTTAGATACGTGACAATTTTCTTTGCGCGCATCAGTCGCTCTTTTTGTTTTGCGATAGCCAGCATTTCCATAAACACGGCTATAACAATTCGGACGTGTGTTCCTCGTGCGGGAACGCGAAATTGAAGAAAATGAGCAACAAAGCACCCGCAGAAAAGACGGTAAGAAAGAACAATATGAAAGGACCGATGAGTGGCACTAGCGCGGCAAGCGAAAGCGCGAGCATACCAAACACACCATCGCGCCATAACACTATCTCGCGCTTCGCAAATTGCCGAGCAAACACACTGCCAAGCAAAATGCCGGCGTAGAGAAACGCGAAAAATGCGAGCATAGCATACATGAGTAAAAGTAGGAGTGCGAGACCGATACCAACAAACGTAAGCGCGAGCAAGATAATCAGAACCGGTGTCGCGACGAGAATCGCGAAACCGAGCAACATCGTGAGAAGGACACTCCGTAGACGCTCCGCGTAAGCGCGCTCTACAACCGCTTCTGCCAATCTCGGGAACAGACCGGCAAGGAGTCCGGCAAGAATAAGCGCTCCGAGAATGCGGGCAAAAAGGAAGAATCCAACACTCACAAGAGCGAGTATGCGCGACGTACCGATATCAGGCAGATAAGAAGCGTTTGTATATGTGATGCCGCCGGTGATCATTGCGGATACAGGAATTACCGCTTTCTCAGGCGCTTCATAGAAAAGCTTTCCCTTAATCGTTGTACTCGCGGAGAGCGTGATCCGACCACTTGCAACGATGTCGACATTGCCTGCAAAATCTCCGGCGAGCGAGATATTGTTACCATAGATAGTGACCGCACCCGAAGCACCATTGGCCAAGGTGGTATTTGCAGCGACGATAAAGATACTCCCTGCAACACGACCAGCATCGTGTACGGAGAGCCCAAGAGCAACCAGATCACCCGCGACCGGTTCTCCAATAGTAATGCTCCCGCCCACCGCTCGGAAATCCCCACCGATTTTTGCGCGCGAACTTATCGAACCGGCGACAAGGAGTTCATCACCCGCCACTTTTGCCGCAGTAACAATTGACCCACCGAAGGCAGAGAAATCGCCGGCGACCGGTGCTGTAAGCACGACCGACACTCCTGCAGCGTATGCATTCCCAGGTGAAGAACTCGCAGCAAGAAGAGAGCGCGCGACTGAAAAAGAAGACGCCGCACCCGCTGCAAATGCATTCATTGGTAGAAGGAGCGATATAAGTAGGGCGACCAAGGCACGCTTCATAACGCTTAGGATACGCGCCGAGGTATCGATATGCAACTGATATACTGAACGGCATGGAAGAGAAGAAATTGACCGCGGAAGAGTGTCATGTGCTGCGCGAGGGCGGTACCGAAGCTCCCTTTTCAGGGAAATACGTCGACAATCACGAAGCTGGTATGTACACCTGCAAAGTGTGCGGCACCACACTGTTTAGTTCGGATGCGAAATTTGATTCAGGTACCGGCTGGCCAGCATTTACTGATCCTGCGGTTGCGGGGCATGTTGGAACCCGACCTGATGACTCTCATGGCTCACATCGCACGGAAGTATTTTGTAAAAACTGTGGTGGGCACTTGGGACACGTATTTGACGATGGTCCTGCCGAAAAAGGAGGAAAACGATATTGCATAAATTCAGTCTGTCTCGATTTCAAAAAAGAATGATGGTTCAGTGCCGAATCTAATATAGATTTTCAAAATGAATGGCCCCCAACACCGAAGCGAAGGGGGCCATTAGGTCGGAAGGACAAAGTCCAAAGTTCAACCCAGTAGGCGATTGTGTTTAATCGTTTGCACGCACTGCCGCAGGGTTGCTGCCGTGCCAGCCGTAGTCGAGCCAGCGGTAGCTCCAGTACCACCTGTCGCCGTCCCAGTAGAGGTAGCGGACGAACAGGTAGCCATCGCGGCGGCGGTAGACAGTGCCCCAGAAGAAGATGTAGCGGGTGTTCCCGTTTCCATCCGTCTTCCACTCATCGGGGATGAGTTCGGGGTGCGCGAGCAGGTAGTCGAGGACATTGGCGTTGAAGACGAGCTTCTTCGCCAGCTCCTTGCGGAGCTTGTTGCCTTCGATGACCTTGCCATCCTTCTGGCCGCTTGAGAGGAAGAACTCGACCTGTTTGGGGTCGAACTTCCACTGGCCACCCTTCTGGTGCTCTTCGATGGTGAAGCCATCGTTGGCCCACGGGTTGAAGGGGTTGGCGTCGCAGTCGATGACGTATTGAATGACATTGATGAACGCGTGTCCGCGGAGGACGCTGCGCACATCAGCGAGGACATTACCCTCGCACAGCCGTTTGATGTCATCGTTGTTCCAGTCCGTGCGGCGGAACGCCAGTTTGAGTTCGTTGGCTTGGCCAACATCGAGCATAAGGTCGCTCATAGTTGCTCTCCTTTTCTGTTTGCGACGATGTTCGTGATTGAACGGTGTCGCTGATTAGTAGACTCCTTCACAATTGAAGGTTTGCCGTCATTCAATGAGCTGTGCTTTCTAGGAAAAGCATACGGTGTATTTGCAAATTCGTCAAGTTTACCGGGCGAATCTAATCAAATATGACAGGCGACTCGACCAGGGTGCTTTTCGGCATAGCGCTGATGATATTCCTCGGCTCTCCAAAATACGCTCGCGGGCTCGATTGACGTCGCAATAGTTTTTGGTAAATACTGTGATGCAAGTTCTTGTCTCACTTTCTCGGCAATCTCTTTTTGTTCTGGTGAATGGTAGAAGATGACGGATCGGTACTGCTCACCCACGTCCGGACCATGGCGATTCATCTGGGTCGGATCATGGAGCGCAAAAAATTTCTTTATCAGCACTTCGTACGAAACCTTCTCGGGATTATACGAAACTTCGACCGCTTCGGCATGTCCGGTCGTGCCCTCGCAGACGCGTTCGTAGGTCGGACGCTCTAAATGTCCGCCCGTGTAGCCGGAGACAGCATTGAGAACGCCCGGCGTTGCGAGAAATGATGCTTCGACACCCCAGAAACAACCTGCTGCGAACGTTGCTTTCCCCTGCTTTTCCATACGGCCATTTTAGCACCACAGAGAACACATGTTCCTGACAAAAGACAGCGCGATATCCGCAAAATCTGGTAACATGGGAGTGTTCACATGGATGTATCTCTCTTGCTTTCCAATCTCATCGGCGGCGCAGTTGGCAGTTCAGTCTCCTTATCGCTCGCAATAATCCTTGGCGCTTTCATTCTTGAAGACCCGACCGCAGTCATTGTCGGCATGCTCGCGGCTAACGGCACTATCGGAGTTCCGATTGCCCTCTTCTCATTGTATGCAGGCATCATCGTTGGCGACATCGGACTATACTGTCTTGGATGGTTCGCAAGCACTCATCCTCGACTCAAACTCTACGGCGATCATCAATTAGTTCTCCCTCTCCGAGCATGGCTCGAGACTCGTTTCGTACTTACAATCTTTTGGGCACGATTCATACCAGGCTCTCGGCTCCCAACCTACGCCGCGAGTGGTTTCTTCCGCTCTCCCCTTTCTACATTCATACTTACAACTGTCGTTGCGACTTCAGTCTGGACTACAATACTCTTCTACGCCTCTTATTGGTTTGGGAATATCACCTCTGACTGGATAGAATATCAGCGTTGGAGCATTGCGGGCGCGTTTCTCCTCCTACTTTTTTTCATTGGTCGACACAATCTTCGTGTGTATCAGACTAAGAAGGATGGGCTGGATATCGAAGTCGGCACTCACACATAGTTAACGAATAGTCTCCTTCCAACGTTTATAGAGGGCAGCGGTCGCGAAAAGATCACCAGCATTGTAGCGGGCAATGTCGAGATATTTCTTCTCTTTGTAGAGCGTCGCAACATCGTCACCAGTAGTACCCGACGCTTTCGGACTCTTGATACCGAGCGCGCGACAGAAGAGATGCAGGCTCTTGCGGAAGCGCGCGGCGCCATAAAACGTGAGCTGATCCATGAGGTCGATATGCGCGGCACCCCGCTGCATCGAGAGATACCGATTACTAAGCAAGTCTTTGGTCGGAACGACATTGTGCACCATCGAGCGAATAGCGAGAAAAGGGGCGTCGAAGCCGCGGCCGTTGAAGGAGACAAATTCCGTGCAGACCGCAGCAACTTTCCAAAAGTGTTCTAGCATGGCTTTCTCGTCCATCACTTCATATTTGATGCTGTTTTCTTCGCTCGCTTCTATATTCGCGTTCGGAGCGGAAAAATAAACGGCACCTTTCTCGCGCTCGGTATCATACACGCCGATTGCGACGATGAAGCCAGTTAAGGGTGAGAGTCCCATCCCCTCTTTAAGCTCTTTCATTTCATATTCGTATTCTTCATCATTCTTCGACGACTCGCGCAGATACCACGAAAGATTGTGCTGCGTCGTCTCGTCGAGCGCGTCCCACGACTCGCCGACTGTTTCTATATCAAATACGAGCGCCATACACACAGTATACTGGATGCATGCATGCAAAAATAATTCGCGCTATTGCTGCGCTCATACTCGCTCTTGCGGCAGGTAGCACAGGATACGTGGCAGGTGGCAGTGGAATGGAAAGCGCGAACATAAGCATCCCGGCTCAAACCGTTTCGGCACCCCTAGCGGGCACGACGCGCGTCATTTATAGTCTCGACGTAAAACAAAATGATCAGGAACTCATTGCACTGATTAACGATGCTGAGGATCATATCTACTTTGCGATTTATACCTTTACTCTTCCCAATGTCGCCGATGCGCTGGTCGAAGCGAAAAAACGCGGCGTTGATGTAAAAGGGATTGTGGATTCCAAACAAAGCAGCGACAGCTATGGCGCTCCCCTTATTGCTACGATGAGCTCCGCTGGCATTCCTCTTTTTACCGAGCGCCATGCAACCGGCAACGGTATCATGCACATCAAACTCCTTGTGACGGAAAAAGCCTATGCGTTTGGCAGTTACAATTGGACCAGATCTGCAACGACTTTGAACGATGAAGTTCTTGAAATCGGCACCGACCCATCGCTTCGACAAGCATATGAAAATATCTTGAAACGACTGCTCGACGCCTACAAAGGCAACGCGGCCGCAGGAGCGGCCGCTCCTGTTTCTATCGGGACCATCGACTATACTGAAGCGAGTGCGCACGTTGGCGAGCACGCCTCCGTGCGCGGCATCCTTGTTACGGCCTACACCTCCAAGAGCGGCACTGTCTTCCTTGATTTCTGCAGGAACTATAAGAGTTGCCCGTTTTCCGGCGTCATCTTTGCCGATGATGCAAAGAAATTCGGCGACCTCTCCCGCTACAAAGGAGAGACAGTCACTCTTACTGGAAAAATCTCCTCGTATCAGAATAAGGCAGAAATCGTCCTCTCTAGCCCAAATCAGATTTCAAGATAGACACAGAGAGCCAAGCTCGCCAGAAACCTTGCGCCGTCTAGCATTTTCGTGCTATTGTTCCAATACTTCCAGTGGCTACCGACCGACTTCGCATAAATAATGAGATTCGCGCACAAGAGTTGCGCGTTATTAGTGCTGATGGAAGCAATCTGGGCGTACTACCGCTTGATGCAGCACTCGCGGCGGCTAAGACGGCTGGGCTCGATTTGATCGAAATCTCACCCTCTGCCGTCCCACCCATTGCGAAGATCATGGATTATGGTAAATTCGAATACGAGCGTAGCAAGAAGGAAAAGGCAGTAAAAGCCAAGGTCAAAGTATCCGAGACCAAGGAAGTCCAGATTAAGGTGGGCACTGGCGACCACGATATGGGCCTCAAGGCGAAGAAAGCAGCTGAATGGCTCGCTGAGGGCCACCGAGTGCGTGCTGA
Organism: uncultured Candidatus Saccharibacteria bacterium; assembly: GCA_964356775.1. Taxonomy (GTDB): domain Bacteria; phylum Patescibacteriota; class Minisyncoccia; order Phycocordibacterales; family Phycocordibacteraceae; genus C7867-001. The sequence continues at coordinate 2,800 of CAYHIQ010000010.1, read as the reverse complement.
GCTCTTCCTTAAAGGTCGCTATAAGGGTATGGGAGAGGAGTTCTTGAAGGAACGTCTCGTAAGGTTCCTCAAACTCATTCCCTATGCCTATAAGGTGGCTGAGCCGGTCACCAGGAGTCCAAAGGGCTTTGCCGGGGTAATCGAGCGGGACCTTATAGCCCAGGCAAAACGCGAGAAAGAACAGAAACCATAAAATGAAAACAAATAAATCATATTCGAAGAGAATCCGCGTAACGCGCAATGGTAAGCTCATGGCGCGTGCAAAAGGTCAGAACCATTTCAATGCTAAAGCGAGCGGCTCAGAGCGCAGTGGCAAGCGTCGCCCTGTCGCGATTACTCTGACGAAGAGCGTCCGTCGCCGCTTCCTTCCAGGCACTGGTGCGTAATTAATCCAGCTCGTAATCATTTTCGTATGACAAGAATCAAAGGAGGAGTAATGGCGCAGAAACGCCGCAAGAACGTTCTCGAACGAGCCAAGGGTTATCGTGGCGTCCGCTCCAAGAAAGAGCGCTATGCGCACGAAGCACTCATGCGCGCAGGCCGCTATGCTTTTGCACACCGCCGCGACAAGAAGACGGACTTCCGTCAAGTTTGGATCGTCCGACTCAATGCCGCCGTCCGTGAGAACGGCCACAAGTCGTATAGCACATTCATTGCGAAGCTTAAAAAGACTGGTTTTGCGCTCGACCGAAAGGTCCTTGCTCAGTTCGCTTCAGAACACCCCGAAGTTTTCACTCGTATCGCCAAACAAGTCGTCTAACAAAAAGAAAACCGCCCCGAAAGGGGCGGTTTTTGCTTACTACTCGCCCAAGTATCTAAATCGCAGTACTCGTTTGCCATCAATCTCAACTTCTCCGAGAAACATCTCCAGAGGTCTGACCCAGAGTTTTGACACTTCATTTTCGTAAAGCGCTTCGTATACGACCATATCTTCCAGTGTCTCGCTGTGTTTCGCCACGCCGATGACTCGGTATTTTTTGCCTTTGTAGTGCTGATATATACCTGGTTTCGGATTCATATTACGAGACGTTTATTTGATCGATTTCAGCAGTAAGCTCTTGATCTTTGGTGGTTACCATACTGCCACCGTCATGCGTCGTCGTTGAAACAATTACTTTTTTGTAATCCTTGATACCAATATCCGGATGATGCTGCATGCGCTCGGCAATCTCCCCTACCCTATTTACAAATACGAGCGCCTCTTTAAAATCCTTAAACTCAAAAGTCTTTTCTAACTTATTATTTGCCTCGATCCATTCGTTTGTCATGACTGAAGTGTAGCAACTTTCTGAACTAGAAATGTATTTAAATCTTTTTGACCGAATCTTTCGTAATTTCCCACGTCTGGCCGAGTTCGGGAACGACGGCTCGAGCACCCAAATAGTCATGAATGCGCTGCGCGAGGAACCGTTCGGCTGACGGTTCGCCGATAGCGGTAAAGATGACTTTAGGGCGTTTCTCCGTCAGCGCTGCTTCCGCGAATTTGAGTAGCTCATCGCGGTCGGCGTGCGCCGACCACCCTTCGAGCACTACTACTTGAGCCCGCGCGGCAACATCTTCTCCCTGCACTCGTATCGTGCTTGCACCCTCTTGAATCCGCCTTCCGGGGCTCCCAGGGGCTTGATAACCGACGATAAGAAGCGTCGTCGTCGGGTCAGGCAAGTAGCGCTTCTCCCATCCACCAATCCGTCCGCCATGACTCATCCCTGCACCGGCGATGATTATTTTAGGACCTGAGACCTTCTCTATTTCTATAGATGCCTGGCGCGAGAGTGTTTGCTTCAAAAATGGAAATTCAAAGATACTGCCTTCACGTTTCATTTCGTCCTCAGTCTCAGATTTGAAATAAGTAAGCCCCCACTTCTCGTAGACCGCCGTCACTTTTATCGCGAGCGGTGAATCGAGAAAGACCGGAATTTTAGGCAATTCGCCTGCTTCAAAAAAGTTCGAAAGTTCGTACAGCATGAGCTGAGTGCGCTCAAGCGAAAATGCCGGAATGAGGATAGTACCGTCTTTAGCTATAGCGCGCTTGAGCGTGTCGCGGAGCGACTTAACGCGCTCGGCAGTAGGCGGGTGGAGACGGTCACCATAGACGCTTTCCATAACAAGCGCATCCGCATCGGGCACTGGCTCCCAATCCGGCAATAGAGGTGATGGTGAATTACCAATATCGCCAGTGAATGCAACAGTAATTCCTTCCTCGCCTTTGATTCGCACACTTGCTGAACCGAGAATATGCCCCGTATTACGAAGGTAGCAGGAGAGACCAGGAGCAATCTCTTTCTCCGTGTGATAATCCAATGTTTCAATGAGCGAAAAGGTCGCATACACATCTTGTTCTTCGTAAAGAGGTTCTTTACTATGTCGTCGCGCTTCATCAGTAATGATACCGATCGAGTCATGCAAAATAAGCTCAGCGAGATCCTTCGTTGGTGGCGTCATGTATATTTTCCCGCGAAAACCATCCCGCACGAGTCTCGGGATGCGACCGACATGATCGAGGTGCGCATGCGTCAGAACGAGTGCGTCAATCGATTTCACATCATACGGAAAGGGCCCATACATACACTCTTCGCAAATATGAGCTCCCTGTTCAACACCACAATCAACGAGCACTTTCCCATGAGCACCCTCGACTAAAAAATTAGAGCCTGTTACCTTTCCCACTCCACCATAGAAACTGAGTCGTAATGCCATACGGGAAATGGTACCATGCGGCCGCGGGGGAAACAACCACACACAAAGCGGGGGTTTGGGGGGGCGGGGCAGAAACGAAAAAAAAATTATAGGGGGGGGGGGA
>CAYHIQ010000009.1:0-14421 GCA_964356775.1 uncultured Candidatus Saccharibacteria bacterium | reverse complement strand
ACATGGTTGCTGAGCAAGACCTCATTGACCTTGTTGAAGAGGAAATCCGCGAGCTCCTGACCAAGCAGGGCTACGACGGTGTAAATACGCCGATTATCCGCGGTTCAGGCCTCAAGGCGCTTGATGCCAAGGACGTGACCGCCGACGAATGGGCACAAAAAGTAAAAGGACTCGTGGACACGATGGATACGTACTTTGACCAGCCGAAGCGCGAGACCGACAAGTCGTTCCTCATGCCAATTGAAGACATCTTTTCTATTGAAGGTCGCGGCACCGTCGTCACCGGTCGCATTGAGCGCGGCACCGTGAAGGTCGGCGAGGAAGTTGAGATCGTCGGTATTAAACCGACGGCGAAGACGACCGTCACCGGTATTGAAATGTTCAACAAACAGCTCCAGGAAGGTATGGCAGGCGACAACGCCGGCATTCTTCTGCGTGGCACGAAGAAGGAAGACGTGCATCGCGGCCAGGTTCTTGCGAAGAGCGGTTCGGTTACGCCGCACACCGACTTTGAGTCGGAGGTGTACATTCTTTCCAAGGATGAGGGCGGTCGTCACACGCCGTTCTTCTCCGGTTACAAGCCGCAGTTCTACATCCGCACGACAGACGTGACGGGTGAAGTGACGCTCGCGGAGGGTAAGGAGATGGTAATGCCTGGAGATACGGTTACCTTTATGGTAAAGCTCGTTGCCCCGGTCGCACTTGAGGAACAGCAGCGCTTCGCTATCCGCGAAGGCGGCAAGACAGTCGGCGCAGGTGTCGTAACCAAGATTACGGCGTAAGCACTGATTTCTAATTGATACTCATATGGCAACAGCAACGGAAACGAAGCCAAAAGCGAAGCGTGCTCCCAAGAAGGCAGCAGTGGTCGCTCCGGTAGAGCACAAGCTCCGCATCCGCATCCGCGCCTATGAGCACAAAATTCTCGATCTCTCGGTAAAGCAGATTATGGACACCGCGGCGCGTTTCGACGCGACGATTGTGGGCCCAGTTCCGCTTCCGACTGAGATCAAGCGCTGGACAATCAACCGTTCAACGTTCGTCCACAAAGACGCGCGCGAGCAGTTCGAAATGCGCATCCACAAGCGCCTCATCGATATTCTGAATCCCTCGCCGAAGGTTATCGAGGCCCTCACGAACCTCAATCTCCCTTCTGGCGTGACGATTGACGTCAAGATGGTCTAAATTTCCCGAAAGGGAAAACACAGAACCGCCCATATGGGCGGTTCTGTGTTTTCTGGGTGACGTCATACTGAGAAACGGAAAAAGTTGACAAATCTAATTCGAAGATATACTGTTAAAAACAGATTTAGATGTTTGTCAATCACGTTCGGTAGTCAATAAAAACCAAACCAAGGAGGTGGGCTATGAGGAATCGAGCAGCAAGATTGTTTGTTCTCGTGATGGCTCTTGCCGTCACTGCGTGTAGTGGTGGTGGGAGCGATACACCGTCATCAAGTCCGCCTCCGCCGGTAATCACTGCGAATAGTATCGCTGGTACATCCATCGCCGGTGCCACAATCACTGCAAGTGGACAAATGGCGGCGAGCGCAACAGCTGATGCAAGCGGGAACTATGTTTTGTCCAATCTCGCTTATGGCGACTACACGGTCGTACCTTCACTCGGAGGGTACGTATTTGCTCCAACGAGCACCGCAGTAACGGTGAGCGTGGCAAATGCAAATGTCACCGGTATAAATTTTACTGGAACACTTGCCAATGTGCCGACGTATAGCATATCCGGGGCAGTGAGTGGCGGCATTCAGTCTGGAGTACTCATTAGTTTGAGTCCCGGAAACGCATCAGCAGTAACAAATGCATTCGGAAATTATGCGTTTTCAGGTCTTCCTAATGGAACCTATACTGTCACGCCGTCGCTTGTAGGGCATACCTTTGTTCCAGTTAGTATCTCAGTATCAGTAAATGGAGCAAATGTAGGCGGGGTGAACTTCGTAGAGCCAATGCTCATGCTTACTACAGGGAAGCTTCTCTATCCATGTCAAGGTGCTATATGCACAAAGGATCTGTCGACAGGGGTGGAGAGCGTTGTGTGGGGGGGATTCAATATCCAACCAATGATCATCGCTCCCTTTCGAGGAGACAGTCAACGAATTGCGTACGGAGGTGCCAACATCGACGGTATTTGGTCGCTGTCTCTGACGACTCTTGCTCAGACACACGCTATACCATCTGGCGGAATCCTGGCTCCAAATTGCTCATCTGCAACTTCAGAGAGAAGTTTCGACACTAGTAGTACGGATTTGTTTGGGGATGTCGCGGTTATTCCAAGTGCCTGTTCCTATCCGGGCGTCCCTCTTAGGACGGACATTTTCGCTGTGAAAATGGACGGGTCGCTCTTCTGGTTACGGGTTACCGATGACGCTTCGCTTAAGTACTCGCCGGTTTTCGGAGGGCAAGATGCAGCGACCGGTCAGGTCGTAGTACTCTTTTTCAAAGAAAGTACCAGTGAGATATGGCGGCAAGTCATTGATCCGGTGAATGCTCCTTCTCTCGTCGGGGTTCCAACACTCTTTGCGAATGACGCGATGAATGGTAATCGTGTGATGGTGGTCAATGCGGCTTACACTCATGTGGCGTTCATGAAAAATATGAATGGCCAATCGCATGTCGTCGTTAAGTCGCTTACAGGAGGAGCAGAGGTCGATCTCGGTCTGGGATCTAATCCCTACTGGGCGCTCGATGGCAGTAATTTGATTCTGTATACTGCCGACAGTCGGTTATGGGCAGTAAATCAAGACGGGACGGGGAAAAAAGAAGTCCCTGTTCCGAGCAACTTGTGGGGAAGTGAAAGTTGGGTAGTTTTCGGCCCCGCCGGATTCTAATCATCGTTTGTCCGATTGAGACTGAAAGAAAGGGAGTAAGGGGGTTGTCGCATGTATTTGCGGCAACCCCTTTCTTTTTTAACGAACGTCTCGTCTTTCTTGCATCTTTTAGACGGCTCGTGTAGAGTGCTCCTAAAGCTACGTACCGTATCACAGACGTCCCTTCGGACGTCTCGCAACGGGACCTATGGCATCTCGCGCAACGCGATTTGCTGTTGCGCGATTTGCTTTAAAAAATGAAATTTATCCTCGCCACAAAAGAAGGCATGACCCGTATCTTCGGGGAAGACGGCGTTGCGCGCGCCGGTACTATTCTTGTCGCGGATCCAGTGACGGTTACCCAGGTGAAAACCAAAGAAGGTAAGGACGGCTACGCTGCAGTCCAGGTCGGTCGCGGTGCGCGCAGGACAAAAAACATCAGCAAGCCAGTCCTTGGACACACGAAAGGGAAGGGTTTTGAGGCAATCCGCGAATTCCGCACTGACGAAGCAGCAGAAGTTGGTTCTACGATCGACGCATCTGTCTTCGCTGTCGGCGATACGGTCCAGGTCTCCGGTCTTACGAAGGGTAAGGGCTTTGCAGGTGTTGTGAAGCGTCATGGCTTCCATGGAGGTCCACGCACGCACGGTCAGAAGCACACCGAACGCTCTCCGGGATCTATCGGCGGTAGTGGAGGTCGCGCGGGAGGTCGCGTTGCTAAGGGTATGCGCATGGCCGGTCGCATGGGTACTGATCGCGTGACGGTGACGAATCTCAAAGTGCTCGTGGTCGATGTTGCTGCAGGTAAGATCATCGTTTCCGGCGCCGTTCCAGGACGCCGAGGCACCCTGCTTGAAGTAGTCGCTGCATAATTTACATACCATGGCTACCGCAAAAAAAATCACAAAGACAAAGAAGACTGCTTATGTCGCAATTGAGGCACCAGTCTTCTCTATGGAGGGAAAGAAGGTCTCGACAATGACTCTCCCCGAGAGTCTCTTCGGAGCGCCATGGCGGAGCGATCTCGTACATCAGGTTACGACGGCGATGCAGGCGAATGCACGCCAAAATCGCGCAAATACTAAAGACCGCGCCGAAGTATCAGGCGGCGGCAAAAAGCCATGGAAACAGAAGGGTACCGGCCAGGCGCGGCACAGTTCCAGCCGTTCACCAATATGGCGCCATGGCGGTGTTACCTTTGGTCCGCGCTCCGAGCGCGACTATAGTGAAAAGATCAACCGCAAAATGCGCATAGGAGCTCTTCTTTCGGCGCTCTCGAAGAAGGCGAAGGATGGTGAAATAATTCTTGTCGACACATTTGCTTTCTCGACCCCGAAAACCGCGACGGCAAAGATCACTCTCACTGCTCTCGCAAAAGGCGCAGATGCCGCGACTCTCATCACGAAGAAAAACAACACTGCGCTTATCGCACTTTCTGCATACAATGCAGCGACGATAAAGAGCTTCAAGAATTTTGGAAATGTCATGACGGAAGAGATACGCAACATAAATCCGGTCGACGTGCTCTCGCGCAAGTATCTGGTCATCGAGAATCCAGAAGCAGCGTTTAAGGTTCTTCTTGCTCGCGTTAAGTCTAAATAAATCATCATGGCAATTTTTGGCAAAAAGAAAAAAGAAACTAAGAAGGCTGACGCTCCTCGACATCGCGCGCGCACCACTGCGCTCGCAAACGGTATCGAGCACGAGATCATTCGCGCACCATGGTTCTCCGAGAAGGCGCTTATCGCGACCGAAAAGGGCGTCTACGTTTTTGAGGTTTCCTTGCGCGCCACGAAGGCGGATATTGCGGGGGCTATCAAAGAGATTTATAAGGTCGAGCCTCGTAAGATACGCACTATGAACGTGAAGGGAAAGCCGAAGGCGATGCGCACAAAGCGCGGCACAGGCATGCGTTCGTCGCGCCGCAAGGCCTATGTGTACCTGAACTCCGGCGACACCATTCAATTTGCTTAATTATCCAGTATGAAAACGTACAAGCCTACATCCAAGAGTCGCCGTTTCATGACCACTCTCCCTTACAAGGAGCTTCTTTCAGGTCATGCACCGCATAAGCCGTTGCTTAAAAAGAAGAGCAGTCAGGGCGGCCGAAATGCTTTCGGTCGCATCACGACGCGCCACCAGGGTGGCGGACACAAGCGTCGTCTTCGCGCAGTGGATTTCAAGTACGACAAAAAGAATATTCCAGCGAAGATTGAAACTGTGGAATACGATCCTTTCCGCACCGCATTCATCGGCCTTGCGCTCTATCGAGACGGTGAGCGTCGCTACGTCATTTTGCCGAAAGGTGTGAAGGTCGGCGATTCATTCATTGTCGCTGAGAATGCACCTCTGACACCGGCTAACCGACTTCCTATCGGCGCAATCCCTGTCGGTACGTTTATCTACAACATCGAGCTCTCTCCTGGCGCTGGCGCTGTTCTCGTCCGCTCCGCAGGTAACTTCGCTGAAGTCGTCGCTCATGATGCTGGTTACGCTCAGGTGAAGCTTCCTTCGACCGAAATACGCAAAGTTTCTGATCTCGCATGGGCAAGCATTGGTACTGTCGGCAATGAGGAGTCAAATCTCGTCGTGATTGGTAAGGCCGGACGCAGCCGCTGGATGGGTATTCGCCCGACGGTGCGCGGTACGGCCATGAACCCGGTTGATCATCCGCACGGAGGTGGCGAAGGCAAGCAGGGTCGTGGTCTCCGCCGTGCGAAGAGCAAGTGGGGCAAGCCTACTGGCAAGGGTCAGAAGACTCGTACGCCGAAAAAGTACTCAAACGTCTTCATCGTTTCTCGCCGTAAGGTCGGGAAGAGGCGCAAGGATTAGTAAACGCTTGTATTTTTAAAGAAGCGTGAATATACTGCTATCTATCTTAGGATAGAGGCTGGTGTGGTATTCTTCCATACAAGCCGAGATATGCCTCGAATACTTTACAGGTTAAATACATGAAATTTAAACTTTACAGTGGGATTTTTGTTTTTTTTATAGCGATAACCTTCCTTTTTGTTATGAAGGCAAATGCGGGAGAAAATCTCACATCGGCATTTTCTTTTGAGGAAGGTACGGGCACCACGACAACAGATATATCAGGCATAGGACACAATGGTACGATCACCAGTGGAGTTACATGGACAACTTTGGGTAGGAATGGCAGCGCCCTCTCTTTTGGAGGTGTGACTGGTCAAGTAACGCTTTCAACCCCATCAACTTTTAATTTTGGTACATCTGATTTTACTATCTCTGCTTGGGTAAAAAGAAATGTTCTCGGCAGTGCCCAGCGGCATATTTTCAGTAAATGTGGGAGTGTGTGGGCAAACGGGTGTAAGGAATTTTATTTTGGTCGAGATAACACATTACGCTTTGGTTCATATGCGTCAGGTGATCTTTTGGGTCCTGTTATAAATAATACCAACTGGCATCATGTGGCTGTCACCTTTATAGACAGCACCAACCAACTCAAACTTTACGTTGATGGCGTACTTACAACGACTGGCACCAAAACTCTCGAAGCTGATAATACCGGACACTTCGTTGCTATTGGAAATCTAAGATCCAATAACCCATTTTCAGGCCTGATAGATGATTTGCGAACGTATTCACGCGCTCTCTCTTTGGTCGAAATCCAGACTGACATGAATACGCCAGTTAGCCCACCGGTACCTGATACGACTAATCCTACTATCTCGATTACTGCACCCGTAAATAATATAACTCTCTCTGCGACGAGTACCATCGCAGCAGATGCAAGCGATAATGTAGGGGTTGTCGGAGTTCAGTTTCAACTGAATGGAGTAAGTCTTGGTGCCGAAGATTTATCTGCGCCGTATACTTTCACATGGGATACTAAACAAGTAGCGAATGGAACATATACGCTGACTGCCGTTGCTAGGGATGCTGCTCTAAATGCAACAACCTCACAACCAGTGACTACCACTGTTTTTAATACTGCAGGGCAGAGCGGCTTTCAAAATGAAATTCTTGTTACGGGTCTTAATTTCCCAACGACTATGGAATTTTTGCCCGATGGTAGCATGATAGTAGGAGAGCTCACCGGTAGAATAAAGAGGGTACTACCCGGGGCAAATCAGGCAGAGGCAACAGATTTTATGACTATCGCAAATATCGGGAATGCGGGCGGTCTTCAGGGTCTTATGGATATAGAACTTGATCCGAACTTTGCGACAAATCATTACTTCTATGTATTCTATACGCTTGGCTCTCCGAATTATGATCGCGTCTCTCGATTTACGGCCGATATCGACTTGACCACTGCATCTTTAGCGAGCGAATTTGTTATCTATCAAGACACCCTTCTTTCGGGTACTGACCATCATGGAGGAGCTCTGGTATTTGGGAATGACGGCATGTTCTATGTGACGACGGGGGAGCATTTCAACGCAGTATATTCTCAAGATCTTACGAGCTCCCGCGGAAAAGTTCTGAGATACAATCCTGACGGTACTATACCAACCGACAACCCATTTTACGATGCTACAGGACCAAATTATGATGCAATTTTTGCGTACGGATTTAGAAATCCTTTTCGCATGACCATCGATATTCCGACGGGCAGGATATTTGTAGCTGATGTTGGAGGCAATACCGCTACGACTGCCCGCGAGGAGGTCAATATTCTTTCTCGTGGGGCAAATTACAGCTGGCCAAATTGTGAAGGTGTGTGTGGTTCGATTGATCCAGGAGATCCTATATACAATTATTCTCACTTCGTATCAGGATCAAGCGGCACGACGAGGGATGCATCTATCACGGGGGGCATTGTTTATCGAGGTAGTCAGTTTCCAGCAGAATATGCAGGTTCTTATTTCTTCGGCGACTATACTCAAAACTGGATCAGACGCCTCGCTTTTGACTCAAATAATGCGCTTATCGGTATGCAGCCATTTGAGCCGTCTAATGGTTCAACCGACGGTCCGTATGGGGCGGTAGTGCATATGATAGTTGGTCCAGATGGAGCACTCTATTACAGCGATCTTGGTTGGGAAAATGAGAGCCTTATAACTGGAGGCAAGATAAGAAGAATAAGATACAATAGCGGCAACCTTGCCCCTATTGTATCGGCGACCGGCACTCCTGTGGTCGGACAAGCGCCTCTTACCGTTAACTTCTCAAGTGCGGGAACATCTGACCCTGAAGGCCAACCACTTTCTTATTTATGGGATTTCGGTGATGCTATGAGTTCAACTTTGCCAAATCCAACTCATGAGTACGCCTCGAGCAGTCAATATACAGCGAGGGTCCATGTGTTTGATGGGGTAATGACGACAGTGTCAGACCCGATTACCATAAAAGTAGGAACTCCTCCGGTAGCTACCATACTCACTCCTTCTACAGGTGGAACTTTCCGAGCGGGAGATATTTTGAGCTTCAGTGGAAGTGCGACTGACGCGGAAGATGGTACATTGCCAGATTCAGCCTATAGCTGGCAGGTACTTTTTCATCACAACACCCATATTCATCCCACGCTTCCGTTTACTGGAGTGGCAAGTGGCACCTATCCTATAGGAACGAGTGGGCATGATTATTCCGGAGACACTAACTATGAAATCGTCCTCACGGTTACAGATTCAAATGGGTTGCAGGATGCCAAATCAGTGACCGTATATCCTGAAAAAGTAAATCTCTCTTTCGACACTCTGCCTACAACTGGACTTAGCTTGAAAATAGATGGTATCACTAGGATTTCCTCGTTCATTCTTGATACTCTGGTTAATTTCCAGCATTCGATAGAAGCTCCAAATCAATCGTTCGGCGCTACTCAATACACGTTCGCTTCATGGGGAGATTTTGGCACGCAGACGCATACCATCACTGCCTCTTCCACTCCTCAAAACTTCATTGCAAATTACACTGCAAGCACCACCTCTCTTTCAGCAGGTCTTGCGGCGCATTTGAAATTTGATGAGGCTTCCGGTGTCACTGCTGCCGATTCTTCAGGAAATAATTGGCCTGCAACTCTCATAAACGGCCCGACATTTGTCACTGGCAAATTCGGCAATGCCATTAATCTTGATGGTGCCAATGACTATGGTTCAGTAGGGGATCTCGATATCTCTCCAGCGGTTTCTATCAGTATGTGGATAAAGCAGCCAACAGCTATATCAGGTTGGGGATCTATTGTCATGAAAAAGTATACGTACGGATTTGAAGTGAACGGCTCGACCCTTAACTTCAGTATTGGCAATGGATCTGTATGGTCGAAGGAAGTCTCCACACCCGTCACACTCAATCAATGGCAGCACTTTGTTGGAGTCTATAATGGCAGTACAATCACTCTCTATCGTGATGGCGTACAAGTAGGTACACCTCAAACGGCTGTTCTTACAAATAGTAATTTGCCACTCCTTGTTGGTTCATGGACAGGAACTAATCAATTTTTCCGAGGCCAAGTAGATGATGTGAGAATTTATAATAGAGAGCTTAGTTCGGCTGAAGTCGCTCAGCTCTATCAACTTTAAATTCATCAAAAATCCCCGCACTAGCGTGTGAGGATCATGATTTACTAGTCAAAAATGTTTTAAGGCCGTCCTGAGGTGGACGGCCTTAATGTTTTAGTACTACACTTTACTCATTTGTCAACGTTCTGAAACGGATTAGGATTTGTGAGGGTGTTTCGGAACGGTATAGTTGACTCCGTAGACGGCTTCCTGTATCTTTCACTTATCCCGCAGTGCGGGCTTTTCATTGCTTATACATGGCACGCTCACTTAAAAAGGGACCCTTCGTGGACGTAAAACTCCTGAAGAAAGTCTTGAATGCAAAACCGGCTACATCCGGAGTGATAAACACGTGGGCGCGCCGAAGCCAGATAAGCCCAGAAATGATTGGTTTTACTCTTGGTGTCCACAATGGTAAGCAGCACCTCCCGGTCCTCGTCTCTGAGGATATGGTGGGTCATCGCCTTGGTGAATTCTCCCCGACCAAGAAATTCCTCCGTCACGGAGGCAAGATGCAGAAGGAGATGGAGGCTAAGAAGCAAGAGGCGGAAATCGCTTCTGCAAAGGCCGCAAAGGCTCCTGCTGCTGCCGCTCCTGCTGCAAAGAAATAATATATGGCATACGCAACTCTCAAGAGTCATAATCAAACGCCACGCAAGGTTCGCCTTGTGACTGAGCTTGTGAAGGGTAAGAAAGTACAAGACGCGATTGTCGCGCTCGAGTTCCTTCCAAAGCGCGCCGCAGAGCCTATCATGAAGCTTCTTAAGAGCGCCATCGCCAATGCGAAGGTATCGGGTGAGGATGTAGACACTCTCAGAATACAATCGATTGTCGTCGAGAGTGCCGGCATATTGAAGAAGTACATGCCGCGTGCTTTTGGACGCGCCTCTCTTATCCGTCGCAGGAAGAGCTGTGTGAAGCTGACTCTCGGTGCAGCCCCGGCCTCGAAATAAATTTATGACGCATACCGTACATCCTTTTGCACATCGTCTCGGCATCATCCGGGACTGGAAGAGTCGTTGGTTTGCTGCCGACAAGAAAACGTACCGTGAGAACATCAAGGTAGACGAAACGATCCGTCGTTTCCTTACGAAGAAGCTACGCGGCACCTACACAAGCGGTATCGAGATTGAGCGTTCGGCAAATGAGTTGCGCATCATCCTCTCAACGGCGCGCCCGGGTCTCGTAATCGGCCGTTCTGGTGAGAATGCGGTCAAGCTACGCAAGGAGCTGACCGACGTCGTTCAGAAGGCCTCCGGGCACGCTCTTCCAGCCGGAAAGCAAGTCAAGTTCGATATCAATGAAGTGCGCCAGCCGGAGACGGACGCCGCAATTGTCGCTTACATGATCGCGGAAGGTCTTGAGAAGCGCATGCCGTTTCGTCGCGTACTGAAACAGACAGTCGAGAAAGTTATTGCGGTACGCGAGGTCGAAGGCGTACGCATCGCGCTCTCGGGACGGCTCGGCGGCGCAGAAATGAGCCGTAAGGAAGAGGCAAAAAAAGGCCGTATCCCGCTGCAGACTTTCCGCGCGGACATAGATTTCGCCCATGAGCAGGCGTACCTGCCGTACGGTGTCATTGGCATCAAGGTGTGGATCTACCGCGGCAATGTGTACCAGGACAAGAAGACCCCAGTACGTTTGACGGAGACTGCGCCGGCTCATAGCTAATATTTACTACTATGTTGTTCCCTAAGAAAGTAAAGCATCGCAAATGGCAGACGCAGCGCAAGAGCGACAAGCGTCTCGCTCGTCCTGATACGCGCGGTACGACCATCGTATTCGGCTCTTTCGCTATTAAAGCGCTCTCGAGTGCACGCGTCACGAGCAATCAGATTGAGTCTGCCCGCAAAGTGCTCGCGCGTGCGATTTCAAAGACAGGCAAGATGTGGATCCGCATTTTCCCTGACCGGCCGGTCACCGCAAAGCCTGCTGAAGTGGGCATGGGTAGCGGTAAGGGCGATCCGAAACACTATGTCTTTGAGGTGCGTCCGGGTCGCGTACTCTTTGAGCTCGATGGCGTTCCTGAAGATATTGCTCGTGCTCATTTGCGACAGGCAGGCATGAAGCTTCCGGTCACCACTTCGATTATCGCCCGCCGTTAAGATTGCTTTTTTCCCATTTGTATGACAAAAAAAGATAACATGAAGACCAAAACTGATCAGGAGCTCATCAAGCTCCTCACCGATACGCGTGCCGAGCTTCGCACGGAGCGTTTTTCGGCTGCTGGCGCGCGCGCTAAGGACCCAAATGCTAAAGGGAAGCTTCGCACCAAAATAGCGCAGATGCTCACTGAGCAGCACGCCCGCGTGCTTGTTTCCAGCATCGGGACTTCCGAAGGGAAGCAATAATTTTTATGGAACAAAAAATCCTCCGTCCTCAATCATTCGTCGGCACTGTCGTAAAGACGGCGATGAAAGACACTGCTACGGTCAAGGTTGACCGCTATGTGAAGAATGCGAAGTACAAGAAATACTTTGTGCGTTCGAAGAAGTATCTTGCGCACGATCCGGGCAATACGGTCAAGGTAGGTGACACGGTTACAATCGTGGCGACCCGCCCTATTTCAAAATTGAAGCATTTCGCCATCGACCCTACAAAGACAGTGTCGGTGGAGAGCGATACAAACTAATATGTTGCAGCCTCAATCCATTGTTATGGTCGCAGATAATTCCGGTGGGAAAGTAGCCCGCATTTTCAAGGTGCTCGGCGGCAGTAAGCGCCGTTACGCAGAGATTGGAGATGTCGTCGTTATCTCCATACAAACTGCTGAGCCGCGTAAGGCGGTGAAGAAGAAAGATGTGTTTCGCGCCGTCGTCGTGCGCCAGGTCAAGCCCTTCGGTCGTAAGGACGGCTCCTACATCCGCTTCGATGAAAACGCGGTTGTGCTTATCGAGAAACAAGGAAAGGAGATGGGCCCGAAAGGGAACCGCATCTTCGGTCCGGTGCCGCGTGAGCTCTCCGAGCTCGGCTGGCACTCTATTGTGTCTTTGGCACCCGAAGTCGTTTAATTTCTCTAATTTTTTAAGTATGCAGGTAAAAAAAGGAGATACGGTAAAAGTGATTGCAGGCAAGGACAAAGGCAAGTCTGGTGTCATTGTTCGTGCGTTGCCCAAGGAGAATAAGGTCGTCGTCGAAGGTGTTGCACTCTTCAAGCGTCATATGAAGGGTCGCACGGGACAGGTCGGTCACATCGTCGAGCGCCCTCGCCCGATTGATGCTTCAAACGTTACGCGTATCGGAAAATAATTATGTCTATTACCAAACAACACCAGCAGTCAGCCTATCTCGCTCTTGCGGAAAAATTCGGCTACACGAGCACGATGCAGGGTCCGCGCATTCAGAAGATTATCGTCTCTTCCGGTGTCGGGAAGAAGCGTGATAAGAAACAGCTCGAACTCATCCAGGATCGCCTGATGAAGATTACGGGGCAGAAGCCGGCACCTCGCGCGGCACGACTTTCTATCGCCTCGTTTAAGGTGCGCGAGGGCGATACGGTCGGTCTTCAGGTGACGCTCCGCGGTGCGCGCATGTATAACTTTATCGACAAGCTCATTCACATCGCACTCCCGCGTACTCGCGACTTCCGCGGTCTTAAGGCATCGGCTATTGATGATATGGGCAATCTCACCATTGGTATTAAGGAGAATACGATTTTTCCGGAGACGAGCGACGAGGACCTGAAAGATGTCTTCGGATTCGCTATTACCATTGTCACGACTGCAAAAGGGAAGGCCGAGGCCGAGGCTTTCTTCCGTCACCTCGGAATGCCGCTTATCGTTGACTCAGGCGTAAAACGCTGATAGTCTAGCAACACGCTCTTCGGAGCTTTATTTTTTATGGCAAAGAAATCCCAGCTCGCACGATACGCCAAGAAGGCGAAACTCGTTAAGAAGTACGCGGTACAGCGTGCTGCTTTGAAGTTAGCTGGTGACTCAGAAGGCCTCCAAAAGCTCCCGAGAAATTCATCGCCGGTGCGTCTCAAGAGTCGCTGTGCAATCACTGGCCGTTCCCGAGGTTATATGCAAGTATTCGGCCTCTCGCGTATCCAGTTCCGCGAACTCGCTCGTGAAGGGAAGATCCCTGGCGTAAAGAAAGCATCATGGTAACTGACCGCGTCGGCGATTTCATAATCCGTCTCCAAAATGCCGCTCTTGTCGGCAAGAGTGAAGTGATAGTGCCGTATTCTTCGCATCTCGTCGCTATCGCAAAGAAGCTCAAGGAGCTTGGCTTCTTGTCACAGGTCGACACAAAGGTGAAAGAGGGTGAAGAAGTGAAGAGGTCGTTTGTCGCCACACTCGCCCTTGATGAACAAGGGAACGCACGTTTGCGCGGCGTGAAGCGTATTTCGAAGCCGGGTCGCCGTCTCTATGCTCCTTTTACCGCTGCACACCGGGTGAAGGGTGGCACCGGCGCGCGCCTCATCTCTTCTTCTGCCGGCATCATTTCAGACGCAGAGGCGCGCAAGAACCGTTTTGGCGGCGAAGAGCTTTTCGAAATCTGGTAATCCTATGAGTCGACTTGCAAAAAAATCAATAGCAATAGGGAAGGCCGATGTATCGGTGACCTCGGGTGTGCTGACGGTCAAAGGATCGAAAGGTACTCTTACCAAGCGTGTGCACCCTTCGATCGATATCGTAGTCGATGCGGCAGGTGTCTCTATTACTCCGAAGGACCGATCTCGTCTCAGCAAGATGCTTATCGGTACGTTCGCTTCTCATGTGAAGAATATGGTTGCCGGCGTCGAGAATCGTTACATGAAGAAGCTCATTCTCGAAGGTGTCGGCTACAAGGTGGAAGCTAAAGGGAAAGATATCGTCCTTACGGTCGGTTTCTCTCACACGGTTTCGCTCAAGATCCCTGAAGATATTACGGCGACAGTTGAGAAGAACATCATTAAGCTCGAAGGGGCCGATAAGGAGATCGTCGGACAGTTTGCAGCGGACATCCGCCGCATAAAGCCGCCGGAACCGTATCTCGGGAAGGGTATCCGTTACGATGGTGAGATTATCCGTCGCAAGCAGGGTAAGAAGGCCGTATAAGGCAGAACGGAAATAGAGATACAACATATTATGAAACACATACCCGCAACAAATAGTGAACTCCGCAAGCGCCGCCATGCGCGGGTGCGGGCAACG
>CAYHIQ010000008.1:14674-16844 GCA_964356775.1 uncultured Candidatus Saccharibacteria bacterium | reverse complement strand
TTTCGAGTATCCTTCGAAGATGCTGCTGTGAGGCGGATCGTACTCATGATTCATACCATCCTTGTATCCCTCATCTTCAATCCCGCGCAGTGATTTGCTCAAAGTAATCACCTCCTTCCAATAAATCTTGGCACATTGTATACTAGAACAATGAATAGTGTCAAGAGATGGGTTGTTAGTGATGGGACCTGTCCACATTGCGCACCTCACAGTTCAAATCACTTTCTTACAAAATATGTAGTTCGTGTTAGCTCTTTTTTCTTTCCATTCCCCGCCGCAATTCCAAGATACAGTCTTGGAAGACTACGCAATATATGGCGACTGTGCGCCGACTGGTGTGCTGATACGATAACTCGCTTACTATTGTTTCTGTGTATCGCAAAAGCGAACCCTATAGAGAATGTTAAAAATATTCTTACACCGCATATGCGCCTCATCGCGGACGAGTGCTCTCGCCGAAGATTGCCGCTTTTCATGGTTTCAATATTTGGAGCGCCGACACCGCGTTTTTTCATCGCTACGAACAACTCGAAGCGGTTCTTCGATGAGTTGCCAATTCCACACGGAAGAGAGAAACATCCTTTTGCTGACAAGGCATACGTGCGAGAAGCTCTCCTGAAGCATGCCATCCCCGTGGCTCGTGGGGCAGTGCTGAAACATTTTCGTCATGCTTATAAATATCTAAATGTACGATATACGTTCCCGCTCGTAGTCAAGCCGAGGTACGGATCTCTTTCTCGCCACATCACTCTCGATATTCGTTCGACGGAGGAACTCCGTTCAGCTATCGCGATTGCGCAGGGAATTGATAGTAATTTCATTGTCGAAGAACAAGTACCGGGAAACGTTTTTCGAGCTATTTTAATCAACGGGAAATTTGTCGCATGCGCTCGACGTGAGCCGCGATATCTCATCGGAGACGGCATACATACAGTCAAAGAGCTTGCGAACATTGCGCATGCGTCTGGCGCGCTTCTTTCGTCATTCGCTTTATCCGAAATGATTCCAAAGAGGGGAGAAAAAATATACATCGAGACGAAAATGACCGGAGGGCACAAGCCTGTTATTCATGATGTCACCGACGTCGTGCACGAAGACATACGTGAGCTACTTGAACGTGTTGCCACCATATTTTCCGCGAAACTCATCGGGATAGATTTCATTGCGCAAGATATCACCCTCTCTTATACGAAACAACCTTTTGTTGTTCTTGAGGTCAACGGCATGCCACACATTGCACTCCACGATAATCCCATGACTGGCAAGTCTCGTGCTGTAGCGGGACCCTTACTCGATGCATTCCTGGACGCGGATAACCTATAACGAATCGAGCTCCTCTTCGCCGGTATGTGATTCTATATTTTTGCAGAATCCATTCCTGCACACAATACGGTTATTGAAATCGTCGCGGGAAAAATTTCCGTCTCAGGAGAGGCTGTATATAACGGTCAAGCCCCCAGTATCCAGCGACGCGCCGGGCGAGTATGAGACCGAGCGCGAGTACGAGAAGGATGGGGTTGACGCTTACGGTGCCAGCGAGTAGGAAATTGAGGTTCATGAAGAAGCCGAAAAATGCGGCAACACCGGTAAAGAGTCCAACGATAAGGCCAAGTCCGACGAGTACCTCACCAACGGCGATAAGATTCGACCAGGTAACGAGATTGGGGAGTACTGTACTCTTGAGAAATGCTGCGTACCACATCTGTACATCCGGATGGGCTCCAGTGGTTTTCGCGAGTGCACCCTGTACGAAGCCATTCAAGGCAGCTCCCGCACTGCTCCCAAACCATGCCGGACTTATTATTTTTTCATATCCCGCCATGAGCCATTCGTAGCCGAGGTACATACGTACAGCAAACCAGAGCGGAGCACTTTGTTTACTTGCGGTGAGTAAGTGGATAATCGCGGACTGCTCGACGGTGTTGTTGTTCATTTCTCTATTCTAGAACAGATTTCATTAAACAAAAGCTTCGCATGGGGAGTAGTTTTTGGTAGTACAATGGCAGGATTATATGATGCCGCTCGATCGGAACGAGAGTTACTGGTTGCTGGATGATGAGCTTGTAGAGTTCGGGGGCGCCCGCCGGCGCGGCCCCGCCCACGGCGGTACAGACCCGCGCGCGAGTGAATAAAGCGCATCGCGCGGGGGGGGGGGGGTCCACGGTCACTA
>CAYHIQ010000008.1:0-14664 GCA_964356775.1 uncultured Candidatus Saccharibacteria bacterium | reverse complement strand
CCGCCCCCCGCCCCCCCCACCCCCGTTCGTCGGTGGGGGCGGCGCCCCCCCCCCGCCGGCCCCCCCACCCCCCCCCCCCCCCCCCAACTCTCGACTTATCCAGACTACGGCGAATTGAAAGATGCGCTTGCAGCGTATGCGGGTGTCACCAAGGAGCAAATACTTGTCACTCCCGGTTCTGATGCGGCGATAGAGAACATTGCACGCGCCTATGTTGGAGGTGGCGGGGAAGTGATTCTCCCGGTGCCGACTTTCTATGGTTACGAATCTATCCTGGATCGAGTTGGTGCGAAAATCATTCCCATTCCATACGAAGAACGAGATGGTCGTTTTGTATTCCCTCTCGCAAAAACGATTGAAGTGCTTGCGAATGGTTCGGCGAAAGTGCTTTTTCTCTGTCACCCGAATAATCCCCTCGGTTGCCCTTTGTCGCCCGAGGATATTTCCGCACTTGTTAAGGCCGCTCGCAGGAGCAATACACTCGTCGTTTCCGACGAAGCTTATTTTGAATTTTCCTCCGGCACGACTTTTCTGTCACATCTCGCCGAACTCCCAAACCTAATCGTTATCCGCACGCTTTCAAAGGCCTTTGCGCTCTCGGGTGCGCGTGTCGGGTATGCGATTGCTTCTCCGGAAATCGTGAAAAAATTAGAGCAGCTTATGTTACCGTGGCCGGTTGCGCATCTGAGCGTTGCTGCTGCGCTCGCACTTCTTGCACGCGCAGATGTGGTAAAAGCTCGTCGCACTATCGTCATTGCCGAGCGCGAGCGTTTTATAAAAACACTGCAAGAGCTCTCAAGTGTCACCACATATCCATCTGAGACAAATTTCGTTCTTGTTCGTGTGCCAGATGCCGCGCGCGTTCGCGACGTTCTCCTGGCGCAAGGTGTCCGTGTCGCTCTTGGGGAGTCTATGAGCCGTTTCCCAGGGGCAAAAGTGCTCCTCAAAGACTCTCTGCGCATTGCTGTTCCAGATCCAGAATCCGAACAGTCTCTCATAAGTATTCTGCGAGGGGTATTGCGCTAATACGATATGTGTTGTATGATGCGTTTCTATGAGTTTGAATAAACTGGCGCAAAATAAGTCCTCTAAATCTGTGACAGAGGAGACTTCTTCTTCGTCTGATACATTTTTTGACGCGCTGCGCTCGTATAAGAGCGATGACTGGTCTCGTAATGGCAAGGAGGCTCTCCTTAGTCTCTTTAAGCGAGCGTCATTAAATGTTCCTGCGTATCGAAATTTTCTGCGTAAAAACAAGGTTTCTCGAAGTGCAATTTGTTCGACAAAAGATATTACGGCCATTCCGGTAATGTCAAAGAAGAATTATCTTCGAGTAAATACGTTTGCTGATATTTTATGGCATGGTTTAACTCGGTTGCCCTATGTACTTACTTCAACTTCTGGATCGACAGGTAAGCCTTCGTACTTCGCTCGTTCACATGAGGTCGACGACCAATCGTCGCTCATTCACGAGCTTATTTTTAGTGCCAGTTCTCTTAAGAAAGATAAGTCAACGCTCGCTATAGTCTGTTTTGGTATGGGTGTATGGATCGGCGGCGTGATTACGTACCAAGCATATGAGCGTATGGGTCGTCGAGGTTATCCGGTTTCGATTCTCACTCCCGGAATAAATAAAGCAGAAATCTTAAAGATTCTCGCAGATCTTGCTCCGCAGTATGAGCAACTGATCTTGACGGGCTACCCCCCGTTTCTTAAAGATGTCATCGATGAGGCGCTTGCACAGGGTATTTCTTTTAAGAAGCATCGTGTGTGTCTTTTGTTTGCCGCAGAAGCATTCTCAGAAAACTTCCGTGATCATCTCGCCAAGAAGGTCGGCATTGAGAATCCTCTTACTGATACATCAAATATATATGGAGCTGCTGATATCGGCACGATGGCATTTGAGACGCCATTCTCAATCCTTGCTCGCCGGCTTGCGATGAAGGATGAAAAACTTTTCTCGGATATATTTGGTGGAACAATGAAGACACCAACACTTGCACAATATGTGCCGGAATTTGTTTCATTTGAAGCTTCTAATGGAGAAATACTCATATCAGGCGACAGTGCAATCCCTCTTCTTCGGTATTCCATAGGGGATCACGGCGGAGTCTATACATTTAATGAGCTTGTCGAACGATATAAGAAGCACGGTATCGACCTTTTGAAAGAAGCGAAATCTTCTGGCATCCGGAAACAGGTGTACGAACTTCCGTTTGTATACGTTTTCGATCGTGTCGATTCCGCGACAACACTCTATGGTCTGCAGGTGTACCCTGAGACAATCAAGGAAGTTCTCCTCGAAAAGCGCTTTGTCGATAGTCTGACGGGTAAACTCGCTCTGGCTACGAAATATGATGCGAATCATGATCAATATTTGGAGATAAATATCGAACAGAAGCCGAACAAGGAAGTTAGTAGAGTGTTCACCGCAAAGCTGCTTGCAGAAATTGTAAAGAGATTGCGCGAGAAAAATTCTGAGTTTCGTGAACTCTGTAATTTTCTCGGGAAGCGCGCGCGACCGAAACTCGTATTCTGGCATTATGAGGACCCTCTGTATTTCAAGCCGGGAGGTAAGCAGCGGTGGGTAGTTCGGCATCTATAAATAGACTCGTGGTACTATTTCTGGTATGAAACCAGAACAACTCGATCGTTCGCATGAGTCATTAGAAGCATTTCGTTCGCGACTTCAGCCTTCCTCAGTCGTCGACCGATATGACCTCCTTTTAGAGGATCTGTTTCTCATCCGCAATCCCCGTTTTAAATTCATAAAAGAACACGCAGAAGAAGCTGCTGTTTTTACGGCGGATTATACTAAAGGGAAATCACTTGAAGAGGTCGGCGAATGGTTCTTCTTTCCTTGGAATAAGACTCTCGCACATTATTTACCACACGATGAGCATCAGGAAATACGTACTGCGCGTAATCGCAATATCATCACGAAGGAAGAACAGTCTAAATTATACGACCTTACTGTTGCATATGCGGGACTGAGTGTAGGTAGTCATGGAGCGCTCACTCTTGCGCTTATGGGTGGTGCGCGGCATATAAAGATTGCAGATCCGGATGAAGTCTCACCATCGAACTTAAACCGCATACGGGTTGATTTTCTCGCTATTGGTCGCAAGAAGACTGATCTTGTTAGTGAATATATATACCAGTTGAATCCGTATGCTGAAATCGAAGTGTTCGCCTCTGGCGTCAATGAGGAGAGTTTGAATGCGTTCCTTTCTGCTGCGGATGTGCTCGTCGAAGAGACTGACAATCTTGAGATCAAGATTCGGCTTCGACTTGCAGCACGCGAGCGCGGCATACCAGTTGTTATGGCTACAGATAATGGGGACAATGTCATTGTTGAAGTAGAACGGTTCGATTTGGATAAGACGAAACCGCTTTTCAATGGTGTTATCGGCGATGTGAATCTGGAGATGTTCAAATCCTTCGCGCCGTCTGACTTGCCGAAACTCGCGACAAAGATCGCTGGTCCCCAATTCGTGACAGAGCGCATGATGAGTTCGCTTCTTCAGGTCGGTCGCGAAATTTATTCCTGGCCGCAGCTTGGGGACGCCGCGACGCTCTCGGGTGTTGCTATTGCCTATATTTTGAAACGGCTTGCGCTTGGTCAGCCTGTAAATGAAGAAAAATGCGAGATTAGTCTCGATGCGCTCATTGATCCGTCGTATCACGCACCTCACGCAAAGGATGCTCGTGAAAAGGCTCGTGCGGATTTCTTCGCAACGATTGGACTCTAATGTATGGATGCGGCATACAAGGAAAAAATAACGAAGATATGTAGGGCAGCAGCAGCTGCGCCATCAGGGGATAATTCACAGCCATGGCGATTCGTCTTTCGTGCTCCAGACATGCTTGAGTTCCATGCAATACCCGAGAAAGACAATGCGCTACTCAATGTCGATGAAAGTGGCACTCTTATCGCACTCGGTGCGGCCATTCAGAATGCCGAGCTCGAAGCTAAAGTGTTGGGATTTAATCCCGAAATACGATACAGCAAGGAAGGCTCTCTTATCGCGACGTTCACTCTTCATAAGGAAGGGGATTGTTCAGAAGTGGAACGAAGACTTCAGCAAGCGATTACACTTCGACACTCGAATCGGAAGGCATATAAGAAGACGCCGCTCGCACCAGATGACCAACAAGCTCTTTTTAATGCGGTCGGAAAATTAACAAGCGTATCTTTTTCCCTTGTGGAAGATCAGAAGCTAATGGGCATTATTTCTCGTGCACTTACGACAATGGAGGAAATCGCTCTTAAAAATAAATCGATTCACAAACTTTTCTTCGAAAGTATTTTTTGGTCGAAAGAGCGAAACATTGAAGGAAAATCTGGTCTTTATATAAAAACGCTTGAGCTCCCACTACCAGCACAAGTGCTTTTCAAGGTATTACGGTATTGGCCAGTGGCAAGCTTTCTTGCGCGAATCGGTTTTCCGAAAATGGTTGCTGAAACGAACGCGAAGCAGAATGCGAGCGCATCTGCATTTGGAGTAATTGCCGTCAATCGGTTTGATCGCACGAGTTATATCGAAGCTGGACGTTTGCTCGAACGGGTCTGGCTTGATACCGCAGTACGCGGTATGTCTTTCCAAATAGTGACTGGCTTACTATTTCTTGCACGTGCCATGGAACATGAGACTTCATCGATCTTTTCCATTGGAGAGCGTGCATCCGTGCTAGAATCATATGCTCGGATACGAGAGAATCTGAAGGGTTCGAGTGAACCATTTCTTATGTTTCGCGTGGGTTATGCTGCCGCACCGAGCGCGGTATCCTTTCGTCGAGAGCCTATTATTGAAGACATACGCTAACTTACTATGGATACATTCGCGCATCTTGATTTGTTGTCTGTCGGCGTAGCTATCGCGGGCACTTGTTTGCTCGGGTTTGTCATCCTGTTTAATAATGTTCAGTCAACGACGAATCGAGCCTTCTTCTATTTCACGACTGTTACAGCATGTTGGAGTATTCTCAATTATTCCTACTATCAGTTGTTGGCTGGCGATATGGCTCTCTGGCTTCTTCGCGGAGTCATGTTTTTTGCCACATGGCATGCGTTTACCTTTTTTCACCTCGCGTCCGTTTTTCCAGAAAATCAATATCGCCGATCGTTCTGGTATACATATCTGCTCATACCTATTACAAGTGTCGTCTCGTTGTTGACGCTCACTCCATACGTTTTTGAACGGATAAATGTGGTTGATTCCGGCGGAACAATCGGTGGAATACAGAATGGCCCCGCTATCATTCTTTTCGGAATACTTGTGCTGTGTCTCATCATCTCGAGCATTTGGAAGTTGGTTTATAAAACGATTCAGGCCCCAAAGGCTCAACGTCGCCCGTACTCTTTAATGCTTTTCGGAATGATCCTGACGTTCATCTTACTCCTTACTTTCAATTTCCTTATTCCGGCGGTATTCAACAATCCTCGATTTATACCTTTCGGAGCGCTCTTTTTGCTACCGTTTGTCATGATGACCTCCTACGCTGTTCATCGTCATCATCTTTTTAATTTAAAAGTCGCTACGACAGCATTTCTAGGTTTTATGGTGACCGTTTTTACTTTTATAAATATTCTGTATTCTACTCAGGCGACGGAGATTATCATCAATATCACCGCGTTTGCCATTGTTCTACTTGGGAGCGTCAAGATCGTGCAAGATACGCTCAGTCTTAAGAATCTTACGGCTGAACTTCAAGAGATCAACGAGCGACAAGAAGTACTTTTTCACTTTATCGGGCATGAGGTGAAAGGATTTTTGACCAAAGATGCAAACGCTTTTGCCGCGCTTGTCGATGGCGATTTCGGTGTGTTGCCAGAGACGCTTAAACCGTTTGTTGAACAGGCGCTTCAACAGTCGCGCGGTGGTGAGCGTTCGGTAACAGATATTCTCACAGCTTCAAATCTGAAGAAGGGCACGGTGGCGTATGCGAAGGAACCGTTCGACCTGAAAACGCTTGTAGCAGAGATGGTAGAGAGAGCGAAACACGTGGCGGGCCAGAAAGGTCTGGCACTTTCTTTTGTTGCGGATGAATCACCGTATCAGATGACCGGAGATCGGACGCAGATCAGCGATCATGTGCTGCGTAACTTGCTCGACAATGCGATTAACTACACGCCCTCGGGCTCTGTCATTGTTTCGCTCAAAAAGGAGAATAGGAAAATCATTTTCGCCATCAAAGATACCGGTGTCGGCATCACCGAGGAGGACAAGAAACATCTCTTTACCGAAGGTGGTCACGGCAAGGATTCGCAAAAGGTAAACGTGCACTCCACCGGTTACGGCCTTTACATCGCCAAGAATATCATCGTCGCTCATGGCGGCACCATCCGTGCCGAGTCCGAAGGAGAAGGGAGGGGCTCGACGTTTGTTGTTGAACTGCCGGTAGCTTAAGTATTAAGGGGGAATTCGGAGGCGGTGCATTAACATTGTTGAATGTACCGTTGACGGTGTTGGCAAGACGACAGTAGTATTGCATTCAATCAAAATATATGAAAAAGATAGCCACTCTGCACGAAAAAGATGTATATCCAGAAAAAAAGTCCGATGAGGGTATTGAGTATTCCGATAGAGCAACTGGGAAGGCGATTGTCCTTGATGGAGAAAATAAAGTCGCCCTTGTCGGAAATAAACAGAATAAATTTTTATTGCTCCCGGGCGGTGGAATAGACGATGGTGAAGATATACAAACAGGAATTGTTAGGGAATGCCTAGAAGAGATTGGTTGTGTAGTAAATATTTTAGACGAAGTTGGTTGCATCGATGATTATCGTCCTCGGGATAAAAAACATTGCATTAATTATTGCTATACAGCTCGAGTAATCGGGAACAAAGGAGATCCAAAACATACGGAAAATGAGACTGCGGTGGGTATGTATACGAAATGGGTCACCCTCGAAGAGGCACTTGATATATTCAAAAGACAAAAATTGGAACTTGAGTCGGGTAAGGTCGCTTTTTACAATACGGGTTTCAATATTATTAGAGATCTTCTCTTTTTAGAGGAATCTAAAAATATAAACAAGCAGCATGAATAAACGTGTATTTCTTTTGCTTGACTATAGAGATCAGTTGCTGAAGATGGTTTTCTTGAAACAGAATAGGCAGCTTCTTACTTTCGAACTATGGGTATATTAAACCTATTGACAGAAGTTTTATAAAGGGTATCGTTGCATCAGATTGTCTCCCGTCGCGGATTTTCCAAGACGCGAAGCAACGCTCATTTATTGAAAGGGGGTGAGAGGCATGGGATGGACGGATAAGGATACGTCGGACTACAGCGGAGATTCCAGCAGCAAAGTCTCTGAGGCTGAGCACACTGCACGCGATGATGCCGAAAAAGACGGAGTTTTTGAGCGAGGCAACAATGCGAAGAACAGTGAACGTTTCAGTAGGGACACCGACTCTGGCAAAGAAGCGGGTGGCTTCTGGAGCTCCATTTTCAGTTAGAAGTAACGGTGGCCACAATCAGCAAAAGAAAGGGAGGAGGCGAGTTTTTCACCTCCTCTCTTTAGCATTTCTATAAACATGTATTATCATTAACAACAAACATATAAAAGAAAGAATGGATAAAGTCTACAATATAAAATACGTTGACGCATATTATACTTACGCTAAGGATATTAAAGAGACGCGTCTGCCTCTGCATGAGGCGTACGGATATGTGGAAAGGAATGGAGGTAATGTTGTCATTATTTTCATAAAAAAAAGAGGTACAGACATCAAGAGATCGATGGACAAAAAAGAACCCATTGTGAAAGGCTTAATTATCCCAGATGCCGCATTGATACCAGTCGCCGAAACGTCCTCGGTCGATATGTTGAAAGATATTGCAGTAGGCACGTCAGTTACAGTAGTCTGGCGTGATGTGATATCTGTAGCCAATATGCCAATATACGAGTGCTCAGTTATGCACTCAAAAGGAGCGCTGTATAGAATTGGGAATGACCATGTTGTTCTGAAAGAACCGGAAACTATGCGCATGTCTCCAGCTCCCATCAGAAATCATCCGAAGAGTGGCGAGAGACCTACTTATCTAATGATACCGACGTCATTCATCACTGATATCACCATCACGAAATAATTCTTATGAAGAAACTCCTTAACGAACCTAATTCTGAGAATAGTATAGTGAGCGTTATCTTGCGAGGCAGCGATAATGAGGAGTATGAATGCAATGGAGTTTTGATGAAAGAAAGTAAGGATATGGTTCGGATAGGATTTAATGCGGTGAACGATAAAGTTGTGGATAATCTGGATATAAATAAATCAGATATAGTGAGTTCTGCTACCTTAGATTCTTCACAGATCGAAAGTTTATAATCAAGATACCCAGCATTTCGTGTAGTCAGGGAAATAATACGCCATATCTCAAGTCGTTACGGTTCTTTTAAATACAGCCTTGTCATTACAGGATGAATAGCATATTTCAGAATGCCAAAGAGAGAGCAAGACATGCAACGAACAAGAGAGGACTGACGCTTTTTCCAAGGATTCGCAAAAGGTAAACGTGCACTCCACCGGTTACGGCCTTTACATCGCCAAGAATATCATCGTCGCTCATGGCGGCACCATCCGTGCCGAATCGGAAGGCGAAGGGAAGGGCTCAACTTTGATCGTTGAGTTGCCGGCAGTGTACATATTTTGAGGAAGTCTCGAGTGTCGTTTTTTACGCAAATCCGGGGAAATAATCGGTTTTAATCTGGAAGCGAGATACGCCCATCTGGCGCAGCGTTTTTTCGAATGTTGTTACCATGCCATGCGGGCCGGAGATGTAGAAGATACGTTCCTTATAGTCTGGAATTTCTCGGGTGATGAGGGAGCTATCGATGAATCCATTGTGGGTGTCGGATATCGGAGCAAGTTCATTCGTCAGTGCATATACGGTTTTCATGCCGATTTCTCGGGCCGCCCTGTCGAAAACATCTTTGTAGGATATTTCAGAGGCTGTCTTATTTGAATACAACAGCACGACTGAGCGAGGGTCTTTTGTATCCATAAGATACTGCACCATGCTCCGAAAAGGCGTGATCCCGATGCCTCCGGCGATGAACACGAGTTTCTTTGTCGCATCTTTTGGGAGCACAAAATCTCCCGCGAGACTTGAGACGGACAGAGTATCGTGCATCTGCATTGTCTGTAGCGCCCGTTTGAAAGTGCTTTCTGGCTCATATACTTTTACACCAAGACGCACGGTATCTTCGGTCGGGGATGACGCGATGGTAAAGTAGCGGCGGTTGCCACGATCGTCGGCAAAGCGATGTCCGAGTGTCCATTCCATATATTGTCCCGGACGAAAGGCAAAAGTTCGATCGGGAGCGAATACAAATTCATATACGCCATCAGCAAGTTTATTTTTCTCAATCAGCGTCAATAGAAAACGTCCTTTGGGGCTGACGATATAGACAAATATGTTACCGATGAGTAATGCGAGTTCCGGGGTGAAATAGAAGGATCCAATATGGATGTTAGGCGCGAAGAAAAAACCAACGATTGCCCCATACAGAATCCGTAATAACCGAGTGGGCGGCATGGTAAGCGGCTCGGTAAGCATTACAAAGGCAAGAAAGAAGAAAGAAGAATGAAGGAATGTCTGTGTGATCGGAGTCAGGTACGTCTCATTGTGTGTTGTCAGAACGATAGTGAAAAGCGCTACGAATGAAAAGGCGAGAACGAGATCAAATCTGCGGATTTTGCGTACAATGAGTAAACCGCCCAGAAATACGAAAGGGAGGAGCGGAAGATTGCCGCCGACCCACCAAGTTGCCGGGTGCCCTATAATGATTGCTAAGAGTGCTACGCCGAACGCTGCTGGGTTGAAGAGATGTTTTTTGCCAACCGAAAAAATATATTTTGATGCTATCGCCCATACTGATGCGAAGATGAGGTAGCCGATATTGGTGTAATTGTCGGGAGTGGCGGGGGTGATAATCAGCGCAAGAATCAGGGCGGTAATATATACGGATTCTATATTTGGTGTTGCACCGAAACTTTTTGCAAATATGAAATTGGTGAGCCAGCATACCGCGAGAATGAGTACCATCGAGAAAACAAGATTTGCGGGATTATAGGGAAGAATGCCAAAGAAACCGAAGAAGGTCGTCGCAACAAGAAGCATGATGAGGTAGTACAGCACGAGGCGGTACATCGTGATCCTGTTGAGAAAACTGTCGATGAAATTCATTTCAGTTTTTCGCTTGAATAAGCGCTGAAGCGAGCGACTCTTGGAATGCTTGGCTGGTAAAAGTCGCGCCGGAAACGCCATCTACTTGTGCGCTCTGGACCTGGATAGCCTCGCTGATGAGGAGCGGCATAGCCTCGCCGTTAATATAGCGTGAGGTGCTACGATCGCTTGGATACTGTAGAAATTGCACGTTAGCGAGTCTTTCATTTTGTATCGCGACTCTTATTTGCACAATGCCATAATACGCATCAATTGATTTGCCGAGGTATGAACCGTCAAGGTATGCGCCAGAGAGTTTTCGTAAAGTTAGTGTTGATGAAGGTGTTGTGGTCGCTGCGGATACGCTCTTGGCGCGTATTTCCGTAAGCGTTCGTAGGAAGGCGTCATTTGCAATCTTAAACTCCTGCGCGGGAGAAGTTTTAGTTTGTTGGTTGCTGATATTTTGCCAAGCGGCGTATACGGCTGAAGCAATGATAAGTCCGAGAGAAAGGACGATATTGCTGCCGGGAAACGGTTTTTTCGGTGCCATATTGTGGAGTAGTATAGCAGTATCTATATGAAAAAAGTGCGGATTATCATGGGTATGCCCATCGAAATTGAGATTGTTGACTCGAGCGCCCAGACTGCTCTTGAGGCGGCTTTTACATACCTCGTTAGTGTCGATAAACGTTTCAGTACCTATAAAAAGGATAGCGAGATTTCGCGCATGAATCGTGGAGAGATAACGCTTTCCGAAGCAAGTGCTGATATGCGCGAGGTCTTTGTTCTTGCCGAAAAAACAAAGAAAGAGACCAATGGCTATTTCAACATATGCCGTCCAGACGGCCGTATCGACCCTTCGGGTATTGTGAAGGGCTGGGCGATACTCAACACGGCAGCACTAATACGTAATTCAGGGCACGAGAATTATTTTGTGAATGCTGGTGGCGATATTGCGATGAACGGCGCGACTGCTGAGGGTAAAGATTGGAGTGTCGGTATTCGAAATCCGTTCAATATCAATGAAATCGTGAAAGTCGTGCATCCGCGCGGAAAGGGAATCGCGACTTCCGGTTCATACATTCGCGGCAATCATATCTATAATCCGCACACGCCGAAGCAAGAGTTGAAAGAGATCGTGAGTATCACAGTCATCGGTCCTGACGTACTTGAGGCCGATCGTTTTGCAACTGCGGCATTTGCGATGGGGAAGAGAGGGATTATTTTCATTGAAAATCTTTCTGGTTTTGAAGGGTACATGATCGATGTGGAAGGAGTCGCTTCTATGACGAGTGGATTTAAAGCTTTTATATTGTAGTGATAGGATGATTTCTATGGCTTCGGATAAGAAAAAAACGTCACGGGTTGGATCCGTACTCCGTGTATACGGTAAAGCGGTACTCATACATCCGCAGCTATTGATTGCAACGTTTGTAGCCGCCACAACCATCGAGATCGCATGGGTCGTGTCTCCCTTGTATCTGCGGGAGTTTATCGACCTTCTTTCGAAAGGAGTGCCCTCTCCCGAAGTTGTGCACGAGTTATTTTTTGTACTTTTGATATACGGGGTAATAAATCTCGTCGGTTGGCTTGGTCAGAGGATGCGGGTGGTGTTACTTAGTGGCCTTACCGCAAAAGTAATGACCAGACTCTTCCAGGATGCTTTCGATTATTTGATCGGACACTCGCACGATTTTTTCATCTCAAATTTCACAGGCACACTTACACGCCGCGTATCTCGTTACGCTCTTGCGTTTGAACAGGTGCTCAGTACCATCATCGTTGATTTCTATGCCGCATTTCTTTTTGCTGTCGGCGTCATCATCATTCTTTTATTGAAGAATATCCTTCTTGGAGCAGGGCTCTTTGTATGGACTGTTGCGTTCATATATTTGCAGTACAGGATGATGCGGTCGCTACAGCCGCTTCGTGTGGCACGCATGGAAGAAGATAGTAAAATGACAGGCTTCCTTTCCGACGCTGTTCTCAATCATTCAACAATAACAGCGTTCGCGGCGGCTCGTTATGAAAGTTCACGGTTTAAGGAAGTGGTCGGTCGATGGTATGAGGCGACGCGTCGCATTTGGAATGCAGATGCACTTGTGTATGGTGTGATGGGCCTTCTCGCTCTGGGTATCAATATTGCGCTTCTCGCCGGCTCGGTGGTGCTCTGGGAACGTGGCGTAATGACCGTGGGAGATTTCGTACTTGTTCAGATATATGTGCTTGGACTCATGGATCGTGTGTGGGGTATTGGTCGCAATATGCGTCAGCTTTATGCGGCGTTTGCCGATGCGACGGAAATGCTCGACATACTTGAATTGCCGCATGCAATTCAAGATATTGCAGGGGCGAGGTCGCTTGCAGTTCGAGAGGGAGTAATTACTTTCGACAACGTGCATTTCGAATATCAAGACAGTCATGAAGTGCTTAAGAATTTTACTCTGAGTATACGTTCTCATGAGAAAGTAGCGCTCGTTGGTTCTTCTGGGGCGGGAAAATCAACGATCGCAAAACTCCTGTTGCGTCTCTATGCTGTTACTAGCGGATCGATTTCGATCGATGGTCAAAGTATTGACCAGGTGACGCAGGAGAGTCTTCGAAAATCAATTGCATTTGTTCCTCAAGAACCGCTCCTTTTCCACAGATCACTTCTTGAAAACATTCGCTATGGACGACCAGATGCTACTGACGAGGAGGTTGTTGAAGCAGCCAAACAATCTCACTGTCACGAGTTTATTAGCAACTATCCCGAGGGTTTTGCAACTATGGTCGGCGAGCGTGGCGTGAAGCTCTCGGGCGGCGAACGCCAAAGAGTGGCGATTGCGCGGGCGATTTTGAAAAACGCACCCATACTCCTTCTTGATGAAGCTACTTCAAGTTTGGATTCGGAATCTGAACGTCTTATTCAAGATGCGCTAGCTCGACTTATGAAAGGGAAGACGGTTATCGCTATTGCACACCGACTCTCGACCGTCATGAGTATGGATCGCCTTATTGTAATGGAACAGGGCACAGTCGTGCTTTCCGGTAAGCACGAGGAGCTTCTTGCGCATGAGAGTAATCTCTATAAGAAGCTCTGGGATATTCAGGCAGGCGGCTTTATCCGGGCGGACTAGATTGTCTGAATTGGGTGAGTTTGGTAGTGTTGCTTCATGGTCGGGTGAATCGCCGGTGTAAGCGTTGCTTGCACGCTTTCCCTCGGCTCGCTCGGAGAATGCAAGATCGTATGCGGACATACGTCTTACATTTCCTCGCTCGCCGGTGTAAGTAAGCTTGCACCGGACTGCGTTCGGAGCAATATAACTGAGGACAGTCATATTACTCCTCACTTGCCGGTGTAGTTCAATGGTAGAACGAAGGACTCATAAGCCTTAGACAATGGTTCGATTCCATTCATCGGCACAAAGAAATTAGATATCTGTGGATATGCGGTGGCTATAGTAATGTCCTGTCATATACTTTATGCATGCCTATGCATCGAGATCTAAACCACGATTTCTTCAAGAAGTGGTCATCCGAGATGGCCTACGTGCTCGGTTTCTTTGCCGCAGACGGCTCTATGATTCAAAATAAGCGCGGTGGACACTTCATCGAGTTCACAATTACGGATCGCATTGTCCTTGAGCAGATACAACAAGTGACGAACTCGACACATCGAATTGCAGAGCGTGCACAGAGAGCTAATCATAAAACGGCATACCGTTTACAGATTGGCAGTAAGAAATGGTTCGAAGATTTGTCCCGTCTCGGTTTCATGCAGAATAAAAGCAAGAGACTCCCATTTCCTGAAATACCGACAAAATATTTTGGAGATTTTGTGCGCGGATATTTTGACGGAGATGGTTGTGTATATTTCAGTCATCTCAAATATGCGGATCGTAAGAAGCCTCGCTGGGTGCTGCTAACGCTTTTTACGAGTGGTTGTCGTCCATTTCTGGACTCACTTTGGAATGCCCTAAAGATTCATGGTATTCATGGCGGTTCATTAAAGAAGAAAACACGTGGTTTCGAACTCGTCTTCAGCCATAGCGATAGCGTTGCACTTCATCGCATCATGTATCATACTGGCAAAATCCCGGAGTTATATCTGCCTCGCAAGCGAATAAAGCTTGAGAGGGCGATTCGGGCGTTGAAGATTGCGGTCGTGGTGTAGCCTGGTTAACACGTCTCCCTGTCACGGAGAAGATCGTGGGTTCAAATCCCATCGACCGCGCATCTAAAAGCAATAATTACGCCCGACCGTACCGGTCTTCAAGACGAGTGATATCGTTCTCGCTGAAGTCGCCGAAGGCTATTTCAAGAAAGATGAGCCCTTCAGAACCGCCCTCGACTCGATGTTCTGACTTGCGCTGGGTAAAAAACAT
This sequence comes from uncultured Candidatus Saccharibacteria bacterium, assembly GCA_964356775.1. Classification (GTDB taxonomy): domain Bacteria; phylum Patescibacteriota; class Minisyncoccia; order Phycocordibacterales; family Phycocordibacteraceae; genus C7867-001. Next base: position 118 of record CAYHIQ010000008.1, on the reverse strand, counting down.
ATCGCCCTCGCGAGCGCCATTATCCTTTTCTCCGATGCGAATGACACCGGAGCCTTTGAGCACGCGCCAGAACTCGTCGCGATACTCGTGAGTTTGCAGACTAATTGCTTCACCTGCG
>CAYHIQ010000007.1:0-17860 GCA_964356775.1 uncultured Candidatus Saccharibacteria bacterium | reverse complement strand
GCTGAAGCGCCTTTGCACGATCAATCGCATTCAAATCTTCCCGTTGCAGGTTCTCAATGATGGCGAGCTCGAGTTTGGTGAGATTGCTTTCGCCCTGGCGGATGACGACCGGTATCTGCTTCAGCCCCGCGAGTTTGCTCGCCCGCAAGCGACGCTCTCCCGCGATGAGCTCATACACACTTTCAAGACCACCATCTGACTTCTCGACATCAGTACGACTGACCACGAGCGGTTGCAGCACGCCATACTGGCGAATACTCTCCGCGAGCGACCTGAGTCCTTCCTCGCTGAATTCTTTTCGCGGCTGATATGGATTCGGTATGATCCGCTCGACATCGATCCAGAAGACCGAGTCGTATTTGGTCGGGACGTACCCTGCATCATCTTTCATTAACGCAATTCTAACATGATGAAAATATGATTGCGAAATGGTACTGTGCACGAATGGGCGAGTGGCGGAATTGGTTATACGCGCACGACTCAAAACCGTGTCCCGCAAGGGGTGAGGGTTCGATTCCCTCCTCGCCCACTCATGAATCGAACAGAGAAGGAAGGGCTTGCGTACCTCATCGGGATAGCCCTTGGGGACGGCAACCTCTCAAATCCAAATGGTCGAGCCATTCGACTCAGGATCAGTTGTTTCTCAGGCTATCCAAAAATCGCGGACGAAATTCAGCAAACAATTCAGATGTTACTCCCGTGCAACAAGATATCGATCGTGAAGCGGCAAGGCCGCTGTTTCGATATCAGTGTATATTCGAACAAGTTAAAAGAATGGGTGCCATGGGAGGTTGGTAAGGGTTCTAAAATTAAGCAACAAGCACACGTTCCTAATTGGATTCTTGCGGATCAAAAATTTTCAAAAGCATGCCTGCGCGGACTTATTCAAACCGATGGGTGTATTTACAACGATCGCGGCTATCAGATGGTAAATTTTACCAACAATATCGAAAGATTATCGCTTGATGCGCGTCAAATGATGGAGGACCTTGGGTTCAAGCCAAATTTCTCAAAGATACTGAACGGTAAGAACTTTAAATACACAGTTCGCCTCTCACGAGACGCTAAAAAGTTTCTTCGTGCGCTACGACTCTCTAAAGCGTAGCTCACAATTCGTAACTGAATCGTCTTCGGAAAAACAAAAATCGGCCGTTCAGGCCGATTTTTGTTTGCTATAACTTCCCCACTAAATCCAATCCCGGCTCGAGAGTGTCATCTCCCGGTTCCCAGGAAGCGGGACAGACTTGGCCCTTATGTGTCTCAACATACTGCGCTGCCTGAAGCTTACGAAGTGTTTCTGAGCCTTTGCGGCCGATTGAATTATCACTGACCTCCATAGAACGAAGTATGCCGGAAGGATCAATGATGAACGTGCCACGAAGCGCAAGACCTTCATCTGGTGTCAGAGCTACTTCACCACCCTCAATTAAAACACCAAACGCAGAAGCAATTTTACCGGAAGGATCGGCCGCCATCGGATATGCAATCTCTTTAATACCCGGCGACACGTCGTGCCAAGCCTTGTGCGTATGGACAGTGTCCGTAGAAATCGAGATAATTTCGGCATTAAGCTCCTGAAACTTCGAATAGAGTTTCGCGAGTTCCTCAAGCTCAGTCGGGCAGACAAAAGTGAAGTCTGCTGGATAGAAGACGAATACCACCCACTTCCCCCTCAACTGCGAAAGGCTTGTCGTTTTAATAGTCTCCTGATGATAGGTTTCAAATTCAAAATCGGGCACGGTGGCGCCCACCTTCACCTGCGAAACGTAGTCGCGCACCATATCATGGAACTCTCCGCAATTTTCGCAATAGTTACTTTTGGTATCTTTCATATTTTTTTGATTACGTTTCCCACATGATACCATCGCGAGGTGGAGACACAAATCTTAGTTATCATGGGCCCGACCGCTTCAGGCAAATCCTCCCGCGCGGTCGAGGAGGCGCAGAAGCGTAATGGCGAGATTATCTCGGTCGATTCACGACAAGTCTATCGTGGGCTTGATATCGGCACAGAAAAGATCACTACCGAGGAGATGCGGAGTGTACCACACCACCTCATCGATATTCGCGATCCGAAAGAAAACTATTCTGCCGGAGACTTTTTCACCGATGCGACACGACTGATTCAAGAGATTTCATCGCGCGGGAAACTCCCAATCCTCGCAGGCGGCACGCATTTTTACTTTGACGCTCTCCTCAAAGGTCTCCCGATTGGAATTGACGCGAATCCCACTCTTCGCGAAGAACTTGAGAAACTTTCAACCGAAGAGCTTACTCTGCGTGTTACCGATCGCGATCCACGGCGCGCGAGCGAACTCGACCCAAAGAACCGTCGTCGTCTTATTCGCGCACTTGAGATTATTGACGCTAGAGGAGCTGTGCCAATACGAACGTTGCCCACACTAAAATATGAAGCCGAATGGATCGTAATCGATCCGCCAAAAGAAGAATTGCGGTCACGAATCGATATGCGGCTTGAGAGCGCGCTTTCGCGTGGACTTATCGATGAGGTACGCCGCGTGCGCGAAGATGTTGGCGACACACGACTCAACGAACTCGGTCTCGAATACAAAATCGTGGGTGAATTTTTACGAGACGAACGGACTGAAGAATCCCTCCTCCCTACTCTCTCAGCAAAGCTCTGGCAATATGCGCGGCGTCAAAAAGCATGGCTACGCAAACTTCACGACGAATCGATTATGTGAAAGTTAATTACACCCGCACGACCCACCAACACTCACATGAAGATGGTCGACCTCATTCCCGACGTAGTTCGCCCCACACGCTGTCGCTGCCGCAGAAAGTGCTTGTGTATTTTGTTGATCTCCAAAATCAACTGCGTAGGAGCTGCCGACGCAAGACCTGCCTCCATAATGACAGGAATTCGCAGCATGTTGGCACCTGCCAGCCGCACATTGTGCGAACGTGTTTTGACCACTCGTTATTTGACTATCAGAGATAGAAGAGATTCTACCGACTCCCGCCGGCACTCTTGTAACCATACAAGACAGCAATGATTGAAGTGCCCCTGATGCAGTTGCCACCTGTGCCTCTATCCCGGGATCATAAGTGAACCTGCCGGGCGCAGCTCCAGGAGCAACCTCAAGCCTAGGGACTGTTACCGCAGGTGCCAAACCCTCGCCAGGCAATGCACCCTGTTGTCTAAGACAGGGTTCGACACCTTTCGAACCAATGAGATTTGACCATACTTCTAATCTTGTTACCCCGCTCTGTGCGCTCGGATTATAAAGAACCGCCATAATCGCAGCGACGATCATCCAGCCAGCGAGCGCGATGACGATGCCGATAACCGTATTCCAGAGGACAGTTTTTGCTTTTTGCACATCTCCGATTGATGTCGGATTAACTACCATAAGGAACCCCGCATAGCCAATCATAAGAGGCGCAACAAAGACGATAGCAATCGTTAACGCAAAACTAATGACATTGTTAATGACCGTGAGGACCATACCCCAACTTGCGGGACACACAGCCTGATTGTTCGCTTGCGGGATAATGGGGCCGAAGAATGGAATCCCCGCCTGTGCGGCAAGGGGCATAGCCAACGAAATCACTGCTAATACGAGCATGAATAAAGAGACCCGGGAACGCATATATGCATCATACCGCGTGCCGCTCCCTGTCACGCGGCTTTTCCCCCACCCTTCTATCTGCTATCGTTCGTCTGTGGGGCATTCTTTCTTCCTCACTTTGGGCCTATAGTTTAGTGGTAAAACAGTGGTCTCCAAAACCACCGTCCCAGGTTCGAGTCCTGGTGGGCCCGCAGCGAACATAGTGAGCGAGGAGCCCGACAGGACTCGAACCGCGGGCCGCAAGTCTCGAAGAGAGACTGTAGGTTTCGAGCTCAGCAGAGCGAGAGGCGAGTCCTGGTTGGCCCGCAAAGACGAAACAACCGCGAGAGCGGTTTTTCGCTTTGCGGGGGCCGGAGCGATGTTTCGCTAGCAAGCGAAACCGCGAGGCGGGGTCGCGCAAATTCGCGAGTGACGACGAGCGAATTATGCGTGACCGCAAAGGAAAACATTTCGAGTTGGGAGAGATAAGTGGTAATCGACGGTTCTGGTGGGCCCGCCGAAATTTTTGAGATTGTATTTACTAGGTTATTTTTCGTACCCACTCACACGGACTCGAACTCTTCACCCGAAGCACAAACTTACTTTGGGAGCAGAGCTTTTATCTTATCGGCATTCAATGTATATGGTTGCAAGATGGAATCTGGTCTTTAAAAGAATTTGTGGTATTCTTTTGTCAGAGTAATTTCGTTCTTCTCAATCAAATCAAAGGAGTCAATCATGCTCGACCTTATTCGCTATGAGCCATTCTTCGAAAAATATCTATTCTCGCATCAAGGAGACCTGTATTTGGTCGATGGACCAATTGAACCTGAAGAAGATTCTCTAATTGTCACGCAAGACACTCACCCACATAACGGACTGTCCGTACCCACAAAGGTGCAGATACAAGTTACCAACCGCTGCAACCTGAAATGCCCTCACTGCTATGTGGCCTCTGGCGCACCCCTCGCAGAAGAACTTTCTGATTCAGAAATTCAATCCTTCCTGCAGGAATGTCAACGGGCGGGCGTTCTGCAGATTCAGTGGTCTGGCGGCGATCCGTTCGTACGCAGAGACTTCTTACCCTTAGTGCAATATGCGTATTCGCTTGGATTCGAGCAGGACATATTAACCAACGGGGTCGCGCTTGGAAAAAATTCTGATCTGGCTCTAGAGCTATGGAAATATGTCCAGGCCGTCCAGGTATCCATGGATGGGTACGGCGAGAACTTCGATATTTGGGCGGGGAAACATGTATGGGGCCCCGTACTCGAAAGTATCGCCAGGCTTGTCGCTACGAAACCTGAGTATGGACGAGTTTCTGTCGCAACGACTCTTGATAAGCGGAATCTTGCTGATCTTGAATCGATAGGTGCGACACTTTCCGACCTGAACGTAACCGCCTGGATTCTTGCGCGGCAAGTGCATAATGGACGCTCTCTAGTAAGCGAAAAAGAGGCCGACGACCTGCTCAATGACTCCTATTCCCTGCTTCAGGAAATACGTGGGCGAAACAATAAGTTACCCTCACGGGTCCTGCACCCTTTTGACAAAGGGTTCCAGGATGAAGAGGAAGCAATTTTGCCCGTAGAGTGGGTTACTGAACCTGCGGCTCGCACCTTTCTGTATGTGTCAGCCAATGGTGACGTTTATCCTTTCCCGTATTTCGACGGGCATGCTGAATGGGTATCCGGGAACATTCGTGACACGTCTCTTTTCGATTTGTGGCATAGCAAGCCATTTAATCTGCTGAGATCGGCGACGAGAAGCAATACCGGGTGTGGTGAATGTAAAAAAATCTGTCAGATCTGGTCTCGTTGGTTCAATTATGGACGCAAAGGAGACATTTGCGAACCACCAATAAACCACCCGACCTGCACAAACAGAACATAGACAGTATCCACAATAGTGATATCATAATTCGTGCGGTACTTTAACTGTAAATCTGAAAGAAAGGAGGTTAGTGCAAATGAAGACAAAACTTCTATCGCGTGCCGTGAAAATCACGGCAAACAAGGGTCATTGCGGCGTCTGTGGCCCAGGAAATTGATAGGGCGCCTCACACAAAGGCCAGGATGAAATACTCCTGGCCTTTTTATTTTTGCATGCGGTTTAGAAGTGTCTTGAGAGCGGATAGATATAAACGACTCTTAGCAGTCTGTCGGTGAACTTGAGACTTCTCATAGGCTTCGCTAGTAATGAGAGTATTTGTCGCCAGATTATCTGCCGCATAAAGTGCAGCAGCTACCGGTACTTTGAAATGTTCTGCAACGGCGAACAGACTTGCACATTCCATTTCTACGCCAGTAAGCCCCTCTTCTTTCCAAGAAGCTACATCTTCAGCGGTCTCGGCGAGCATTGCCTGTATAGAAACGATAGAGCCATCTCGTGTCGTTTTACCGATGGTCTCAGCAAGTTCCATACGTAACTGTTCATGTGCAGAGAAGAACAGTGGGGTTCCTGTTCGCTCGTACATGCGAGTAACGCTCTCATTACCATAAGCTCGATTGGGAACGACGATATCTCCAGGATATATATCTGGTTGTAACGCTCCAAAACTTCCGATATGTACGATTGCTTTTGCGCCAAGCATAGAAGCAACGTGCGCCAACTCACTCGCATACGCACTCCCATAGATCACGTCGAACCATAGTCGCCCGTATGGAGTAATCACGCTTTTAATATCACCGAAAAATGCATTTTCTATTGGTTCGTATGCTGTAGGAATACCCAGAGCCAACAAAGCCTCTTCAAAAGAAGGGTATGCTTTCGATTTCGGGTAAGTTCCGAAAGTGAGCAGTGCGTCTACTCTATATTCTTCCGACACCTTGAGCATGAAACGAAAATCCGAAGAAACAAGTTCTTTATACATAAAGACTATGATGACACAAAATGAGAATATTGAGTAGCAGGTTTCCCAAAGACCTGAAAACGGTACTGACGATATTCCCAGAGCACCACTACTCCCGAGATATAGTACTGAGAGATCGGGGTAACTTAATCATGAGAACCGAGCAGTCTCTTCCATTTCAGGATTGTTGCCTCTATAGTGTTCCATCCCAGAACGCGTAAGCCCGCAAAGACGAAACAACCGCGAGAGCGGTTTTTCGCTTTGCGGGGGCCGGACCGCAAATCGCGCGTTTGACTACTTCGTCTTTCCCGTAGAAGGAAATAGGTGTTCGTTTGACATTAATTCTTGATACACGTCAGGAGCAATTTCTTTTATCTTTGCCGTCCACCCTTCCGCGACTTGGATCTCCTCTTCCCAATTATCTTTTGATAATTTAAATCTGAAGGGGAGACCTCGTTCCACGAAAGGATGGTTATTAGTCCCGTCATTGAACCTCTCTCGTTTCTTGGCATATGCTTCTATCGCTGTTTGTGGGAAACCCATCAATCGCCCAAACTCTTCGCCACCAGTGGAGGACATGGTCGACGATAATTCAACTACACGAGTCGCATCTGCCATCTTTCGAGCCACACCTAAAAAACAGGTGAGATTCGGATTCTGAATTAATGTCTTGTCGAGCTCTTTGTACGCAAGGCCGGCGTCAGTGATTTTCTTTTTGACCGATTCTGGATCTTCACTGTTCTTAAACAGAAGAAGATCGGTTGCGGGCTTTAGTCCGGAGAGAACAAGGATTAATTCTGCTTTGGGCACAACCCCACAATGAATACTTTCAAGAATCGCAGCTTTCTCGTGTAATTCCTTGGATGCGACGCCCTCCTTCGAGGTAGTCGGGATTTTTTCCATGGCGCAATTATAGCAGTTGCGGAAACACAGAATAGTCCGCTCAATAGTATTCCCTCCCAGGCTTACGCAAGCGAACTTCTTCGCTCGCGCTTCTGTGTGAATTCAAGAAGAAGAATGCACCGCTCGCGCGCGTCGCGTAACTTTACATGGAGGCAAACGTCTCCATTAGATGGGGCGCTTCATCGCTTTCATCTACGTCGTTCTCGGCCTCGCATCTGCGGCAGTGGTCACCTACTCGAGAAACCCAGTGGGTCTTACTCCTGTACCTGTACAGCAGCCCGCGGCAGTTGCGACCGTAATTAGCACGGGTGCGACCCCTGCGACATTCAGCGCGGCCGGCACGCTCGTCTTCTATCCCAACAACGTCGAACCGGTGCCGTATATTTTTTATCAGGACTCGAACGGGCGCACGGGCGCAAAAGCACTCACCTTCCCCGCCGGCCCTCCGGCTGATTTCTCTTCATGGACCGCCGCCCACATCTCTGTGGAGGGCACACGTAACCAGGAGCACGTCGTCGTCAGCCGCATCACCTACCTCTCTGGGCCATAGTGTCACCCCTCTCCCATTACAACGGCTTCACAGTAGTCAATGTAGACTTTTATTATCAGCACGTAGAACACGTATGCTTAAAACAATAGCACCATTTCTGTTCCTATCACTCGCCATAGCGGTATCAATCTTGACGCCCATCACGCATGCACAGCTCGCTATCGGAGCTCTTGTAGATACGAACAAACAGCTCGACTACAACGATAACCGCATTACTACCTCTTCATCTGCTCGCGTGGCCAGTACGACGAGCGACGAGCGCAGAAATGCAACAACAACCAATGGCCGCACTGCTTCGACCAGCGTCAGCGGACAACTCACTGCTCAAGTTCATCGAAGCACGGTCGCGACGTTCACCCAATCACTCCTCGCTGTCGCCGACCGAGAAGGCGGCCTCGGCGCACAGATCCGGATTATTGCAGAGACGCAGAAAAATTCTGAAGCGACAACGACAGAGGCAATTGAAAAGATTGCGTCTCGTAGCTCGTTGAAGACGCTCTTCATCGGGAGCGATTACAAGAATCTTGGCATCCTTCGGAGCGAGATGGTAGCGACACAGAATCATATTGACCAACTGAACGTCATCCTCACTAACGCGACCGATGCCTCAATTCGCACCACTCTCAGCGCACAGATAAGCGCACTTGCGCTCGACCAGGCGAACATCCAGAGCTTTGTGAAGACACATGAGAAGTCGTTTAGCTTCTTCGGCTGGTTCGTTAATCTCTTCGTGAAGACCGACGTCGAGAACTGACACTCTTTCGAGTAATACAAAAAGTCGCGGCAGACGCCGCGACTTTTTGTATGTGTAGGATTAACTACTCTTGATTGCTCAACTTAGCTGCGGCTTCAGGCGTTGATACGGTCTTCCCCATGAGAAATAGCTTGATGATACCAACCGCCAGCGCCCAGTAGACGAACATGGCGAGAAGCGTCGTCCATTCGAAAACACTACCGGCCACCTGCGTGATACTAAAGACATTCAGGAACGGCGCAGCGAAAGCGTATGTAACGTTATAGATGAACGCGGTGAATCCAGCACCAACATTCGCACCTAATAGCTTCAAGACGAAGCGGAATGCTAGTAGGACTTCTGCGAGACCTAATACGTACCAGACGACTTGCGTACCTCGATAGAGCGGTTTCGTACTCGGAGAATTATATGAATCCATATTAATTAAGTGTTAGATGATGATAATGCGATCATTTGTCTTTTCATAGAGGATTCTATCAACTCAACATTCGGATAATGAACACAATGAGCGCGACGACAAGCAATGTGTGAATGAGATTCCCGCCTACATGAAAGCTGAAGCCCAACAGCCAAAGAACGATGAGGACTACTACAAATGTTTCAAGCATACACTGATGCCGAGCGCTTCGTTAGATCATTACAACTATTCTCGCTTATTTCGGAGAGGTATGTTCGTACAACCTCTTCAATTTCTCAAGCCCGCGATGCAGCTGCACGGCTATGGTGTTCTTCGACTGTCCTGTGATGAGCGACATCTCGGCAAGCGACAGGTCCTGGACATAGCGCATGCGCATCACCTTCTGATATCGTTCTGGAAGACGCAAGATGAGAATAATCGCTGTCTTGCCATCGAGCATATTGAAAAGGCGTTCAGAATAATCCTTCCCCGGCTCGTACCCCTTTTCGAGAAGGATGTCGAGCGATATCGTCTTGCGCTTTCGGTATTCGTCGACGATGAGGTGATTGAGCACATGATAGAGAAACGCTTTCATAATTTCGATCTTCCCTCCCTTTACCAGATACTTCCACGTTTTCAAAAAAGTTTCTTGCACGAGGTCTTCTCCCATCTCGCGGCTCTGCATCTTGAAAAAAGCATAGGCGTTCAGCCCTTTCTCGTAGTCACGGTGAGCTGTAGTCAACACTACATCTCGCCCTTCTTGCCGAGTGGAGGTCATATAGATGAAGACGGATGCTTCAATAAGCTATGACACGTATATTACCGTTCTGCCAGAATACTGAGGAAATATCACGCACCAGCATTACCGGAATATTGCGCTAGGGAGGATAGAAGCACCCGCATCCTCACTATACACTGCCAGACAGTCTTCTGCGCACTGTAACGTATACGACCCCTCCACGGCACAAATACTATGAACACAATTAAACATGATGCCGGAAAAACATTGAAGCCTGACGATGCTAATTTTGCAGAACTGCTATGGGAAAAAAGCTGGACCTACATCAAGACCGTCGTGGATGTCGTACGCGAACCGGTCCTGATCCTCGACAAGGACCTCCGCGTGATGGCGGCCAACGAGTCTTTCTATCGCATGTTCCAAGTCGAACATAAAGACACCGAGAAGCGAGTCGTCTACGAGCTCGGGAACGGTCAATGGGACATTCCCGCTCTGCGGAAATTACTTGAAGATATCTTGCCTAAAAATACTTTTTTTAAGGGCTTCGAGGTCGACCACGCATTCCCCTTTATCGGACGCAAAGTGATGATATTGAACGCCCGCGAAATCCATTTCAAAGAAGATTCTCCGTCAAAAGATTTCCCGCCTATCATCCTGCTCGCCATCGAGGACATCACCGACATGATGGTGGTCGCCGAGACGCTTGCGAGCCACGCCAAGCAGACTGAAGCTCGACTCACCGAGCGTACGCGGAAATTAGAAGTGCTGATCAAAGGACTCGAGAAGGAGATCAAGAGCCTAAAAAAGAAATGAGAGACTGTAATATCTTTTTCCTTCTGACGGCATCATGAACAGAGGTTGGGTCGATGACTCTACCAACAGCCCCTACTTACTCGCTATTGTATACACCTATGACTTCCACACCTATCATGCACAAGAATCTCGCCGTAATCGGTTCTTTCGTTGCAGTGCTGTTTGTCCTCACATTTGCGGTCAGCACGTATGTCGCCCACGCCGCCACTATCGACACTCAGCTTGACTTTGGTTCACGAGGACAAGAGGTAATCGACCTTCAGACGTACCTCTCTACCAATATCAACTGGTACCCTTCGGGACTGGTGACTGGGTACTTCGGCAGTTTGACCCAAGGAGGCGTCCAGAAATTCCAGACCTCTGAAGGCATCGTCTCGAGCGGCACACCAGCAAGCACCGGCTATGGCCGCGTCGGGCCGACGACCATGTCGCACCTGAATGCTGCGATGAATCCCGGCAACCAGTCATCTACGTTCAACACGGTGCCTGTCTTGAGTGCAATAGTAATACAACGCAGCTCCACGAGCGTTACGTTCTCGTGGGCTACCAACGAACCTACGACGGGACAGGTCTATTGGAGTACGAACGGCATCCAGACTGACGAAGCGACCGGACCCAACCAGACGCCATTTATCAGCGGCACACTCGCGACCGACAATGGCGGTATTCGGACAACCGTACATTCCGTCACGATCTCAAATCTTCAGCCGAACACGAGCTACCACTACGTCACACGCAGCATTGATGCCCAAGGGGACATGAGCGTCACGCTCGACAACACCTTCCAGACCACCAACTAGTGGTCCATCCCAGGCTTCATAAGCCCGCAAAAGTAAGACCGCCTCACGGCGGTCTTACTTTTGCGGGCCCTGCGATGATTTCAGCGTTTGATGCAAATCGCGCCAGGGTTCCCAAGTACGACTTCGTTTGAAGCGGGAGCACATACCATGACGCGCCCCGCACCATCGACACTAATCATATATCCCGTATCATTGCCGGAAGCTGCGGTTGGATCAGTTGGAAAAGATGGAATGTATATTGGCGTAAGACACGAAAGGTCAACTTGATTCGCCCCTGCGGTACCAGTCAATATACTTGAACTTGCTGTATTCACCGGGAGAGTATTAGCTCCTGCGCACGTAAAGATCCCTTTGTTATCTGCAATATTTTGTCCGACCGCGTTGAGAATAGAGTTGATATTTGATACTCGTTGCGTGTTGCGCGCCTGCGCAAACTGGCGAGCAGGATTAATGGCGACGATAACAATAACCGCTAAGACAGCGATGATGCCGATGACGACTAAGATTTCGATGAGAGTGAACCCGCGTGATTTTTTTGTAAGCAACTGTGACTTCATGATAGTCCGTTACGTTTAATAATACCCAGATAGTACTCTACCGAGTCTCCCATATGTACATAAAAAATGTATACCTGTGCATAATTTATTCAGCATTTGGAATCTCTCGCCACGAGACCGTATCGATATTGAAGTTTGGCGGTGCGATTGGCGCTTCGCCGTTTGCAACAGGCATCCCGAGATGAATGTCGTTCAGGCTCATCACTATTTTAAGATTGACGAATGCGTTGCGAATCTCCGCTTGAGTTTTGACCGTGACGAAGCCCTCCGTAGGCGTATCGAATTGAATGGGAAAGACACGGCATGTTCCGCCTGCGGTTACTGTCGTCGCATTGCCTTGATACGAAGCGTCAGTAACGATAGCTGCGAGTGCCTGATCAGCGCATCCTTCGGCAAGAGCATGTGCTTGCTCCTTCGCTTCAGTGCCAAGAATGTTGAAACGGGCACTCCACCCCAAAGCTCCTCCTTCAACCGTCATCACAAGTAACATGATCGAAATAACAATAGTCGCCATGAGCGCGACATACCCGCCATGTACTATCTTTCTTTTTCGCATACTAGTATCGCGGTGCATAGTATTGATGCCTACTATTGCCTCACGTAGCTTCTAAACATAAATGGTTTACCTTGTATCTCGAAGCTGACCATAACCGAAGGAGGCCTGCCTGAAGCGGCAGACTGGACTGAAAATAGAGTGCCGGCTGTTGGACTAGTAACAACATATCGATCGCTGTTGAGCTCGATGGGCACGCTCGCGCCACGTTTGAGGGTTATCTTCGTACCAGTGCCGGCAATAATTAAAGGGCTTTGAGCTCCTAAATCAGGCCTCGTGATAGTGAGCCGTGTGCCGCCGGATGAAGCACTCACTGCGCTCGCATTGGTAAGTGCCCAATTGATCTTGCGAGTAAGAAACATTCCTTCTTCTTGAATACCGACGGCAATCTTGTTGCGACTACCTCCCTCGAGCAGATTGTAAGAGCCGACGACAGTACCGCTCATGAGGAGCGAGAAGAGCGCGAGATAGACAAGCATCTCAACCAGGGTGAACCCCGTACCGCCCTTTTTCTGTAACGAGAATAAAATCATAACGTATAGAGGACTCGGAGTGCGTCACCGGAAGGATTCGCCCATCGGCTAATTGCATAGATCCAATCCTCGTCGATATCAATCCCTGCCGGCGCAAGATGCGGGAACGAGAAACTTCTGAAGCGTCCGGCATTTAAAACGCTTGGATTCCAAGCCAAGTAATCGGCATTCCAGACTTGAAACTCCTGCCCGGATCTACTCGTGCCGACAAATGCGTATGCGCCGGAGACGCGAAGCGAAGTAACGTCTGCGCCAACCTCGCCCTGCCCTACTAGGGATGATGCAGAAAGAGTAGCTGGATTAGTTGTGTCGAATACATAGAGTTCAGACCCGCTCGTATTTGACGCACGCCCGAGATACAGCTGATGACCGACAAGAAAGACGCTGTAGCCGTCCTGACTGCCCGCAAGATTACCGAATGCGATTTCCAAGACGACATCATTGGTGACGTCTAGGACACCGAGTTCTTTCACGTTAGCGTCGGACGCAAGAAATACGAATCGGTGAATCACGCCCGCAACCTTCTGATCGCGAACTACAAAGTCGTTGACGGTTCGATTCAATTGAAAGCCGGTGCCAATTTCAGTCGGCTGCGCTGGCACACTGATGTTAAAAATATGAAATTCATTTCCCGCAGTCTCCCGAGTGGTCAGGTAGAGACGGCCTCCATACGCAAACACCTTCCATCCTTCCGAAAACACGCCGGGAGGAGTAATACCTCTCAGTCTTCGTTCAGCGACGAGCATGGGAGCGCTCGGATCGGTCACATCAAAGACCCCCAACTGAGAAGTCGTGGCGTGTTGCGCCACATAGGCATACGTTCTTCCGGTTGAAAAATCCTTGACCGTATCAACGGCGTTCAGCCGCACACCTGTCCCGTTCGAAGAACCGACAAGCGTCGGGTTTTGCCCTATCGAGGTTGGTGCTGCATAGACCAAAAAATACGGGCTGGTAGAAGCAGTCGCGTATATCACCTTATGGAGCACGTCGATGCCGGTAAATAATTTCCCGGGATTATTAATAAACGCACCAACACTCTGCGGCGTATTGCTGCCCCAATTCCCCGCAGGCTGATTCAGGATGCAATCACCGCCAAGTGCAATTGCTTCGCTTACATTCGTAAGATTGGTAAAGAGCGACGTAGTCGTGGTCGCATAACCGCTCACCTGCCACGAGACTCGCGCCTCGACATATTTTGAACATGAAGAGAGGTCGGTGATGGTCGCTTGCGTAAAATAGCAAAGTCCGCCGCTTATGCAGGCTACATCACCAGGATCGGTTGAATCCTCTGAGCGTGTAAGCGCGCTCGAAGTTGCCTGATAGAAATCCTGTTTGACGAGCGCCCGCAGATCTTCAATCTTTGTTTTCGCTTTATACAATCCTTCATTACTCGTTTGAGACGCGATGAGCCAATACTGCGTGGCATACGTTGCGCCCACCGCCCCCGCAAGCGTTATCGACATAATCGCCATCGCGATCATAAGCTCGAGTGTCGAAAAACCTGTCCACCCTTTAGAGGCATTACCAACTAATCCTGCCTTCATAATTGATTGAGATTGTTGCGGTCATTGCACGATTCGGGTCGATGACCTCGATATCTCCGTCGTAATTCGCGTTACCACTCAACTGATCAAAGACGATTTCCACCGGCGAGCTCGGAGACAAAGTTACTCTATAGGATGCGGCAATCGGCACATCGAGTGAACTGTTTCTTGCTGCATAGCTCGCTCCATCGAAAATGACGTACCCGTCGAACCCGCCAGGATGAATTGCGACACCATGCTTTTCTTCGCCGATATTGTTAAGAGCGTCGGCACGCGCTCTTTGTAACGCACTCGCGAGCGAGCGTACTTCTGCGCGGAAAGCATCGCCGCGATAGCTGTTCACATCTATAAACAACGAGAGACTCGTGAGCAGAACAATGATACCAATAACAACCAGAAGCTCGATAAAAACAAATCCGGCTTGACGCGTATGGTCAACCATGGAGATTTTGCGTAATACTATAAATCGGTGTGATGATAGCAATGGCGACGAAGCCGACGAGCACGCCCATACATATCATGAGCGCCGGCTCAATGAGCGTCGAGAGATTTTTTGTGAAATCTTCGACTTCGTTCTCGTACATTTCGGAGAGATACGACAGTGTTTGAGAGAGTGTGCCACTCTTCTCTCCGACTGCCACCATGTGGGAAAAAATATCGGGGAACCTATGCCGCCTCTTCCTTAGGTACGAGGAGACTTTTTCTCCGCGAGTCACCGAGGCGGCAAGCTGCGTACATTCTTGCCTGAAGACAAGATTCTTCGTCGCGTCGGCGGCGATCGTGAGCGCCTCCGAGAGGCTCACGCCGCTTTTGAGCAGGAGTCCTAGAGTGCGGCTGATATTTGCAATGTTGTAGTACTGAATCATCGTGCCGATAATCGGCACCTGTAGCAGTACACGATCGAATACGAGATGCAGCTCCTTGTGACGACCTAACGCAATGCCGAAGCCGAATATGAAAATCGTCAGAAGCCCGATGATCAAAAGTCCCCAGTGCTGAAAAAAGACGCTGAGCGTCATCACGATGCGTGTCGAGAGGGGGAGTGTGGTTCGGAGGGAGATAAAAATCGGCATGATTTTCGGAAAAAGATACAGCATCAGAAATGCGATAATACCAAGTGTTGCAAGCGTGATAAGCGCCGGATAGACGCATGCGCCGACAATTTTTCGGCGGAGCGATTGTTTCTTCTTCAGTTCCTCGGCAAGATATTCGAGGTTTTGAGAGAGTGTGCCACTACTCTCCCCGATTTTGATGATATGCACAGCAAAATCACTGAACATCTCGGGAAATTTCGCAAAACTCTTTGCGAGCGACTGACCACTTGTCACATCCCGGAGTATATGATCAAGCACGAGAGCATGACTTTGAGAGATCATTTGTTCGCGCAAGATGCTGAGACCTTCGACGGGCGTCACGCCTGCGACCACAAGAAAGGAAAGACGTTTTGCAAAAAACACTTGCTCTTTCAGCGAAAACCTCGGTTGTGTAAGAAAATCAAACGAGCGTATACAAATTTCATACATGCGCTTCAAAAAAGCGACGATGGCTTTGATCCGAACATCCTGCACGAGACTTTTATTACTCATATCCAACGCGAAGAATCTCTTCGATGGTGGTCTCTCCCCCGGACGCCTTCGCGAAGCCGTCTTCAAGCATCGTGGTCATACCCCCTGCAATGGCGAGTCGACGCAGCTCGGTGGCAGACGCTTTGCGCATAATCGCTTCGCGTATCACACCATCAGCTACCAAGACTTCACTGACACAGGTACGCCCCGCATAGCCAGAACCTTCGCACGCCTTGCATCCAACACCACGGTAAAAAATATCTCCCTGCTTGACCGGCTTTTTAAGCGGAACGGCCGCAAGAGTTTCTTCGACCGATTTCGTAACAATTGTTTTTTCTTTGCAGCCAGTGCAAATGTTGCGCACCAATCGCTGACCGATGGCGATGTTGATAGTCGAAGCAACGAGATACGCATCGATACCCATATCAAGCAGACGTGGCAACGTGGTTGCAGCATCGTTCGTGTGCAGCGTTGACAGCAGGAGATGCCCAGTGAGCGCGGTGTTGACGGCGATAGCTGCGGTCTCGGGGTCGCGAATCTCGCCAACCATTATTATGTTAGGGTCCTGACGCAAGATAGAACGGAGCCCACTCGCAAACGTGAGCCCTGCGCGCGCATTGACCTGTATCTGCTCAACCTGCTCAATCGCGTACTCGATAGGGTCTTCGATAGTCACGATTGAGACTTCTGGCGCATTCAGCATCTTGATGATTGTGTAGAGCGTTGTGGTTTTGCCCGAACCGGTCGGCCCGGTCGCAAGGATCATGCCGTAGGGCCGCTTCATCGCCGCAAGAATCTTTTGTTGGTCAGTCTCGCTGAAACCAAGCATCGCAAGAGTGCAGTCCGAGGCATTGTCAGAGAGCAGTCGCAACACCGCATTCTCCCCTTGATACGTTGGAACGATAGAGACGCGCAAATCGAGCACATCATCGTTTGCAAAACAGTGGCGGAAACGCCCGTCCTGTGCCGCTTGGTGCTCGTCGGTGCGCATACCCGCCATAACTTTAATGCGCGAGAGTATCTCCGAGTGAATATCTTTCGGCAACCGGTAAACTTCTTGGAGCACGCCGTCGATGCGCAGGCGTACCCGAAGCGCGTCCTTACTTGGGTCAATATGAATGTCAGAAGCGCAACGAGCGTGCGAATGCTCGATGATAGCGTTTACCAACTCGATGATAGGAATATCCGTACACGCCAATATATCGGTGACCTTACGCTCATACATACGTCAAAAGAGTACTAAGGATTCATAAAATATCTAGCCGGTTGCAAACATAGTATGCCATGAACAGGCCGCATCAAACGGCAACCCAATCCGCTTTCTTGGAGGTTTTCATGAGAAAAGAATGGGGTTGGTGTGACTGATTTCGCAAATCTGACCGGCACGCTTACATATCCACACCCTTCCTTGTGTTTCCTATACATTTCTGGCATACTGCTCGTACTCGCAGAGTATTCGAGCTTCGCCCTCTACAAGAGCAAGCAAAGTTTTCAGTTTCGGCGAGATTAACCAGTTTAGATCTACACATGGACAATCAGCAGTCAGCAGCGGGAGCATCGGTGCAGAGCAACAAACTTTACGTAGGTGGCATTCCTTATCGTTCGACAGAAGACGACCTCAAGAAGGCCTTCGGTGAGGCCGGCAACGTCGTGTCCGCAAGCATCATCTCTGATCGTATGACGGGCCGCTCACGCGGTTTCGGCTTCGTCGAGATGGCAACCGAGGCGG
>CAYHIQ010000006.1:0-18763 GCA_964356775.1 uncultured Candidatus Saccharibacteria bacterium | reverse complement strand
GCCGCAGCCTTTAAAAAGGCCGCGGATTGATTTTTTGCAAAAAAACGCTCGAGTCCAAACATTACGGCGCAGTATATCACTTAGTCTTCTTCCAGACAAAAAGAAAAAGTGACCGCCAGCGGCGGTCACTTTTTCTTTTTCTGCCTGATGAACTCAGACAGACGGACGACTAACCACGCTTCTTCGCTGCCTTGCGCTTCGTCGTCTTCTTTACTGCCTTCTTCGCTGCCTTGCGCTTTTTTGCCATGTTGAATTCAAATTATGGATGCGGGCTGATAAGTCGACCCGTTCACGCGCAAAAATATTTTTCATGCGCAAACGTTTCTATGTAGTATTATCGCGCGTAAAAAAACTTTGTGTAAGAAAATAAAATAAAATGTGGATAACTTTTGCAAAAAATATTTTTGCAAAAGTTATTTATGCACCAAAGGTTTCAACTTCGCGCTCAATCATGATGCCGGTCAGAGCGAACACACGCTCGGAAACTTCCTGTGCAAGAGCATCAACTTCTGCCGCACACGCTCCTTCGTGCGAAACGATAACGAGCGCATGTCCTTCATACAATCGCGCACGACCCATTGAAAATCCTTTGAGCGAGAGCGCATGATCGAGGAGCCATGCAAGCGACATCTTTACCATCCCATTTTTATTGGGAAACATCGGCATAGCAGGAAAACGCTTTGCAAGAACATCAGCGAGTTCCTGCGAAATAATAGGGTTCTTAAAAAAAGAGCCTGCAGTCCCCTGCTGATCATCGTGCGGAAACTTCTGAGCACGAATATTGCGGATGGTGCGCGCTATCTCTTCAGGCGTCGCAAGCGGCACGCCGTCGGTTTTCGCCCGAAGAAGATCGGGGTATGCAACATTTGGAATCGCATGCTTTTTGAGACGCAGCGCGACTCGCATGATGATATATTCGCGATGTTCTTTGAAAAAACTGGTGCGGTATCCGAACATGGCTTCAGCGCGCGTAATTCGTCGCGACAAACCAGTCGCACTATTGATAACGTCGGCATATTCAAATGTATCCTTGAGTTCCGCGCCGTACGCACCAATGTTCTGTACCGACGCGCCGCCGATCGTACCCGGGATGCCTGCAAGATTCTCTATGCCAAAGAGACCACGGACGCTTGCACTTCCAACAACGTCTTCCCATAATGCGCCGGCGCCCGCGATGAGCAGCGTCTCGTCGCCGCTATCCTCACACGCAATATCGTGCATCGACATCTTCAACACAATGCCGGTGACACCCGCGTCCGGCACCAACACATTGCTGCCGCCGCCTAAAGGATACATCGAGAGCGCGTGCTTGCGCGCATAGGCAATCGCATCTTCAATATCTTTTTCGGTATGCGCCTCTATAAAAAACCGTGCTCCCCCGCCAATATGAAATGTCGTAAGCGATGCAAGTGAGACGTATTCTTCTACTGTCATTGTCCGGTCGTCCTTCCTTCTATCTGAGCAATCGCTGACGCACCAATAGAAGCTGCTTCCGGATACAGTGCAACGGCCTTGTTAATCGTTTTGATAGCGTTCACAGTATCGCCCGCGGTGTAGTAGGCCGCTGCAAGCGAAAACCACGTTTCAACACTCGCATTTGGTTTCTCCACACGAAGCTTCCAAATGGAAATGAGACGAGGCCAATTCTTGGTGCGATAATAAGCAACTGCGAGAATGTCGTTATCGACTAGCAAAGATCCGTACGCAGCAACAAGGATTTTATCGGCTGCTGCGAGATCGCCGATAGCAATACTGCCGGCGGCGGCATATGCGGCAAGATCTACAAATTGCGGACCGAGCGTATATGCCGTATGGAAAGCCTGTTGCGTCGTTTTTACATCGCCAAGGTCCCACGCTGTCGCGCCTAACTCAATCCATATCGACTCTTTCCCTGGAGACAACAGCACGGCCTGCTGAATCTCTTTGAGGGCGCTCGCATTGTCCCCGGCTATGCGATATGCATAAGCGAGCTGGAGATGACCACGCGCATCGAGCGGATAGGAAGCAACTTGTTTTTGCATCTCGCCGATGGCAAGCAAAACTGCCTGCTGTTTCATCTCATTTGTTGCTTGCGGATTCCGCACAATCGAACCCGCAAATGGAATGAGTTGTTCTCGTATCTCCTGTGCGGCAAAGGAAGGGCTCACGGCAAGTTCTTCAAAGGCAGCAATATTTCCGGCGAGGCCGGAGGAAGAAGGCGATAAAGCGGTAATAAGATTAGATGCCACCTGCATGCCGGGAACATTAACAAGCCAGACGAGCGCACCAGCAACGATGGCCGCAATCGGCAACGCATAGGTCACGCCATCCGTAGATTCAAGCTCGGGCGCACGCTCAAGCTGCTCGATAGGCCGTGCGACCTGCGAGTCAATAAGCGCAAGCAACGCAAAGAAATATATATAGGAATAAAGATTGTCGAAGACAAATACGTTGTGAATGGCGTAGCCGACCAGTGCAGCCGTGATCGCAATGCGCTCAGGACGCGAGAGCTCAGAACTCCGCCACAGCAGGACGAGAGCGGAGCCGAAAAGCGAGAGGTAGAGCAAAAATGCGGGTACGCCACCAGCAGTAAGCCAATCAACAAAAGCATTGTGCGCTCGATCAAACCATTGTTCCTGCCGATACAGCGATGGATTGTAGTACTTGTTAAAGACGTAGTTAAAACCTTCCTGCCCCCAACCGAGAACGGGACGCTCCGAAACTCCTTTGAGCGCCATACTCCAGATAGTGAAGCGCGTTTGACCGTCTTTGAGCGAAATAGAGGCAACGCGCTGAAGCGTATGGTTATTTTGCACGAAATCAGAATTGCGGGCGAGGTAAAAACTGCCCGCGAGAATCATGATGAGCGCGAGTGCGCCTGCTGCCGCGTGACGAGCATGCTTCCCTGCAGTAAACGCAGTAAGAAGTGCCGCAAGCGCAAACGCGAGAACCAGCCCAATTATTGTGCCGCGCGTCTCGGTAAAGAAAATGAGTACTCCTTGCAGAATTGCGAGCGCGATGAGCGACCATTTCAGCCACGCACGACTTTCGGTAAGAGCCAGCCAAAGTGCGACAAAAACGCTAAAAAGAAAATAGATCGCGAGATATGCGGAATTTCCCATCGACGCATCAATACGCGTGGAACCCTGATGGATAGCATATACACCCGCAATTTGCAGAAGCGCGTAACCAATAATAACGACTGAGATGCCGAGCGATGCCAAGAACCATGCGCGCCACTTCTTCTCTACGCGCAGCACCGCACTCATAGCAAAGAAGAAGCCGAGTAAGTGCATGAGGAGCACCCAACCCTCCATACGCTCGAAATTACTCAAAAAAGCCTTCGCCGCATTCGGAGCGAACGCGTCAGCAATGAACATCCAGGCGACAAATCCGACAACCGCTGCGCCGACCCAGGAAAATCGCGGACGATATTCTTTATCCAAAAACGCGAGTGCTATCCACGCGACAACCGCTATTTCTATCAGAATGCGCAAGTAAAACGCCTTGCCGGTGATAAATGGGAAGAAAAATGTGTTGGCGACCACCAGTGGTGCAAGTGGGATGAGGAACAACGCCCCGAGTGCAACCCAGCGCGCAATCTGTTTCGCGAAACCATCGTGCTGCTTCGCACTATTTTCAATCTTCATGATTGAGCAACTATAGCACAGACCGATACGCGCAACGCCCCGCTTTACGCCGGGCGTTGCGCGCTGTGAAGGTCAGACCTTCACAGCAATGGAGATAACGTTTAGAACCGCCAACTAAAGAGCCCCCACATCTTCTGTTCTTTCTGTGCAAGGTCTTGTAGGCGAGTTTGAGCGTCTTGTATCGCCGCTACCTGCGCCTTCAAGACTATTTGAATATCAGCTGAGACATTCGCCTCGCCGAGAAGCTTAGTAAGATCGTCGATGCGCTGCTGATTCTGTGCGACTGCCTGAGTGATGACATCTGCCGCTGCACTATCGCCACCAAAGAAAAGCTTCGAAAAGAAGCTACGTGCCTGTATCTGCGCCTCAGCACTCGTCGTCGTCGCAACCGAATCATTCATACCCTTAGCGATTTCCGATACTTGCTGTCCGATACCACCAAGAAGTTCCTTGGAAGCGAGCAGGCTGTGCACTGCAAGGCGCACCTCATTTGCATTTTTTACAATCTCACGAGATTTGATTGTTGTACTCGCCTCTTCATCGTCGAGTTCATGCTTGCGATTCTCAATTTTCTTTTTTAAATCATCGAGCGAAAACGCAATGTCTTCATCATCCTCGAGCTCAAGGTGAATTTCGTCTTGATCTTCACCCTTTATTTCTTCATCGTTCTCTTGTTCTTTTGAGCTTTGTACTTTTGATTGCTTCTCTTGTTTCTCTACCCTCTCCTGCCCATCCTCTGATTCATCAATGCGCGCGGTCACGCCCGTCGACGCATCCGTCCCCTGTACTTGAACGCGCACCTCCGCATTCACACCTATTTCGATATCGTTGCTTTCAGCGAGTACTGCAATTGGTACTCCGCTCATGAAGATCGCGAGTGTGAAAATTCCTGCTGCGTACACGTATTTTTTCATGATCATTGGTTACAGAATAAGACACTACCCTCCCCGAAGAGGATGCCTTTATTTTATCACGAACGCTGCATCCTGGAGAAATAGGAGTCGTTCTTTTGTAACAGTTCTTTCGGCGTGCCGTGCTCCACGATGCGACCATGGTCAAGAACAAGGATAGTATCGGCCTCGGCAACTGTCGATGCGCGATGCGCAATGATGAAGACGGCTACTTTCCCATGAAGCGCGCGAATTGACTCGTGAATGAGTTTTTCCGATTCATGATCGAGTGCGCTTGTCGCCTCATCGAGAATGAGGAGCGCCGGGTGGGCGACGAGTGCGCGGGCGAGCGCAATGCGCTGACGCTGTCCTCCCGAAAGCATGACGCCCCGATCGCCAGTCGTCGTCTTAAATCCTTCGGGTAGGCCCTGGATGAAGTCGTAGATGTTCGCCTGCTTCGCGGCAGTCTCGATGTCTTCTCTGGTCAGCGTTTGATTGTAGAAACGGATATTCTCTTCGATGGTGCCATTAAGAAGGAACACATCTTGCGACACGTATCCGATATTCTTCCGCCACGTCTCAAGAGAGATTGCAGTACTCGGGACCCCGTCCAAAAATAATTCCCCTTCATTCGGCTTGAAAAGCCGCAGAAGGAGATCGGCAATTGAAGTTTTCCCAGCGCCCGAAGGCCCGATGAGCCCGATCGTCCGTCCCGGCCGTATCGAAAAATCGACACCATCGAGAACTCTCCTACCTTCATCATACGAAAAAGAAACTCCCTTGAAAGCGAGTTCTTTCGAAAGAACGAACGGCGTGCCGCTTCCAAACGATTCCCTATGCATATCAAGATTGCGTTTGAACATCGCGATATTTCTGGCATAGGGCAGGAACCCACTTACCGATTGCATGGCATTCTGTCCGGACTCCAGATACGCGAATATCTTTTGTATGAGATATAAAGAGGCGGCGAAGGAGATGATACTGAATCCGGGTTCGTGATACGTCAGCAAGAACAGCAGTACAACGAGGACCAGCGCGAACGGCTGGAAAAAACTCGTGCTCAGCGTGTTCACGAGCGATTGTCGAATTGATAGGTGGCGCAAAAGGCGAATCTGCGCGTTCCCGTTCGCGAGCGCAGCGCGCTCCGCGCCGGCGGCCTTGATCGATTTCATCCCGATGATGTGCTCGCTCAGAAATTGGGAGAATTGTTTCTCTGCTCCGGCTGTTTGCTGCCCGATACGCCGGGTACGATGAATGAGCGGCCGCAGTATGAACAGTAAGACAGCTCCTCCGCCGATCGAATAAAACGTCATCAAAGGAGAAATATTTACCGCCACAAGAAGGTACATGGAAAAACCGCTGAAGGACTGTATGACCTGGACCATGGCACCAAGCAGATTGCCTGTCTGCTGTACGTCGCGGACGAGCGTGTTGTGCATTGTTCCTATCTTCTGTTTCAGGGAGAATGACCATGAGGAAAGCATCGTACGTCGGAGCACATCCTCGCTTTCCTTACCAAGGAAATCAGCGCTAATCCAACCACGAATGTATCCGAACAGAACGACTGAAACCGACCGGATAATGAACAGAATGAGAACAAAACCGAGCAGGTAACGAAAACTGAACGGCACATGCAAAAAGGCGAACATTCCCTTGATGGTCCCTGTAACAAAATCGGTAGTAGCTCCCGCGCCGCCCACAAAGAATGACATGAGCGGAATGGCCGCATTGATACCGATACCCTCGAGAAGGGGGCTCAGTACGCCGAACATGGTAAGCGCCAACACATGCCAACGATATCTCCCAAACGCTTCCCAGAGCGCCCCTATATTATCTTTCATATGGCTAGTACTTACTATAACCTGCACGCACCGGTAAAAGAAACCGGCTCCCGTGCGTACGGGAGCCGTCTACTGATTTTAAAACTTATACGAGCGGATAAGCATTCAGAGAAAAGCCTGCGTCGAAGTCGATGACTGCGCCAGTGACCCACTGGGCATTCCCCGCGCCGAGCCAGGCGATATAGCTGGCCACGGCTTCGGCCGGTATGAGCTCATGTTGGGGCAGGCGTTTCTTCGTCGCTTCGAGCATGACCGGATTTGCGAACGGCTTCACCACCTTCATGAGCTTGTTCAGAGGACCGAGACGTATCGCGTGCGTCGAGATGCCGTCATTACCCCACTCGATCGCGAGTTGTCTCACGAGGCCTTCAATCGCCGCCTTGGAGGTGGTATACGGCGCCCTCTTCGGATAGGGATGCATCGAATTCATGGATGAGATGGCGACGAATGTTCCTTTCGCTTTTTTCAGAGCTTCATACGCGGCACGTGCGAAAAGGAAAGCCCCATTCACATTGACGTCCATCACCTCGCTCCACTCCTTTTCGGTCAGTTCCTGAATGGGCTTCACGACACTCGTACCCGCAGCGTAGACCGCCATGTCAATCCGCGGCGGAAGATCCGCGTACGATGACGCCTTTGTCGCGTCCGGACGGTCCAAACCGGTCCACGTCTCGTCGATCGCGTAGCCCTCTGCGCGCAGGGCTTCGACAATCGCCGAACCAAGATTCCCGGTCGCGCCGATAACGACGGCAGTTTTTTGCACACTGATTCTGTCCGAAGAATGAGGCATGAAGTTGGTCATAGGTATTCCCTCTCTTTTGGTTAGATTATGTAAGGCAATACTGTTCAAGTTGCACCCAACTATAGTGTAGAATAATTATTTTTTTAGTCAATACTTCGCGATGGCGGATTCCCGAGGCCAATATGAAGGATATCGGGCATAGGGAGCGAAAGGCGCTCCATCTGCGCGGCGGAACGCGAATTTTTCGACTCCAAGTTGCGGACGAACCTCTCGCGGCGTTTAATATTCCATCCATGCATGTTGTGGACGAGGTCTCCTTCGCCGGTCGCCACCAATTTCGCGACTGCTTTATTCGGCCACAATCTCTGCTGTGCGGCGATGGTCCCCATCTCTTCCATGCCCGCATTGTTAGGGTCCGTAAAGGAATCGGCTGTGAGCACGAACCCGGTGTGTATCAAATGCTCGATTGACCACAATGCGCACGTGTTCCATGGAATCTGCAGGCCGCTCGCATGCTGTATCAGAATGCGTTCTCCGAGAGGCACCTTGAAATCATGCACGTCGAGCTTGGCGCCGACCACAAGCGTCTGTGCATCAAGGTGCGAGAGTAAGAGCGATACGAGCGGATTGGTAACCGGGTACTCGGTACTTGCGAGCAGCAGATGCGTCACCCGTTCCGCACTCTTGATGAGAAGTGCGTTCGGCGCCTGCACAACCTTGCCCCAGGGGGTTACGGGGAACGCGACGACCTCCGGATATCTCGTGCGCATGAATTCCTGGCTTCCAGAACGATCGGCCTCAGCGTTGATGGCGACGAACACGTTCTGCGCGGGGACGATTGCAAGCGCCGCGTCGATCCATGTCGTGAGACGCTCCACGTCCCCTTCCGTCAATCCGTAGAAGCGCGTCGCAATGCCGAAGTTCTGTTGCATATTCCGCGTCCTAAGAGAGTGGCCGTCCGTCGAATATGAAGCCGGTGCCGAAATCAGTAGCCGTTGTATTCCAACTCTTCATGTTTATTTTACCTTTTCCCACGCTTTCTTCTTGGCGAGATACGCCCATACATACGATACGTGCACCCCGGGCTCGCCGACGACCGGATGGTACCCCATCGGCACCGTACCGAACGTGTGGTCTTTGATAGGCCAGGCGGTGTCCACGGGCGCGTTGTCGAACCACACACCTTTTCCTACCTGGATGCCGCGTCTGCTCGCGCCCTTGAGAATATAAAAGAAAACTTCCTCGAACCCCGGTTCCGTGTGGAGTTCGAAATCATGTGGCAAGCTCGACCAAGTACCTTCTCCGCGGTGCGCGGTAATGCCGAGGCGCATGGTCGGCGCAGATCCACCCGGTTTGAGATAGTGATACACATCGCGCTGCGCATTGCCCTCGCCAACAACAATCGCGTGCGCATCCTTTGCATTGATCGTGACGGCATCAGAATCCGCGGCGGTAAAGATTACTTTATCTATCGTGCCGTCCTTCAGATATACTTCCGCGTGTTCGCCGGGAGCTTCAAATACGAGCACCTCGTTCTCTCCCGTAATCTTGAGAGTGTCAAGTCTCGCTACATTGGACCAATCGTATGTCATGGTAAGTAGGGTCAAAATATCATGATTTACCGGTTTGCTCCATCCAGAGAAATTCTGGATCGGTATTCCAAACGTATACTCGCTCATCGCCGGCAAGCATCCAGAGATAATACAGCTGATGTCCGGGCATATTTGCCACGGGATGGCAGCCTCCCGGAATACGCGTCACATCGCCATCTCTTATCACATAGGATTCATCACAAGAGCCGTCCTTAGTGTACACCCGCTGAAAGCCGAAGCCGGTCTCCGGCTTTATTCGGAAATAATAGATTTCTTCGAGAGCGGCTTCCACGACCTTACCAGATTTTTCTTCGCGACGATCGTGCTTATGGGGAGGAAACGACGACCACTGTCCAGGCTCATTGATGGTCTCGCCTACTGCGATCCGTTGCGTTTGCGTTTCCTTGTTTACGATATTGAACACTCTTCTTCTATATCCTTCGTTTCCGCGCCACTCGGTAGAAACATTTTCCGGAGATATGAACGCCGTCGGGAATTTTTTGTCCGCGCGGGCCTTGCACAGAGCGAGCGTCGTTCGCTCATTTGCATGAATAGCAAGTAGTACTCCAGGCGAGACGAAAACGGCAGAAGCCGCCTCATCGAAAACCGAACGTCGTCTAAGCTCCCAGGTCTTCCCCTCCGAAGAGATAGAACATGCCCCCTCGATAATGACCGCAACCGCTTCGAAATCATCAGAGCGCCAATCCACCTGTTTTCCTTCCTCAAGACTGACAAGCTCGAAATCCAAAAGGGCAAGCGTTTTGTTTCCGGGCGCATGAATGCTCATGACTTCATTTTACGCCTCATGCTGAGTATCTGCACATCGCCGAAGTCTAACTTCTTTGCTAATTGATCGAATACACGTTTATATGGCTGGGCGACGGCAGTACTAGGAGCATTCGCGCCGAAACTGGAATGCGCCTCTATAGCAAACCCTGCGCGCCGAATACATTTCTGCATGCCTTCCTTTGAAGCAACACTCAGATGCTGGACGGGCAACAGATGCGGCCAATGCTCTCCCGCAAACTCGCCAAGCAGTCCAAATCGCGGAGTCTGTATGACGATCCTGCCTTTAGGGCTCAGCAGTTTTTTTAATTGAGAAATTACCGTCCCGGGATCTTCCACATGCTCAATAACGTCCCAAAGAGTGATGAGGTCGAATGTTCTCTTGAGCTTGCCAATCTCACTGAGAGAAATTACATTCCATCCGTTTTTTCTGGCTTGTTCGAGCATTCCTTCCGACAAATCGGTACCGTACAATTTCGTGTCCGCATTAAAATACTCTTTACAAAACTCGAGAAACACACCGTCGGCACAACCGAAATCAAGTACTGACGTAACTCCTACTTTCTGTATGCCGAGATCAGCGAGCGACAACGCGTACTCGGCGAAAACGGTCGGGCGGTATTCCTTCGAATACCTGATTCGATTATCGACACCTGCGTGCGGCTGCAGCTTCTTGTCGCGATAATCGTTTTCATATACTTGAGCAATCAGCTTTTTAGAAGGCCGCGGGAGAATCATCAAGCTGCTGCATGTGCCGCACCGATACCACTTCGAGTCGAGCTTTTCCCAGCGCACGCGCGCATAGAAAATCTTCTTTCCTGCTTTTCCGCACCAGACGCACTTCATGCGATGAATTTTCCCGTCGTTACCTTCTTATATGCATTAGCCACAGCTTCATCAGGATCACGGCCGCTGTCGAAAGCAAAGCGCCTGCCGATGCAATCCTTAGGGTCCTTTGGTATCTCGGAGAGCATCGCCACATATGCTTGCGGGTATTTGTACGTAAAGTACTTGTAGAATAGTTCCGCCGTCAACGGAGTCCCGAGAGCCATTTCGATCGCCCCGTCGATGAAATCCGCGCCGCGTGCGAGCGTCGACCCGCTCGAGTCCCAGCCTCCCGAGAGACGTGGTGTCGACTCGAGAATGCGAGGACCCTTTGCAGTAAGCATGACATCATGCTTCAGGATATGTCCACCTCTTTGCTTGTCCATGCCAAGAGCTCGCCCGGCCTGCTCAACCATCTGTTGTACCGCGGCAGTCGTCTCGATGCTGTGAATCGCCGGATTGAGGTGCCCTATCTCCACCGCCCACGGCAGATTTTCATACACTCGCGCATCAAACTTCGGAAAGAAGCGCATATCCTGGCGGAACATCCGGTCCACCCAGTTGAGCCAGTACATCGTGCCGTCGTACCAAAGAGTCTCGACTGACTGCTCCGCTATCTCCCCTTCGACCGGAATAAGGAGTTCTTCGATGATAGCTACGCCGGTGGTACCGTTCTTAATGGCATGAGCAAAGGCGTCCACGGTCAAATCTTCTGCGGTATCGATGCGTGCGAATCCGCGACTCCCAGCATTATTCGTCGCCTTGAGCGCTGCCGGCATACCGATCTCACGGAGGGCCGCAAGCGCCTCCTCGTGCGTCTTCACGGTCGTAAAATTCGGTTGAGGGATCCCCGCTTTTGTGTAGAGCTCGCGGGTCTCGTATTTATAGCGGCAAACGCGCGAGATGGCAGGATCGATACCGGAAAGCCCGAGATGGCGCGCGACATGCGCCACAGTCTCGTGACAATCCGACGCCGTAGTAAAGACTGCACGGATATCGTAACGTTTTTTGAGTTCATCCGCAGCAGCGATATTTTTTGGAATATCAAAGATATCGACATGGAGAAACTCATCTGCTATAGCACGGAGCGCACACTCCATGGAGCCATCGCTCATGACGAGCGTATACCCGCGATTCTTTACCTTTTCTGCCGCAGGACGCTGCATGGCACCGCCGGTAATGAGCCATATCGCCTGTGGCTTGCTCGATGCTGAGTTTTTCATATTATTTTTTCTTAGCGATAATCATAAATTCCCGTCCTATGCCCGCAGCAGCTAAACCGGCATAAAGCTCATTCAGTATATCAGGATCCTTCTTATACAATGTCATTTCAAACGCCTTACGCTTTCCGTGACAAGCACGCCCGATGGCATGATTGCCGACGTAATTTTTGCCTGCGAGCAAAAACGTCTCTAGCGGATACGTACCAAGCACATCCTCTATCGTAAAACCTAGGCGAGTAAGCAATTGTTTCATGCTTTCAACGGAAAAATAATTGAGATGATGCTTCGGCACGACCCACCACGGCGCAAACCCGCGTTCGGCGCGGAGTATTTGCTGGAGCGGGTTGTAGTCATTTGGGCAGAAAATGGCGATATGACCACCCTTCTTGATCATCTTCTTCATATCTTCGATAAATCCAATCGGGTCCGGCACATGTTCAAGTACCATCGCCGCATGCACGACGTCAAACGTGCCTAGTTTCTTTGCACGATCGTAACTGAAAAAGTCGTTCACAGCCGTGAGTCCGCGCTTCTCACTGTAGCGCGCCGCAGGGGCCGATGGCTCGATGCCAACCGTCTCCCAGCCGCGCTTTTTACCGCACGCCAGAAAGTGGCCGGGACCCGAACCTATATCGAGAAGCGTGCGGCCCTTGATGCGGCGTTCAAGAATTTCGTAATAGTTATTGTACGTCGCCATCCACCAAGGCAGATCCTCCTTGGTCTCATCAAAATATTTCGGCCGCTCGTGCTGGTAGAATTCCTGTTCATAAAACTGCTTCAGCTCCGCATCACTCGGCAGCGGTGATACGTGCGCAAAACCGCACGCGCGGCAATCAATAACGTTAACGCCGTCAACAGTATCGAGTATGGCTCCTTTATGTTTAATTCGAGAAATCATAATGGTAAATATATAAAAAGATTGGGGCCCCGCATCGTTTGATGCAGGGCCCCAATATAACACGCGGAATTACTTACAGAAGACTTCCGGAGTAAGCGGAGCGCGCGCAACAACATCGCGGGCGAGCTTCATACCTAAGAAAAGTCGCAGGTCTTTTGGTGCGATACCTCCGCATGGGCGAAGCGTGACAACCATCTCTTCGGTCAGAGTCTCACCCGCCTTGAGATCGCGCACCGCATAGACCGATCGGCGAGCAAAACGATCGAATATCTCGTCTTGTTTGTGGCCTTCGCGTACGACCGGTTGCTTGATCCCAGAGCCTGAGAGTGCGGCTTCCACATTTCGGATCTCCTCGACCATGCGTTTGAATTCCGCAGGTTCGAGCGAGTTCGGATCATCATTACTACCGCCCGTACGCGCATCGGTCACATGTTTCTCAATGACACACGCACCGAGGGCAATGGCTGCGATAGGTGCGGCATTGTAGGGAGGAGCCGAATGATCCGAGTAGCCGATCGGAATCTTGAATGCTTCTTGAAGCGTCATGATCGCCCGAAGGTTGAGGTCGGCAAAAGTCTTCGGCGGGTAGATCGATACGCAGTGCAGAACGATGATCTGCATATTACCGGCTTCCTGCACGACACGTATGGCATGTGCGACCTCTTCGAGATACGCCATCCCTGTCGAGAGAATGACTGGCTTCCCCTGCTTCGCGATATGACGCAAAAGAATATCGTCGGTCATCTCATACGAAGCCACTTTGTAGGCGGGCACGCCAGCCTTGGAAAGTATGTCAACCGCTTCAATGTCAAACGGCGTGGAAAGGAACATGATCCCCCGCTTCTCTGCGTACGCCACGAGCTGTTCCGTCCATTCGTTTGGCAACTCCGCGCTCTTATAGAAACCGGAGAGAGGCCCGATTGGCTTGCCATGCCACTCGTCGTAGATAATGGTATCCGCAGCGATCTTGCTGCCAGTCAGATGCTGGAACTTGACTGCGTCGGCTCCAGCTTCCACGGCATTGTCGATCGCGTGCAACGCGACATTAATATCGCCACGGTGGTTTGCACCCACTTCGGCGATAATGAAGGTCGGATGACCTTTGCCAACGACATGGTCGCCGATGATCACGGTATCGACTGGTTCGTAGCCGAGTACGTTCGGTTGAGTTTTGAAGAAATTATCTCTTTCTTTTCCCATATGTATGACACAAGAGTACCACGCCGACTTAAAAGCAAAAGGTTGCGTAAATTTTTAAAAAATTTACGCAACCTAGAAACTTTCATAGCGCCAACCGTTCCTTTTTATCCTCTGTAGGAGCTGAGCGGTATGAACCGCTTCTGATCGCCTCGACGCCGCGAGCTTCGGACGCAAGACGCTTCTGGTACGCGGGAGTTTTTTTCACATTCTCGAAATACTTTGCAAACGCCGGATCATTTTGAATAAGTACGGACTCGGAAGAAACAGTGGTTGCTGCAATATCGCTTTTCGTCTGCGCATAAAATGCTTCAATGCGCGGGAGGTGATACCCGCTCGAAACGAAAAGCAGATACTTCCATCCTTTTTCTTGCGCGAGCTGCAGAGCAGCATCGATAGCGGTTTGCGTGGTCGAGGAACGTTCTTCCTGCACGATCCTTCCTGACTCTATGCCAAATCTCTGAAGCTCATCTGCGTACACCTGAGCAAGACTGGGCACAGCGCGCCCGAGACGATGAGACGTCGTTATGAGATATGCTCCAGGATATTCTTTTGCGAGTAAGGCGACGGCCTCCACGCGGTCGCGACCTCCGAGCGCACCGAACGCATCGCTCTCGTCATAGGTGGTAGAGCGCCACTGAGTTTGTCCATCTCTTTCGTAAGAGATGGCACCTCCCGATAAGATGAGGATCGCATCCGGGCTCATGTCAGGTCTTTAACGCGCGAACTAGTCATGAGCTCGACCAGATGCGCCCCGTGCGCGAGATCGAGCGCAGGGTCATGCTCACCGCGCTTCACGAGCTGGATAAAGTATGCAAGCTCGTCAAGATAACGCTTGTTTTGGTCAAATGTATACGGTTTGCCGTTTATCGTATGGGCTGCAAAATCAGCCTCGATGACCCCGCGCTCACAGATAATACGCATATGATGAACCGCCGGCTGTGCCAAGAAGTCCGCATGAGCCTCTACGCGCACTCCTTGCGCAGTCATGCACGATACGTCTGCCGTGTCATCCGCGTCGATATCGAGCGTTCCCACACGTTTCTTCTCTCCCGAATAATCCGCAATCGGTCCGAATAACCACTCTATGGTATCGAGGGAGTGGCTCATGCTCGTGAACATCGCTCCGCCGCCCATACTCTTCTGCGCTGCGTACTCCTTGCGATAATCTTCTCCCGGGTGCCAGTCGGGCAAATACTGACCACCGACGTACGTTACTGAGAGAGGTTTGCCGAACTCGCGAGCGTCTAACCTCCTTTTGACTTCGAGCATCCCTTCATGCCAGCGGAACGATTGCGCCATCATGGTAATGACTTTTTTATCTTTGATTGTTTGTAGCAGCTTCCCTAGCCCTTCTCGATTGGTCGCAAGAGGCTTCTCCATACAAATAGGGATTCCTTTTTCGGCAAAGTACTGCGCGACCTCCACATGGAGATTCGAGGGCGATGCGACGACTATCGCATCAACATGCTCCTGTTGAAGCGTTGTCTTGTAATCCGTGTACTGTCCTCGTGCAGGATCAGGATCACAGAGGACGACGCTGTGTCCGAGAGTCTGCGCATTACGCGCATGGCGGGAGCCTATGGAGCCGCAGCCGACAATAAGTAAATTCATGGCAGAAAATTTTTATCCTCCTCTAATGATTTTGCGAGTCCCTCATAACCCGTGCCTCCTTTGTTTATTTCCAGGAGTTCCGAATGCTGCGCAATCAAGGAAAGCACGTCGTCTTTATTGAAACTTGGATTTATCGGATAGAGTTGCTCAAATACCTTTGTCACAAAATCGAAATCGGCCTGCGTATCCACCGACCAATGCATAGTGCTATGGTCGCCCTCGCCTTCTCGCCATGAGTCGCTGACGAAGCGTTCCGGACGATTCTTGATATATGGTGTTACATGTTCACGTTCCGAAGGCAGTTTCGCTTCACGCGCCGCTTCTTCAAGAGCGGCAAACGTAAAGATTTCAGTATCAAGACCCTCCGGATAATTGCTTGGCGTACTGCAGTAGTCGATGGCACCTCGAGCTTCTTGAAAGTGTGTGATGACCGTGTCAATCACGCCCGGGTCCATGAGCGGACAATCACCAGTAAGACGCATCACCATTGTGTCCGCTTCTGCCCCCGCCGCCTTTGCTGCTTTATAAAAACGATCAAGCACATCCTTCTCGCTCCCGCGAAAAACTTTGACGCCGCATTTCTCTGCAAGCCCCGCAGTCGCATCGTCCTCTGGCGTATCGCTGGTCGCCACGATTATCGCATCGAGTTTCTTCGCGCACTTCACGCGCTCAAGCATCCGCGCGAGCATCGGCTCGCCAAGGAGAGACATTAAAATTTTTCCCGGTAACCGGGTCGAGCCCATACGCGCCTGAATAATACCTACGGTACTCATATGTGCGATAGTTTATCACACCTTGACAAGTGCTTTATAAAAAGATATGCTGACAACTAGTAAGTCTCAGAACATTGTTATAGTGGGAGGAACATATGACTTGGGAACTAGCAGTAACCTTGAAGATTCTTGGGGGCTCGATACTGGCTCCCCTCGTCTTCCGCTTCCTCGGCGATGTACCGCCACGCGAGCGCATCTACCGGATTATGCTCCAGTACGCATGGACCGTGGTCTTCGCTGTTGGTGTCATGATTGTGTTGGGGTTCACGTCCTCACGTGATCTGTGGCCAATAGCAGTTATTGGTGCGCTGATGCCATTCGCCGTCTTCTTTCAGTGGCGAGCGATGGCCATCAGCCCGAGCCGCACTGGGATATTCATGGAGGGAACGAGTATCATCCCGCTCCTTATGAGCGCCATACTTCTCGGTGAATGGAAGGCATTTGAAGGAAACGGTCAGCTCCTTTTCGGCTTTATACTCGTGCTTGTCAGTGTCGCATTGCATGCGCGCATGGATATCCGCAACAAGGGAAAGGTGGGAGAGGCATCGTCACCAACGACAGGATTTCTAAGGAATGCGGTGGGCTTCATGCTCATCTTCGCAGTCGCGACATTCCTTGAGAATTACTGGGCGAAGACGGGCATTCAAACGCCGGAGTTCTTGGTGACGTGGTACGTGGGAGCATTTGCCGGGTCGGTAATACTGTTCGCGGCAACACGGTATCTGCCGCGCTCCACCACCCCTCAATTGCAGACAAAGAAGGAACAAGTGCTCATCTTCCTTGCGGCGGTGAGCATCATCTTCTCGCTCGGCCTACAGTTCGTGGCATTCACCCTCGTCGAGCAGACGGTAGCACTACCAATCATGTCAGTTGGTGGCGTCATCGGACCAGTACTGGTGGGGATGCTCATTTTCCATGAATGGAAGATGATTAAGGGTTGGGGTTGGTTAGATATTGGGCTCGGCTTCGTCGGAGCGCTCATTATGGCATTCTCTCACTAAGTCAACGCACAGGGCCGGAACACAAGTTTCGGCCCTCTTTAATAATCAAACACCGGCTCCTCCCATCATTGTTAATTCAGCCTGGCGAAACCACTGTGTGCAACAGGCCCTTTAAGGAGAGCATGCACGGTATTAGTATCGATTGCCTTTTTCAGCACCGCAAATGCCTTATCGACCGCTTTCGCATATTGCCGCACATGCGCGTCAGTATGCGCGAGTGTGCCGAAAAAGAGGTTCCGCGCGAGAATACCTTGCTCAAGCATCTCTTGCGCGAAAAGTGTTTGCAGAGCTAGTGCGTCTACTCCGGAGAACGAGAAGCTCGCAATAGCATCGCTCCCGCCGACCGCTATCGGTACCCCGTGCTTAGCGCTTGCCGCCTCCCATACTTTCTTCACACTTCTGCCGACCTTGGCAAGACGGCCGGCCGTATCTGTCTTGATGAGTTTCTTTATAGTTGCGATTGCAGCTGCAGGACCGAGGCGTTCAGTCCAGTTAGTGCTTGATATGAATGTGGTTTGCGCCGCTTCCATCACCGTTTTCTTACCAATAATAGCCGCCATAGCATACCCATTGGCCATTGCCTTAGAGAACACTGCCATATCAGGCTTAAGGCCATAGGCGAGATGCGATCCTCCTTTGGCGAACTTGAAACCGGCAGTAATTTCATCCGCAATAAGAACTGCGCCCGAGGTATCCGCGAGCGAACGCACTGCCCGCATAAATTCAGGTGTCGGAGGTTTGCTTTTTACAGGTTCGAGCACAATCGCTGCGAGATTATTCCCTGCTGATTTAACTGCCGCTTCGAGTTCGGCAATATCATTAAAATGGAATGGGATGAGCGTGCCCTTCAAGCCGCGCGGTACTCCGCGCGGCTCAAGACCTGGGAGAAGGTGTCCGTCGAGAGTCTTGTCGTCGGCGAGATTTGCCGATAGATACCAATCGCTCCAACCGTGGTAGCCACAGAATGCAATGATGTCTTTCCTCGTATACGCGCGCGCAATACGCACCGCTATCGACATCGCCTCCCCGCCAGTTCGGGCATACCGCACCATGTCAGCCCACGGATGAAGTCTCAAGAGAAGCTCGGCGAGCTCGACCTCTTCCGGCGCGTTCAATGTCGCCATCACCCCTTTGTCGACAGCTTTCTTTACCGCCATATCAACGTCTTTGTCGCCATAGCCGAGCAAGCAATTGCCGATACCCATAATCGACATATCAAGATATTTCTTGCCATCAAGATCCCACACGTACACGCCCTTCGCCTTCGAGTAATAGGCGGGCCACTGCTCCGGTAGAAACATCTCCGGTCGCTTGGAAAGCAACTGATTTCCTCCTGGTATCAGTTGCTTCGCTTTCTGATAGAGCTTTTGTCCAATGCCTTTTTTCATATCGAGACGAGTATGCGCTTTAACGTATCCGCAACGAACTTCTGCTGCGCCAGTGTTATCTTTGAAAACAACGGAATCGATATCTCGCCTGCATAAAATTTTTCCGCGTTCGGGCAGAGATCCTTTTTATACCCGAGCTTCTGATAGTAAGGGTGCCAATATACCGGTAGGTAATGAACTTGCACGCCGATACCCGCGGCACGCAGCGCCTCGAAGACCACTTTGCGTTTATCAGGAGCGACGTGCACCGGGTAGAGGTGCCATGCGCTGTTGACCGTCTTCGTATCTTCTGGCGGCAAAACGAGCGGGAGATTTTTAAGCAGTTTCGGATATCGGCGTGCCGCAGCGGAACGCTTCTTGATGA
>CAYHIQ010000005.1:16866-19945 GCA_964356775.1 uncultured Candidatus Saccharibacteria bacterium | reverse complement strand
TTGTACTTGATGAGTTAACTCAAGATCTAATGGATTAGACAATAGAATAGGTACTCCAACGGCGCTCACCTTTCTTCAACACCATCCCGGCCTCAATGAGAGAAAGGAGCTCGCGCTGAATGGTTTTCTCTGAGACGTTGCGGATAAGAGTTGAAATGTCCTTTATGCTTGCGCTGCCTTTATTTTTTATAACAGACAATATGGCCTCGCGCCTGTCCTTTATATAGATGTCCGATACGTTTTCGACGTCCTTTATGTGTCCTTTACCACTATTCGGAGTCGCGCGGATAGTGTGTTTTGGAGTTACCGCCGGTACAGAATTTTGGGGAGAATCTTTTCTTGTGGTGCTCTTGGCGATATCGGCGAGCGTCAAACCCTCATCAAGAAATAGTCGCGGCTCTTCGTAAGCCGCGACTTCTTGGAGTAGAACACGTGCCTCGTGCGCGATTATCTCAGCGTTCATGGGAGAGAGTAGTCCGCCCGTGCGCGACATTGCAAGAATAGAAGAGAGGGCGAGTAGCTCGCGAGAAAGCGCTGTGCGCGCAGTGAGTGGTGGGAGTATCGCTGCATCAACAAGACCGATCGCTATCGCATCGATACGATTCCTTAAAGACGTCGAGCCGGCAAAGGCGGGAGCGATGAGATGGATGGCTTTTGCGAGCCTTTCAGTCTTTTTATATATAAATACTCTTCGTATGTCCTTTTCAAATATGTTGGTAAATATGCTTTTTTCTAAGACAAAATCTTCCTGGAGAGCATCTTTACTCTTAATCTGGTTTTTCCGGATTTCAGTACTGTGTCCTATATCTGATAGCCCGTGTCTCATACTGTATCGGACAGTATACGTCCGTGAAAACAGCATGCAAGTTTTCTCCTCTGCTTTTTCTTCTACCAAGAAGCGCGAGTGCTATACTATTCGCATATATATGAGTCGTAGAAACAGTAACGGAAAACGCGGGCGCGCTCGTGAAGGAAACGTCAAAGAATACGACACGCTTATCCGCTACGCTTCCGCTATCGTTCTCCTCGCTGCGGGTGTACTGCTCGTGCTCGCAATATTTGACGCGGCAGGCCCGGTCGGTACGACGATCTTTGCCACGAGCTATGCGATTGTCGGCATCGGAGCATTCCTACTCCCTATCGCTTTAATCCTGACGGGCCTATACGCAGGCTTCGGGCGACCGACACTTGAACCCTTGACGACTTCTGGTCTTCTTATCATTTGCGCTTCCGTCCTCGCTTTTGCCGGACTATTTCCTGGCACAGATCTCGGCGGCATGGCCGGCACATGGGAGGGAGAAATGCTCGCCGGATTTTTCGGTTTCTGGGGTGCGGTGGTGCTGCTCATCGCAGTCATTTCTATCGGCATTGCTGTCGTAAGCGATATCGAAGCACTCGGAGCATTTCTCGGCGAGAACGTGCTCTCGCTCTGGGGGCGGATACGTTCGCACAGAAATGAGAGGGACGATGAGGAAGAAGAGTTTGAAGAGGGGCTCGCAGTCGTCGGTGTGCCTGAAGACACAGAAGAGTATGGGTCGGAAGAGTCCGAAGCGGAGGTTGCTGCTCCTGCGCAAGGCGAGCATGAGCCGATAGTGACAGTCTTTAATCGAACCCTTGGCAAGCAAGGAACGGGCATCGCAAACTTCGATGCGGAGTATGAAGCGCCGCCGCTCTCGATCCTTGGCGCAGATCGCGGCAAGCCGGGTGTGGGAGATATCAAAGCAAATGCAAATATCATCAAACGCACCTTTCAAAACTTCGGCATCAATCTTGAAATGGACGAGGTATCGGTTGGCCCTACGGTCACACGCTACGCAGTAAAACCCGCCGAAGGGGTGCGCCTCTCAAAGATCGTCTCGCTCGCAAACAATCTTGAGCTCGCGCTCGCTGCACATCCGGTGCGCATCGAGGCACCTATCCCAGGAAAGTCGCTCGTCGGAATCGAGGTGCCAAACACGGTCAAAGCAATGGTCGGCCTCGGCGGACTTCTTGGTGCTCCACAATGGAGCGATAGCGACAAGCCGCTTCTCGCTGCACTCGGCCGCGACATCACCGGCACGCCGCACTACGTGAATATCGCGAAGATGCCGCACGGCCTTGTCGCTGGCGCAACAGGGTCTGGAAAGTCGGTCGCCATCCACGCAATTATCACTTCGCTTCTCTATCGAAACGGTCCAAATCAGTTGCGCTTTATCATGATCGACCCGAAACGCGTCGAGCTCACTGCCTATAACGGCATTCCTCACCTTCTTACGCCAGTGATTACCGACCCAAAGAAAGCGATCTTCTCTCTCAAGTGGGCGGCAAAGGAGATGGAGCGACGCTACAATATCCTCGAAGCAGAGCATGTGCGCGATATCAACTCCTATCACGCGACCATCTTCGAGCCAGCGAAGAAAAAAGGAGGAGAGGACATGCCGGAGGCGCTTCCCTATATCGTTATCGTTATCGACGAACTCGCGGATATCATGCACAGCTATCCACGAGAGCTTGAGGCCTCTATCGTCCGCCTCGCACAGATGTCGCGCGCCGTTGGCATCCATCTAGTCCTCTCGACACAAAGACCGTCGGTCAACGTCATTACCGGACTCATCAAAGCGAACGTGCCGACGCGCATGGCGCTGCAAGTCGCCTCCCAGATAGACTCGCGCACCATTATCGACGGTGCGGGCGCGGAGTCGCTCCTCGGCGCAGGCGACATGCTCTATCTCTCAAGCGACATGCAAAAGCCGGTACGCATCCAAACAGCCTTTATCAGCGAGGGTGAGGTAAAAAAGGTGGTGAGCTATATCAAGAGCCATAACGCAGGCGACCTCTCAAGCATCGACTTCGGCGGGAGCGGCACCTCCTCTCCACATGAATCAAGCGATGTGATCGGACTTGCGAACGGCAGCTTCGACGATGACGATATCGACGACGATTTGTATGAAGATGCGCGGACCGCGGTAGAAGAAGCTGGTCGAGCCTCAACCTCGTACCTGCAACGCAAATTGAAAATCGGATACTCCCGAGCAGCACGACTGATGGACGTACTTGAAGCGAAGGGGGTTATCGGTGCGGCAGACGGATCGAAGCCGCG
>CAYHIQ010000005.1:0-16766 GCA_964356775.1 uncultured Candidatus Saccharibacteria bacterium | reverse complement strand
AGAGCCACCGACCGGTTTGGAAAGACTGTGGCCTCTACCCGCACTATTTTCGTTCCCTAACTATACTTTTATGGCCTTCAAAAAAGCAAAAGAGAAAGTGCTCAAGACTGTCACCGCGGCGAGCGAGGATAAAAGCGAGAAACAGAAATCCATTGATCAGGCGCTAAAAGAGATCCGCACGAAGTTCGGCGACGAGGCTATAGCGACCTATGGTACTGGCACGCCGCAAAAAATACCCGCAATATCAACGGGTTCTATCGGTCTCGACGCCATTTTGGGCATAGGAGGTCTCCCGCGCGGGCGCATCATCGAGATATTCGGCCCGGAATCCTCGGGTAAGACAACGCTCGCACTCCACGTCATCGCCGAGGCGCAAAAAGCTGGCGGCATCGCGGCCTTCATCGATGCCGAACATGCGCTCGACCCGGAATACGCCCAGCGCATTGGCGTGAAGCTCCCCGAACTCCTTATCTCCCAGCCGGACACAGGAGAGCAGGCGCTCGATATCGTTGAGAGCCTGGTGCGAAGCGGAAATGTCGACGTTATCGTCATCGATTCTGTCGCCGCACTCACGCCAAAAGACGAGATTGAGGGGGAGATGGGTCAACAGCATATGGGCAAGCAAGCACGGCTCATGAGCCAAGCACTCCGCAAGCTCACGGCTATTGCCGCGCGGAGCAAGACTATCGTCATCTTCATCAATCAGATCCGCATGCAGATAGGCGTCATGTTCGGCAACCCAGAAACGACGCCAGGCGGCAAAGCGCTTAAATTCTATACCTCAGTGCGCCTCGATATCCGCCGTATCGCATCAATAAAGAAAGGTGAGGAAGTGGTGGGCGGCCGCGTGCGCGTAAAGGTGGTAAAAAATAAGGTTGCCGCACCTTTCAAAACAACTGAGTTTGACCTCCTCTACAATGAGGGCATCAGTCGCGAGGGAGAGCTCGTCGCTCTTGGGGAAAAATTCGATCTGGTCGCGAAATCCGGCGCCACCTATAGGATGGGTGAGACCAAGCTCGGTGTCGGCTATGACGCAACGCGCGTCTACCTGCGCGAGAATAAACCAATTGCAAAGGAACTTCTCAAACAGATACAAGGAAAACTCGCGGAAGTATAATTGCGCCGTCTCTGTTGAGACTCCACTGCCGTTAGGCGGCCTTATAGAAGAAGGCGCTTGAGGCTAAGCGTACTATCTCGCGGATAAGAAAGATGAGCGAAGCGAGAGTCAAGACCGCCAGAGCCTGGACAATAAAGTGAGTGTGCATGAATGCGGCGATGAAGAAATTTGGAAGGTGTAGGATATCTGCAGGAGCGTTTTGGAAAACGCGAGCAACCCAGACTTCCCTGCCAATACCCCAGAGAGCCGCAGCGAGCGTCAGCACCGCAAGGACCGTCGTCGAGATGATGAGCCCCAATATGCGGATGATACGCACACGACGCATTACGATGCGCTCCATGTCGGATGGATTATTCATAGCGTTGTTTGTCATAGATTTGCTTGAAAAGCTTTTTTGCGCGATGAATACGCGTCTTTACCGCGGGAACCGAAAGCCGCTCCTCATGAGCGATCTCTTCCTGGCTTTTGCCTTCGATGAACTGTAACCGCAATATTTTTGCCGCAGTTTCAGGAAGCTTCGAGAGCGCAGCGAGAACTTCGCTACGAAGCGATAAGTCTTCAAGAAACTCGGCTCTCGTATCCGGCAATGATTCATAATGCTCGGGGAGAAGGTCGGCACGCTTCCCAAACTCACTCATCTTCGCGCGATATTTCGTATACGCAACACGGTTGAGAATAGTATAGGCCCATGAGGAGAAAGTTGCGCCTTCCTGCGGATGATACTTGTCCGCATAGAGATACATCTTAGTAAAAGCGTCTTGTACCGCTTCCTCGGCGTCCTCAGGGGAGAAGAGAATAGTACGAGCACGCCGCAAAAGGGCCGCTTCATAACGGCGCACAAGGACAGCAAAGAGCTCGGGCTCTTTTGCGGCGCGTGAGAGCACTTCGGCGTCCGAAAGTGCGGCAAGGTCCTCACTGGTTGAAAAACTCATAATGCCCTGTATCATACGCTTACCCGCCAAAAGCGGTACTTTTTATAACGACACTTATCAAACTTTAGTTTCAAAACCATGGCCGTACTCTCATACAACGAAATCCTCAAGGGTAGTATCATCAACTATAACAACGAACCATACGAGGTGCTTTCGGCACACATCTTCCGCATGCAGCAGAGGAAGCCGGTGAACCAGACCAAGCTCCGCCACCTCATTTCCGGAAAGGTCACTGAAATCTCTTTTCATCAGAACGAGACTGTAACCGAGGCAGATATCGGCAAGATGCAAGCGCAGTATCTCTACTCAAATAAAAATGAGAGCTGGTTTGCAGAAGAAGGTAATCCGAAAAATCGTTTTTCGTTCCCTGCCGATTCGGTGCACGATAAGGTACAGTGGCTCACTCCGAACGCTTTGGTTGAGATTCTTACCTACGAGGACAAGCCAATGACAGTGAAGATACCAGTGAAGGTTGAGCTCCAGGTAAAGGATGCCCCTCCGGCCGTGAAAGGTAACACCGTCTCGGGTGGCAATAAACTTGCAATCCTTAGTACCGGCGCAAAAGTGAATGTTCCGCTCTTTATCAACACTGGCGACATCGTTCGCATCAACACAGACTCGGGCGAGTACACTGAGCGAGTCGAAAAAGCGTAAACGTAAATGAGATACAAAAAAAACCGCTTCGAGCGGTTTTTTTGTACTTCTCAATTTCTATTTATTTACGCAGCAACGTACGGGAGGAGCGCCATGAAGCGTGCATGCTTGATGGCTTGCGCGATGTCGCGCTGCTTCCCTGCAGGAATGCCGGTGCGCTTTTTCGCAAGAATCTTCGCATGCGGACTGGTAAACAATTTCAAGTAAGCTACATCCTTGTAGTCAATAAACTTCTTGAGTTCTACTTCTTCGCGTTCAGATTGATAGGCCATATAAATAATTTAAAAAGGAATGTCTTCCGGATTAATCTCTTCGTCCGGATATTTAATCGCCTCCCCCTCGCTTGGGGCCGACTGCTCTCCGGCACCACTGGAAGCGCCAGAAGCAGAAGAGCCACCCTTGCCACCGTCAGCACCAAACTGGAAAGTATCTACGATGATCTCGGTACGATAATTCTTCTTGCCGCTCTCCTTATCGTCCCACGCACGCGTCTGTAGACGCCCTTCGATGAAGATTGGACGGCCTTTCTTGCAGTACTGCGCGATGACTTCTGCAGTACGACCGAATGCTACAACGTTATGAAATTCTGTGGTCTCTTGCTTCGCCCCATTCTTGTCCTTAAAGGTGCGGTTCGTCGCAAGACCGAAATTCGCGACCTGACTTCCGGATGGGAGCGCTTTCAGCTCCGGATCGCGGGTGAGATTGCCGTAAAGGAGTACTTTGTTGAGGTACATACCTTATATCGTAGCACTCTCAAGCGCGACATCGAGCTCCGCGCCGAGAGCCGCTTCCGCGTCCTCCGCTTGCATTGGAGTCTTCATGGAGAGCTCGCGCAGCTCAACGGAATGACGAGCGGCATCCTTCGTCGTAGAAAGGTCGATGAAGCGGATGATGCGCTTTTCGGCGCTTGTCGCGTGCAGGACTTCAGCATGATTCTCCGCC
Source organism: uncultured Candidatus Saccharibacteria bacterium (assembly GCA_964356775.1). Classification (GTDB taxonomy): domain Bacteria; phylum Patescibacteriota; class Minisyncoccia; order Phycocordibacterales; family Phycocordibacteraceae; genus C7867-001. The sequence goes on along the minus strand of CAYHIQ010000005.1, from coordinate 13,121 downwards.
GAAGCTTCGTAAACGATCCAAGAAAAGTAAGCAGAATCAAAGTCGCGACGACCAGCAACCTCTTGGCGGGAAATAGTATAGGCGAGCTGAATCTTGACCGGCTCGCTCTCGGCGACGAGCGCTCCTTTCTCTGTAATCATGCTCTTTATCGCTTGATACGCCTTCTTTACTTCCTCGGTAGGCAGCTCTGGATCGAGATGAAAACCGAGTTCGTATACGCGTGACTCAGAACCCTCGTTCTCGAGAGTCTCGCCTGCATGCATCTTCCCGTCCTGATTTTTAGCCATAATAACGGCATCCTAGCACGAGTTTTTTGCATTCGCAAGAGTGCGATTATCAGGTTAAAGAGAAGAGATTTTGTGCGTTAGCGATAAGCGTTGCACGGACCGTTTCTGAATCTTCGCCACGAATGGAAGCGATCTGGGAAACAACGTCTCTGACCGAAAGGGGGTCATTGCGCTCACCACGCCGCGTAATGGGCGCGACGTAAGGGGCATCGGTTTCCGAAAGAATGCTCGTGAGCGGCACGGACCGTATAACTTCATCGTAATCACGAGCAAATGTAATGACCGCAGTGAAAGAGATCGTGAAATCAAGCACAATAAGAGCCTTTGCTTCCTCCACTCCTCCGACAAAGAAATGAATATCGCCTCGGAGATTAGGGTACTCAGTCTTCGCCTCTTTCAACAAGGTAATTACGTCATAGTACGCATTTTGCGTGCCCTTGCTCGGACGCGCATGAATGATGAGCGGCTTATCGAACTCAGCCGCAAGCATGATGTGTTTTTTGAATACTTCTTTCTGTGCGTTTTTTACTTCATTGTTTACTTCTACAGGGCGGTAGTAATCGAGCCCACACTCCCCTATCGCAACCACCTTTGGATGCTTCGCGAGCGAACGATAGGTCTCTGCATCAAATAATTCATCTCCTGCATGATTCGGGTGAAGTCCGACAGATGCGTAGAGATGCTCATGCTTCTCCGCGAGAATCAGAGCCTTCTGTGATGACACAAGGTCGACACCGACAACGACACCGACGACACCCTCCTTACTCATCTGGTCGATGACTTCTATTTCATCATGTGAGTATTGGTCAAATTGAATGTGACAGTGCGCGTCGATATACTTCACCATCATAGTCTCGGGAAAAGGTTCTCGGGTTTTTTGTTTCCAACAACAATCGCGTTGTGGATTTTATCACTTATCTCAGGCATGTACGGCTTCAGTGTGTGTGCGATAAAAAGTAACTTTGTTCTTTGCTCGTCAATAATTTTCTTTCCCCTTTCTGGGTCTGATTTAATTACCTTGAACGGTTCCGTTTCGGTAATTTCTTGATCGAGTTTCTGTATGCGAGCCCAGATGTCGTCCATAGCAGCCTGGAAATTAAACTGCTCCAGGGCTACTAAGTCTTTTCGTGGATGTACTCCGACATATGTGCCTAGATGGCTTTCGGAAAGCTTCATTACGCGTGCGACAAGATTGCCGAGACCGTTAGTGAGGTTCGCGGTGTACCACTCGTCGAGACGCTCCCAGGTGACATCAGAGTCATCGAAAGGGTGCACGTGGCGGAGGAGAATATAGCGCGTTGCATCGGTGCCATATTTCTTCACCAATTCATAGGGACTGATGACGTTCCCGAGCGACTTACTCATCTTCTGCCCGCCAGAGTTGATGAAGCCGTGATAGAAGACCGTATCGGTTGTCTTGATATTTGCCGACATAAGCATCGCCTGCCACATAAGCGACTGGAAGCGCACCTGGTCCTTTCCTGCTACCTGGAGTGTCTCTCCTTCTTCCCAGAACGTCTTGAAATCTCCGTTTTTATCTTCCGGCCAGCCAAGTGTCGAAATGTAGTTGGTGAGAGCATCAAACCATACATACATCACCTGTGTATCGTCTCCTGGTACCGGCACGCCCCAAGAAAGTCGCGACTTCTCACGCGAGATACTGAAATCGTCGAGTCCCTCTTTTACAAATGTGACAGCCTCTTCCTTCCGCCAGTCGGGAATGACGACGTTCGGTCGATTAAGATATGCGAGGAGTTTCTCTTTATAATTTGAAAACTTGAAGAAATAATTCTCTTCAGTAACCTCTTGAAGTGGCAGATTCGTGTGGACGACACAGTGGCCGTCTACTATCTCCCTCTCTGTTTTAAACGACTCACACCCGACACAGTACATGCCGGTATAGGTTTTTTTGTAGATATCACCAGCGATGTCACAGCGGCGCCACATTTCTTGTGCCGCCTTGATGTGTGCTGCGTCGGTAGTGCGAATGAACGTATCGTTAGAGAGATTGAGTGCTCCTTTTAGTTTCTTAACTTCCTCCGCATAATGAGTAACGTATTCTTGTGGATCTTGACTGGCTTTTTTCGCAGCATCAAGAATCTTTTGTCCGTGCTCATCTGCACCGGTTGAAAAAAATACCTCGTTCCCTGCCGCACGCCACATACGTGCGAGTACGTCAGCCTGTACGATCTCGAGTGCAAATCCGATGTGCGGATCTGCATTCACATACGGCAGCGTGGTGGTAAGGTAGCGCGCACTCATACAAAAATCTAAGATTGCCCGGACTGAAGACGCTTCTTCTTGTCGAAGTCCGAGATGAGCTCGAGCGCGACCGCTGCGACCGGAACCGAAAGCAGGGTTCCCAAGAATCCCGCAAGCGTATATCCCGCGATAAGCGCGACGATGACCAAGAGCGGCGGAACCCCGACAATTTTTTTCACGATAAGAGGATAGATAAGATTTGCCTCGAATTGATTCACGACAATATATAAACCAAGAACAATTGCCGCGATTGACACCCCGCCATCAGAATATCCGACAATGACCGCTACCGCCCCGGCAATCAAAGACCCGAAGATAGGAATAATTTCCGCCAATGCAGTAAACATAGCGATAAGGAGCGCATAGGGAATACCGATAATAAGGAGACCGAGGTATACGAGTACACCAACGATAACTGAGAGAAGTATTTGCCCTTGCATCCAGAGCCCTATTTTTTTCTGTGAGCGCTTCCAGAGATCGACAGAGTAGTTTTCATAGGCGACCGGCATCACCATACGAAGGAAGTCATCGACTCCGGTATCCTGAAGCGCGAAGTAGAAAGAGAGAGTGATGACCAACACGAGCGACAAAATACCTCCAAAGAACGTGACGAAAAGCTGAACTACGCCGCCTGAACCAACCAAGAAGGCCGATTGGAACGAGAGGAGCGTCTGTATAAATGACTGTATCCCCTGCTCTCCGGTGATAAAGCTGGTCGCATCCGTAATACTCGAGAATGCAGAAGGGGCATGTATCGTATCGAGATACCGCGGCATCGCAGAAAGGAAGCTCGTCGCATCGGCAATAATCGGCGGAAAGAAAAAATAAATGAGCGAAAAGATGGACCCAAAAACAAGCACATAGACTAGTAGCACAGCGATAAAGCGCGGTAGACGCTGTCGGATGAAGAACGCAATCTGCGGTTCGATGGCCGACGCGATGACAATAGCCGTCAGCACAAGAAGCGCGAGGTCGCGCAGCAGCCAGAATACATACGCCCCAATGACTACAATCAGTGCAGCGAGGATAGTACCCGATGTGATGGAAACGCGGATTCCCTTATCCATAGGGGCATCGTAGCATACCTCCCTACCTGCGGGCAGACTTATATTTCCTATTGGATAGAAGAACGGATGCGTTCGGCAACTTCGGCGATAGTGAAACGTTCCTGAGTACCGGTATCGCGGTGGCGCAGAGTTACGGTGTCTTTGAGCTCGGGCGTCTCGCCGAGCGTATCGAAGTCGATAGTGACGCAGAACGGTGTGCCGATCTCGTCCTGGCGGCGATAGCGCTTGCCGATATTGCCATTGTCGTCCCAGGCGATTGCCGGATGAATCTTCTTGAGTTCTGCGCGTACTTCGCGAGCCTTCGCGACAAGCTCAGGCTTATTCTTCAAAAGCGGCGACACCATCGCTTTTACTGGCGCAATCTTCGGCGCGAGCGCGAGATAGGTTCTCACTTCCCCACCCATAGAATCTTCGCGATAGGCATCAGTAAGAACAGCCAAAAGCATTCGTCCAACGCCGACCGATGATTCTATTACGTACGGTACCAAACGTTCTTTTGTCTCCTCATTAAAATAATTAAGATCCTGTCCGCTTGCTTGTGCGTGTCCAGTGAGATCGAAATTGGTCCGATTATGAGTACCCCAAAGCTCTTTGAAACCATGCGGGAACTTAAAATAAATATCATGCGCGGCAGCGGCATAATGTGCGCGCTCGTTCTCTGCATGTTCATGCCACTGCAGATTTTCCTCGCGAACACCGAGTTCCTTAATCATAAAGTCCCATGCGAACTGTCGCCACTCTTCGTAGACAGTTACTTGCGTTTCCGGATTGATAAAATACTGCATTTCCATCTGTTCAAGCTCCCGAACGCGGAAGATGAAATCGCGAGGGGCGATTTCATTCCGGAAGGCCTTCCCTATCTGCGCGATGCCGAACGGAAGTTTCGAGTGTGTAGTATCGAGTACATTCTTGAAATTCGTAAAAATAGAGCCTGCCGTTTCTGGTCGCAGATATGCAACAGAAGAACTGTCCTCAACCGGACCAACCCACGTCTTCATCATCATGTTATAGGTGCGGGGCGGCATGAGTGCTTTTTCACCACACGTAGGACAAATAGTGTCTTTCAGAAGTTTGGTCAGCTCGGCGATATTTGTACTGTCAGTGCCCGCCAGATGATCCGCACGATGTCGTGCACCGCATTTCTTACAATCAACAAGTGGATCAGTAAATCCAGCAACGTGCCCACTTGCCTCCCACAACTTCGGACTCTGTATGATGGCGCCATCGACACCAAAGATATCATCTCGCTCTTGCACCACTTTACGCCACCAAAGCTGTTTCAAATTATTGACTAGCTCGACACCGTATGGTCCATAGTCCCAAAATCCTGCTAGACCACCGTAAATCTCACTCGCCGGAAACACAAACCCTCGCCTTTTCGCGAGAGATATGATCTTTTCCATGAGATTCTGTTCCGTCATAAGGGTTGCATTATTGCACAATTGCGTTCGTAGCGACATATCCCGGATCCCTTTTCGTATCGGTTGTAACCGGATTTGTTGTCGCCGTGACGGTTACGCCCGCGAAACGATCATATCCAGAGAATGCTACGCCCTTTGTAAGCTCGGGCGCATTACCCTTCTGTGAAGTCGAAGGAGTGAGGGACACCTGGAAGGCGCCTTGCGCGGAAGCTCCTTGCGCAAGATCGCCGACATTCCATGAGACGGTATGAGATGCCGTATTGTAGGAGAAAGAGCCGGCGCCCGTGGTCGCTCCTGTATAAGAAACATAGCTCGGCAAAATCGCGCTGGCAGAACCTCCAGCGATAGCACTGCCGTTATTTTGCACATCCCAGACGATGGCGTAGGTCGTCGGCATATCGACGCGCGGAGGAATCGGTCCGCTTGTGCTCAAGGGTCCCGAGCTGTGGAGTGCGAATGCCGAGAGTGTGACCACCGTCGCAACTTTTGCGGTTTTAGTCACAGAGGCGCTCACCTGCTCTGGCACATTACTCTGTCCCACGCGCGTGCCCGACACAGAGATACTGAACGTGATCGTCGGTGCGGAAGTGACTGCTCCGGATGGCAATGTTGAGAAGGTGAAAGTGCCGATGCCTGAAGCGCCGGGCGCAAGTGTCGCAAGCGCGGAGTCTGTATCACGACTGAAGACGATGGTGTGGTCAGCAGAACGGTAAAAACCACTTTGGGCGCGGATACTTTCATAATCAACGGCAGTGCCTGAAATCATAACCTCAATCGTCGCATTGGTAACACTCGTCGGAAGCGTATTAGCGTACGAAATGGTGACATTCTGGGAGCTCCCGGGAGAAACGACGGACGTATCCCTCGTGTCGCCATTGATCGCGATACTTGCGTTTATAAATGGCGCGACAATCGTCATCGCCGCTTCTTGAGTCACATACGCGACTCCGAGAGCGCGGTCTTGCGCAGTCTTCGCGGTCCCGACAGTGAAACGAAAGACCCTCTGCTCTCTATCTTGTCCGACAAGCCTTCCGGTAACAGTTATCGTCTTGTGCGCGCCGGGCAGCATGGTACCGATGAAAAAACTTGAATTAGTCAACGGAACCGAGGATGAAGTGACCGAGAAGCCAAAAGGGAAAACGGGGACCAAGACGACATCCGAGAGCGGCGTGGTCGCATTCGAACGAGCCGTGAGCGTGAGCGTGAGCAACTTGCCTGACACGGTTTCAATTGGCGTATCAATCGATAACGAAAGCGGTGTCGAAGAGATCGCGAGCATATAGGAAGATTCCTTGACAAACACTGCGTTGGAACCGGCCGTACTGTAGGAAAGAGAGATAGGTAATGAAAGATTCTGACCCTCTCCCCCAAACATGATCGCTTTTACTGAACGTGTTACGGTCGCGCCGCTTGCGAGTGTGCCGAGATTCTCGACATAGCGCGGATAGGCGCTCAGCACATCAGTCGCACTCCTCGTACTGTTTGGGAAATCGATCTCGATGGTCGCATTCTCGATTGCGACCGGATTTTTATTCGTAATAGTAAGCGAGAAAGGGACCGTATCGCCACCGGCAATCGTCGTCGGGCCCTGCACGGCAATGACAATCTTATCTACTGAAACTGCATTGCCGCCATAGTAAAAGAAGTAGCCGATGCCGCCGAGCGATACAAGAAAAAAGACGAGGGAAACCATGAAAAATATCCCCGCAAAACGTACGTGCCGCCCGCTCGTGCGCGGAGAGACTTGAGGAAACACGTCTTCTTCCCATGCGTGCGGCAACGACGACTCCTCTACAGCAGTAAGTGGCGCACGTATATCACGCGTGAGAGCGCCGGGAGTGTAGAGACGCTCGCGCGCTCGCTCAAGAGAACCGGTATCGTCTTCGGGGCGTTGTGGCATTGTATGCCAGTATACAAGAAATCAGAGACCTGAGGCGGCGATACCGCGATTAATGCGCGCAACGTAATTCGTACGATCAACCTCAACTGAAGCAAGCAATACCGGTGCAAATTCCGATAATTCGCCTTGAATTTCTCCCGCATCGAGCCCGAGTACAGCAAGCGCGCGCAACGCAGCAAGCATTTCTGCAGACTCATGCACGTCTTCAGGAAGCGTCACAAGTGCCTCAAAAAAGCCTTTGATGATCGGGTAAAGTTCTGAATCATGCGCCTCCCCCGCCACTAGGCGCACCAAAAGCCCCGAAACACGCACTGCTCTGCGGCGCGGCGTGACCTGTTCCATTTTCGTGAACCAATTTTCCGCAAGGACCGCTCCGGTCACGCGCCACCCTTCTCTCCCGCGCACAAGCACCAAGTCGCTCTCGGCAAAGGTAACGAGCGCAGCGGAGAGTTTGGCTCCGGAACGGCGCACACTCTGTGCGCGGGCACGAACAAGTCCCAGAGTCGGGGTAAGCAGCGTGACAAATGCATTCGCCTCCCCAGAAGGAGATCGGGAAAGCACGATACCGCGTGTTTCGTATTTATGCCGCATCGCGAATGAGATTGAAACGCACGAGACCCGTCGAGAGCAGTGTCGAGTGCTTCCCTTCCGGTGACATCTCCGCATGAGCTTTGTCTCTCGGAGAAAATCCCTCTAGCTTACGGGCTTCTGCGACGGCGCGCGCAAGATCACGCTCATCACCCTCCTTGATAAGTTCTGGGGTTAGTGTGGTATCGAGTGAGAGCTCTTTTCCTATAACTACTTTTTTCACATTCACTTCTTCGGCAAGAATCCGTGCGATTTCTGGAGAAAGAGTGTCTAACACGAAGAGCGTCGCAAGCGGCTGACGCACTTTGATTCCCACCTTCTGTCGCAGCTGGAGCGCCTCCGACGCGAGCAAACGCACGCGCGCCATTTCACTAATGAGCTCAGCATCGCCGTTTCGCGCAAACAAATTCCTGAGACTGAACCGGTGTTTCGTTTCCGGCCACTCGGCGAGATGCACGCTTTCCGAGTCACTAGACCGCTTTACATTTGCATACACTTCCTCGGCAATAAATGGTGCAAAGGGAGCAAGTAACAGTGCCGATGTTCGCAGAACATATTCTAATGTCTCAAGTGCGGCGGCGTCACCATTGCGTGCACGTTCACGAATACGGCGCACATACCACTGCGAGAGATCTTCAAAAAGTGCCGCGATCGCGCGAGTCGCTTCAAACGGACGATAGCCATCCATAGCGCCCGTGATTGCCAAAACCGTCTCGTCCACCCGAGCAATCATCCAGCGATCGACCACGGTCGGCGGCGTTTTTGTCCGCGGCATATCCTTAAAGAGTTCGTAAAACTTAGCACTGTTCTCGAACCACGAGAGAACCTTCGCCGCTTCTTTCACAGTTTTCTCATCATAATTCTTCGAATCGCCCGGCTGTGTGACACTATACATCCAGAATCGGAGTGTATCGACGCCCCACTTCTCCATCTCGACCCACGGATCGATGACATTCCCTTTCGACTTGCTCATCTTCTGTCCTTCAGCATCAAGAAGGTGTCCGAGAGAAATTGCATTTTTGAAAGCGGCACCACGCCCCGAGAGGGTTCCGACTGCAAGCAATGTATAGAACCATCCACGCGTCTGATCTATAGCCTCGCTGATGTAGTCAGCCGGATACTCCGCCTTCTTTAAGAAAGTTTCAAGCGACTCATTTCCACGCTCTTTCGCTGCCTGTGCAAATGGCATTGCACCAGAATCGAACCATACATCCATCACTTCCTTTACCCTGCGCAATTCTGTTCCCTTTTCAGAAATGAGGATAACGTCGTCAATATACGGCCGATGTAGATCAAGCTCATACTCCTCATTATGCGGAAAAGGAATAAAGTTTAATTGGCGCATTTGTCCGTTTTTGAAGAACCCTTCGTCATCATCGCGAGATGCGGCCTCCTTGAGAGTCATGTGTTCGGCGACAGTGCTCATCAGGTATGCCGCCCCTAAATGCGTCACAATAAGAATGTTCTTGCCTATATATGTGTGTTCTATTTCAAAAATGAATTCCCCAACACGTTGATGCATATCACAGTAAGTTTCCCTGCCTCGTGGTGCTTCCGCAAATCGATCCGCATACGAAGTAAAGAAGTGTTTCCATTCCTCAATCGTCCCGCCATCAAAATCACCCGTGCGTATTTCGCGCAAACGCTCATCAAAAAGAACTACGGCATCCGTGAGTCCAAGTGTCTTCTGCACAATTGCGGCCGTCTCCCGAGTACGCAAGAGAGGTGAAGCAATGATAAGATCTATATCTTTAAGCTTCTGGGCGGTTGTTTCGGCTTGTTGTTTACCTTTCTCGGTCAGATGATTCGTAGAATCTCTCCCTGAATCAACATGATGTGTCACGTTACTATTCGCCTCTCCATGCCGCATCATAAAATACGTGTTGCCGGATTTCTTCGTGTGTCTCTTGAGCTCCTCGATTGAGCCGATGACGAGCTGTTCGTTCCCATCCGCGCTGCGCCAGATTGGCAGCGGCGTGCCCCAATATCGCTCGCGGCTGACCGCCCAGTCTTTCGCATTTGCGAGCCATTCGCCCATGCGACCTTCGCGGATGTATTCCGGCTCCCAATGAATCTTCTTATTCTCCGCAACGAGCTTCGCGCGCAGATCCTGCATGCGGATGTACCACGAATCGCGCGCGTAGTAGATGAGACGCGTCTTGCAACGCCAACAGAAGGGATATGAGTGCGTATACGATTCTTTTTTAAAAAGCAGCCCGCGCGCCTGCAGATCTTTCAGTATTTCAATTGAGGTTTCCTCTTCGACGACTGAACGACCCGCGAGAAGTCCCGTACCGTCTACAAACTTCCCTTCCGGATTCACGAGATGTACTTTCGGTAAGCCGATTTTATTTCCCAACTCAAAATCTTCCTGCCCATACATGACCGCCGTATGCACGATGCCCGTGCCGTCTTCGGTCGTGACGAAATCGGCGGCACGTACCTGAAATGCTTTCTTGAATTTCGATTTTTCGCTCTCAGCCGAGAGCCCTTTTGCAAAATCATAGAGCGGCTTGTATTTCTTCCCCACAAGGTCTCGACCGTACAACGTCGTAATGGCCCCAGGAAGGTCCGTTTGTTTTTCCGCGAGTTTCTTTGCAAGAATAATACGTATCCCTTCCTGCTCGTATACGCCATACTCGATATCAGCTCCGACAGCGAGCGCGACATTCCCTGGAAGCGTCCACGGCGTCGTCGTCCATGCAAGAAGAAATGTTCCCGGCTCATCAACCAGTTCGAACTTCGCAGTAATCGTGAGATCTTTTACATCCGTATACCCCTGCGCAAGCTCGTGTGAAGAAAGTGCCGTGCCGCAGCGCGGACACCATGGTAGGACCTTATAGTCTTTGTAGAGCCGCCCGTCTTTTGCTGTCTGCGCGAAGAGGTGCCAGACGACTTCCATGTAAGCGCTATCAAATGTGAAGTACGCTTTCGACTCATCCACCCAGTAGCCGATACGTTTTGTGAATTTCGCCCAGAGATCGATATACATAAAAACGCTCTCGCGACATTTCTTATTAAACGCCGCGATGCCGTATTTCTCAATATCAGGTTTACCCTTGAAACCGAGCTCCTTCTCGACCTGCAGCTCCACCGGAAGACCGTGCGTGTCCCAACCAGCGCGGCGATTCACACGATAGCCACGCATCGTCTTGTAGCGCGGGATAGCATCCTTAAACGCACGGCTCTCGAGATGATGGATACCCGGCTTACCGTTTGCCGTCGGTGGGCCTTCGTAGAAAACAAATTCACCTTTCGGGGACTTCTTCGCGAGTGATTTCTCGAAGATGCTTTCGCGCTTCCAGAATGCGAGTGTCGCTTCTTCGCGCTTGGCGGCTTCTGATTTCGGAGGCATATCGGCCATATCCGCCTATCGTAGCGTTTGCAGGGCAAAAATGGAAACGGCTGCAGGAATAAATTCCTGCAGCCGTTAATCGCCCTAAGGGAACTGCGTTGCCTCGATACTTGGAGAAACCGGTGTTCGTCCGGACTTCCTGTAACTCAAATTTCTCAAGAGCGCGAAACACTTTCTCCGGTCCTTGCTTTCGAGTATCTTGTCAGCAAGTGAGCGGACGCATTCCGGAATCTTGTACCCCTCGGGCACGGGATTTCCGCTTTGAAGAGCGCCGAACCGACTCAGTTCGCTTACCATGTCGAATGGCTCGGTCGCGCCGGTAGGAAATGCATGTTTCGCAACACGAAAGAATTCCCCCATCGCGGAACACCCACTAACTCGTATAGCCTCTTCCACACGATGAGCGGTTCCCTGGCCGTTCGGCTTCCCATGTGGATGCCCGTTTGAAACGACCAAGACTGTCTGCGACACTGGCTTCTTACTGCCCGGACTCCTCCTCGCGGTTGGCATTCTCTTCGTCATACCTGAACCTCCCTTGATTTCAGAACGCACGAAATGTGCGGTCTGGTTTATGGAACAGAACATGATCCAAAAAGGAATCTAACACAGGATATAGTTTTACACAACTGTCAAATGTTCACATTCTTTCTGGTGTTGGGATACCGAGAATAGTGAGCCCATTCGTCATCGTAGACACAAATGCTCGTGCGACCATAAGTTTATGGGATTCGTACTCACCGCCAATGATACGTTCCTGTGCATAAAAAGAATTCCACTCACTCGCGAGCTCCATGAGGTAATTCACAAGCAGGTTCGGAGCAAGTTCGTTCGCAGCGCGAGCGACAACTTCTGGGAAGTGCAGAATGATTCGTTCCAAAAGATATGGAGTCTCCGGAGCACCAACAACCAGTGCCCCACCCTTCTCTTCCGCAGTAGCCAGCACTGACTTCGCCCGTACGAGCGCGTACTGCAGATACGGTCCCGAGTCGCCTTCAAGCGAAAGAGATTTTTCCTCGTCGAAAATAATATCGGAGCCCGGTGCTTGACGCAGGATCATGTACTTGATCGCACCAAGCGCGACCTGCTCTGCGATAAGAGGATCGGAATTTTTCTCGTTCGACTTCTTGACGATGTCTTCGATAAGTCCGGCCGCCGTGATGATATTCCCTGCGCGTGATGACATTTTGCCCGAAGAGAGCCGCAAAAATCCGTGCGGTACATGCGACGTCTTCTGAGCAATAAGTGGCGCGAGCTCGCCAAGCGCAGCAAGCGTCACTTTGAAATGACCTATCTGCTCCGCGGCGGTAACGATGATGCTGCGGTCGCTCGGTACGCGCTCCTCTTTCAAGAACGCTAGACCGATGTCTTTCGCCTCGTACGTTGGAGTGCCTTTGCTCGTGATGAACACAAGAGTGTGGAGTCCTTTCTTTTCACCGCGATATATCACTGCACCTTCACTCTCTTCAAACACACCCTTCGCAAGACCATCCTTCACGATTCGTAATCCGGAATCAGCAGTCTCACTCTCAAAAAAATAGTAGTCGAAATGAGTTCCAAGGATCTTGTAGAGTTGCTCGAAAGCGGCGAGCGATACGTCACGCCCCTTACGCCATAACTCCATGACCTCTCGGTTGGTACCGGCGTAGATTGTCTGATTCAACGCGTCGATCTCGACCTTCACTTCTGGCGACTCCTCATACGCGCGCGAACCTGCTGCATATGCTTCCCCGATTTCTTTTGCCGTTGTTGGCTCCGTAACCCCCGCCCTCTGCAGACCCCACAATGCCTTGGCGACATGTGGACCGACATCACCCTGATAATTTGCACGGATGACTGTTGCACCTTCGTTCCCGACTAGTCGCGCAAGAGATTCCCCGATAACATTACTCATCAGGTGTCCAATGTGCATTTCCTTAAATGGATTCGGATCGGTGTATTCAATCATCACGCGCTGCCCCGTATCAGCGCTGCCCTTCCCCCATTCCGATCCCTGCGCATCCGCTTCAGCAACGACAAAAGTCACTGCCTCCCGCGCGAACGTGATGTTTACGAAACCAGGGCCTGCAACGGAAACATGCCTTGCAGTATTTGCACCGAGAGTATCAGTGAGGGAGTGTGCGAGCTCGTCCGCAACCTCATGAGGCTTCCGGCCGAGCACCTTGGCCGCCGCGAGCGCGGCATTCGTGGTGTAGTCCCCATGCACAGCAACATTTGGCCGCTCAACCGTAAACAATACATCAC
>CAYHIQ010000004.1:0-26874 GCA_964356775.1 uncultured Candidatus Saccharibacteria bacterium | reverse complement strand
GGGGGGGGGCGGGGCGGGGCGGGGGGGGGGGGGGGGGGGGGCGGGTGGGGGGGGGGAGGTGGAGGTGCGCAACAGGGAGGCAACACCTGAGCCATGACTTTTTCTGGTGTGGTAAAACCAGTCGTAAATGCGATTGACATACCGACAACTACGCAAAAAAGTACGGTAAAGAGACCGATCATAATCGATCGGTCGTTCAGATATGCGCGCATTGTTTTAATAGTTGTCATGATTTGTGAAATACTGCCCTGCCACTTTCGCGGCGTATAAAAAAGGGAATTGGCGTGGCGGCGTGTATGAACACGTCCGCCACGCTTTCCCTACTAATCAAACCAACTACTTGTACTCATTCCATGGCCAATAGAGAATCGGCAGCCCTGGAGGAATTTCCTCCTTGGTGTAATACACTGTTGCGACTTTGGTTCCGGACGATGTCATCCGATAGTCGTACCAGTTGACACCGATTCCGTCTGAATGATCAGCGATCCATGTATCGCGCCAGATGCGATACGTACCACGCCATTCGTTATACTCATCACTCCATTCCTCATACTGACGAAGATACTCCATATACGATACAAATTTTTCTGCGTATACGGCAGGATCCTCTCCTTCGACGGGTCTTAGAGGTGCTATCGGTTCTTTAGGGGGTTCATTTGGATCCCCCAAATCACCACGCTCAAGACAGAGAGCTACCACATAGGGTGACCCTTTCTCTGCGACATATGCAGGCAATCGGAGCACGTGCTCACCATGTGCAGGAATGTAACTTCCCATGAGGAGAACATTCTTCTTAAGCACCTTGGTAACTTCCGAGAAATCACACCCGCGACGCTCGCATTCATCGGTCCAGTTGTGCATTGAATCGAATTCCGATTCTCCTGCACGTTTTATGCTGATGCATTCGTCACGAATGGGAATTTTCTCGTGGCCGAATAGTGCAAACCGCACTGGTTTATCCCCTGGTTTCGTGAAGAAATGAACCTCCACGCATACTTTTGGCGGAACCTCTTTCTCTACAGGATTCGTGCAGTCGGAGGCGAGGACAATTTTCTTCGTCTTCGGATCGATCCATGCTTTCTCACCTGGTTTAAACCAGCGCGAGTGGCAGTGGAGCACTGGCGTGAACGTTCCCTTGCCAGCAGGATTCAGACACGCAACCCAGTATTCACCGGGAGGCCCGTCTGCAACCTTCAGCGTTCTAAGAAATCCTGGTACCTCAGCCACCTTCGTAAGGTTAGCTCCGGGATCTGACTCCTGGAACATCTTCAAGTAATTGAGAGGGTTCGCACACGACCGGTTCTTCTTCTGCATACACAACTCGGGATCGATAACGCTTTCCCCTGTCCGATCTTCGGACAAGGAGACTTCGATTCTGTTTGCGAGATCCGAGGGACTGACCACTCCTCGAAGGAATGGATACTTTGCTTGAGCTGCATCGACTGTCGAAACTATTACCGCACTCAGCATGAGCGCGGCAACTATGACGATGAACTTATACATCGGTATCTCCTTTCTTTGCCGCGTTATGCGGTTGGTTTGTTGGTTTGATTTAAAGAACTTTCTCCCCCATTGCGGAGAGCCATTCGGCTTCTAACTAATTAGAAATCGAGTGGCTTTCAACAAAGTCTGCAACAATGACGAAACGATCGCTTTTAGCACCAAAGGAATCACAGGTCACGAGCGTGAGCGCCTTTCCTACGACCGACAACGGAATCCCCGAATTATCGTCCGCACTTTCTTTTGCGACACTTCTCACCCGATACGTATACGACGTATCAAGCGAAGAAACGACGACGATATCTCCGGCTACGAGTTTCTGAATACCGTTGAAGGTCTTGTACGCTTGATTGCCGACGACCGGCAAGTAGCTCGAGTGACCGAAGAGGACTACATTACCAGTCTCACCAAGCTTCGCGGATGTTGGATAACGCACGGCTCCTTTGAGGAGCAGATTGTCGAGTGTTGCAACATCAGTCGTGTTTGGATTTCCGATTGTCACCGCAAGTTTGAGTGCGGGAATCGCTATACTTGTCGGGAGTTCTACACGCGGTGGCGGCAGCGTACGCGTGCTCGTGGCAATATGCGAGCTCGCAGAAAGAGTGATCTGTGAAGCTTTCGTTACTTGCGCCATTTCCGGCAAGAGATCAAGCCGCGCAAGAATAAACACCATGACAAAGAACATGACGCAGAAAAGACTCAGGAAGCTCCACTTCCTTGCATAGATTCGGGTGCCGGCTCTGGCGAGCCAAGCAATGAGGCTGATAAGTCCCTGCATATCGTCTTATCTACTAATACACCATTGTATTATATATGTCAAGATGCCATTACTTGACATTGAAACTACGCTATGTTATATATGTCCTATCCTATGGATACAAACACAGTCAACACTTCGACTCGCCAAACAGCCATAAACGGCCTTGCTGTGGTGGGTTTTATCACACTCGTAACTCTCGGTGTATCGCTCGCCATCTATTCGGCGCGCTATGTCCCCACTGCGGTTGGTCGCCTCGGTGCCGCAGCTGTATCACTCTCGCAGATCTTCACTCCCGCACCGAGACCTTCCCTTTCGGTTGTTTCTACAGCCTCAACAACTATCTGGTTCGGCACTGCGCCCTCGACGGGCGCGCGCGCCACGTCCACACCAGCGGTCACTCCAAAAAAGCCTGTTTCCGACACCCTGACGACGGCCGGCAGCAAGACAAGCGGAACATATCAAATTGATGGCATCGGTGGGACGCCGACCCTCTCAGGCCTTCCCGATTTCGTTGTGAACATCACGGCCGTTGGCTACTTCACATCAACTTCGACTGATTCGTTTATTGCTTCCTCGACCGTCCCATCTGGCAATCGCCCAGCAGTCACCTTTACTATAAAAAACATTGGCACCAACACAACCGGTGCATGGCGCTTCAGCGCATCCATCCCAACACAGAGCGCTTATATCTATCAATCTCAACCTCAGCAATCCCTGAATCCAGGCGACAGCATTGACTACACACTCGGCTTTGATCGAGCAAACACCGGTACGGAAAAAATGATTTCAGTCACCGCGAACTTTGATCGCGTGGTTACAGAATCGAACACCGACAACAATAGCGCTGCGACAAAAATAACTATTCTCGGAAGCTAAACGTCCAGATTTGCGTATTTGGCGTTTGACTGAATAAACGATTTTCGTGCAGAGACGTCAGTGCCCATGAGAATATCAAAAATGCGGTCGGCCGCCTCGGCGTCCTCGACACTCACTCGCTTCAAGACGCGTCGTGCCGGGTCCATAGTCGTCTCCCATAGCTCGGACGCATTCATTTCGCCAAGACCCTTGTACCGCTGGATGTTTGCCTTTGCCGGCTTTTTTGATACTGCGACCTCTTCTTCTTCGGGTGTAGTATCATCGCCTTCTCCCACTAGCGCCACTTCTGTCGGCGCAACGCCCATCTCCTTGAGCGCCTCTTCTTTTTCAGCATCGGAATAGGCGTAGGCCACCGCTTTCCCTTTGGTGATTTTATACAGCGGCGGTTGCGCGATGTAGATAAAGCCGCCGTCAATAATCGCGCGAAAGTGACGGAAGAAGAGTGTGAGGATAAGCGTGCGGATGTGCGCGCCGTCGACGTCAGCATCGGTCGCGATGATAATCTTATGATACCGGAGTTTGGAGAGATCAAACACGTCGCCAACCGCAGTGCCGAGCGCCACCACGAGATTCCTCACTTGTTCTGAAGCAAGCATCTTGTCGAGGCGCGCCCGCTCGACATTTAAAATTTTCCCGCGCAAAGGCAGAATAGCTTGCACCCGACGGTCGCGACCCATCTTTGCGGTGCCGCCAGCCGAATCTCCCTCCACGATGAACAGCTCGCCCTCCTCAGCGCTCTTGGTCTGACAGTCGGCGAGCTTGCCCGGGAGCGTCATGCCTTCGAGCGCACCCTTGCGCAACACAGAGTCCTTCGCTGCTTTTGCTGCCTTGCGCGCCTTCAGAGCAAGAAGAACTTTGTTGATGATTGCGCGCGCATCGTCCGGATTCTCCTCAAGATAAGCTCCGAGGGATTCCCCGAAGACCGTCGCGACCGCGCCCTGTGCCTCAACCGACCCGAGCTTTGCCTTAGTCTGTCCTTCAAATTGGATCTCCGGGAGCTTCACCGAGACGACCGCCGTGATGCCCTCAAGCACGTCGTCGCCAGTGAAATTCTCATCCTTCTCTTTCAGGATGTTCGCATTCCTACCATAGGTATTGAGACTGCGTGTGAGCGCCGTTTTGAATCCGGTGATATGCGTGCCGCCCTCAGCGTTATACGTATTATTCGCAAAGGCGGTGATACGCGGCGTGATGTCGTCGACGTATTGGAATGCGACCTCGACCGCGACGTTATCCTGTTCTCGATCAATATAGAAAATATTTTTATGCGCCGGCTCCTGGTGCCGATTATAAAATGCGACAAGCGACTTCAGACCGCCTTCAAAATAGAAGGTTAGCGACGGCGCCTCAAAGCCTTTCAGGTCGCGCAGATAGAAACAGTCTTCATCATTGACCTTCGCAAGAGTACGGGCATCCATGATGCTGATGCGGACCCCTTTTATCAGGTACGCCTGCTGGCGCAGGTGCGCGACAATCTTGTCCCAGTTCCACTCAATACCTTCTTTGAAAATCTCCGCATCCGGCTTGAACTTCACTATCGTGCCATTCTGCTTCGTCGTACCAATCTTCTTAACCTTTCCGAGCGGCTTGCCAATTTTATACTCCTGCGTGTGAATGCCTCCCTCCTTATGCACCATGACGGCAGTGTGCACGGAGAGCGCATTCACCACCGATGCGCCGACGCCGTGGAGACCGCCCGAGACCTTGTAACCAGAGTCTTCGCCGCCGAATTTACCACCCGCATGGAGCGTAGTCATAATCGTCTCAAGCGCCGAAACTTTTGTCTTCGGGTGAATACCGACCGGGATGCCTCGACCATTGTCCGCGACGCGCACATAGCCGTCTGGCAAAAGCGCAACCTCTATATCGCTCGCGTAACCGCCCATCGCCTCGTCGCGGGAGTTATCAAAGATTTCCCAGATAAGATGATGGAGGCCGTCTGGACCAGTAGTCCCGATGTACATGCCCGGACGCTTGCGGACCGGCTCAAGCCCCTCAAGGACGGTAATAGATGAAGCGTCGTACGCCTTGTTTTTAGCCTCTTTTTCGGTGCCTTTAGCCATAAAAATACCCGACTTCTCGGTGCCTTAAGTATAGCATAAATTTGATCTATTTCCTCACACAAAATTAACGAACTTCGTAATCTTTTGCGGAAAGTACTCCTGTTATTTTTTCCATAATTCCGCCGACTTCGTCATCGGTCAGTGTCCGGTCCATGGCCTGGAAAATAAGTCTGAAAGCGTAGGAGACTCTTCCCTCTTTTTCGAAGTGATCAAACTGATCAAGACGTACGAGAAGTTCTCCTGCGTTCTCCCGTATGACACTCTCGATACTAGAGATGTCTGTTCCGCCTGGGACCCAGAGCGCAATGTCGCGTGTGATGAATGGATACACCGAGAACGGTTTGTAGGCACTTAGCTCGTAACGAATAGGCATGTAATCTCTGCCAAGGTTTTCTAGCGCAACTTCTGACAAATCATAATGAATAATCTCGCCACGACTAATCGACTCGATTCCGAGTAAGTTATTAAGTTCTGGAGTCGGTTTCGAAAGGGCAAGATATAATTTTTCACCAACCTTGATAAATGCAGTACCGACTTCAAACAAAGCGGGTTCGCCATGTGGACCGAGCACAAGGGGTGCGTACTGTTTTGCACCCATGCCAGCAATCTTTATTCCCTTCTCAAGATTCATGCGCAAAGCCGGACTCGTTTTATCAAGAGGATTCGCCAAAATAATCTCGCCCTTTTTCGCAAATGACTGCGTTGATATCTCGATAAAACCGCGCTCAACGAGAAAATCCTTGATGCGCTCAATGCCGCGATATCGCGCCTGGTCGGGCGCACTGGAAATGGATGGGAGTTCGGTCTCGGGAATCCGATCGTATCCGAGAATGCGTCCGACTTCTTCGGCCACGTCTTCAGGAAGCTCAACATCAATGCGCGACAAAGGCGCCGCTACGCGATACGTGTCGCCATGCTTTTCAACATGAAAACGAAGCCGGCGGAACACCTCTTCGACGTCTGCTTCCGAGAAGTCCGCGCCGAGAATCGCATTGATGCGCGTAAGCGACACATCTACAGTCTTTTCACTAAAACCGTCCGAGAGAATGTTTTTGAGCGGCATATCAAGAATCGCCGAGAGTTCCGCTGCGATGCCCGCTTCTGAATTGCAGTCCGCGGCGCGATTCGTGAGCACTTTTATATCAAGCGTATCACCATCGACTTCCTCAATCTCAAAACAATGAAAGGTGAAAGCATCCGCAATAGCGCTTGTGCTCGGGAGTGGATTCTCGAAATACTTCTGAAGATCGTTTCGGGAAATTTTCATACAACCTTTTCGTCAAAACCGAACACGAAGCGAATATCCCCCGAATAGAATAAACGAACATCTGGAATACCATACTTCACCATAAGAAGCCTCTCAAGCCCACCACCGAACGCAAAGCCGCCTATCTTCATAGGATCAAGTCCGGCATCACGAATCACATTCGGATGGAACATGCCGCCGCCACTTACTTCGAGCCAGCGGCCTTCTTTGCCTGGCGCCTCGAACCACACATCGACCTCGACCGAGGGTTCCGTGAAGCCGAAGAAACTCGGGCGGAAACGGATCTTTGCATCTGTTCCAAGAAACTCGCGATAAAAACGTGTAAGCGTTCCTTTCAGGTGTGCCAGCGTCACGGTGCCGATAGGACCGACTGCAAAACCGTCAACCTGGTAAAATTGCGCTTCATGAGTGCTGTCTGTAGCTTCATTGCGAAAGACTTTACCCGGCATGATGCGGCGCATCTCGTTTCCGCCGCTTTGAGCAAGATTTTCAAGCTCGCGTACAGACACCGAGGTCGTGTGCGTGCGCAAAACAGCATCTTTCTTGTCCTTAACCCAAAAAGTGTCCTGCATGCCGCGCGCAGGATGATTTGGCGGTATGTTCAGGCCGGTGAAATTATGAAAATCATCTTCAAGTTCCGGACCGTAGGCTATACCGAATCCCATACGACCGAAGATGTCCGCTATATCGCGAATAGCGATAGAGATAGGGTGGAGACGGCCCGACGGTTGACTCATAGTCCAAATATAGCAGATTGTGGTAGAGTTACACTATTATGGGTCCGGAAATGCTTGCATATCCCTTCCTTTTCATCGCGATATTCGTCGAGTCGTTCATCCTTGTGACACTACTCTCGAAACCTGCGAGGGAGGCCCGTGCACGAGTGTCTAGCACGACACTCCCGTCGGTCGCCATCATCGTGCCCTGCTGGAATGAGGCCGAGACGATCCTCGGCACGTGCGACTCACTCCTCGCGCTCGACTATCCGAAAGACAAACTAGAAATCATTCTCGTCGACGACGGTTCCACCGACGCGACAGCGGCGGTCATGAGAAGTTTTGCGCATCACCCGAATGTCCGCACTATTTTTAAAGAAAACGGAGGGAAGCACACCGCACTTAATGCCGGTATCGCGGCGACGACAGCCGAGCTTATCGGCTGCCTCGATGCTGACTCTCTCGTCGAGCCGGACTCACTCAAAGAGATCGTCTCATGCTTCGCAGACAAAGGTGTCGCCGCAGCAACCGCTGCGATGTCAGTACACCGCCCGAAAAACCTCCTTCAGCATATGCAGAACGCCGAGTACACGTTCGGCATCTCGCTCCGTCACGCCTACGCATCAGTCAACGGTCTCTACGTCACACCAGGCCCATTCTCCTTCTACCGTCGAGACATCGTCGACGAGCTCGGAGGTTTCCGCTATGGCCACCAGACTGAGGACATGGAGATGGCACTACGGATCCAACAGGCAGGTCATAAGATCGAAAACGCACCGCATGCGCGTGTATACACCAAAGCGCCTGCAACACTCATCACACTCATCAAGCAACGCACTCGCTGGACCTCTGGCTTCCTGCGAAACATCTTCGGAGAGTATCGTAGCCTCATAGGCAACAGGAAGCATGGCGCGCTCGGCATGCTGGTTCTGCCGAGCTCTCTGCTTTCGATTGGCAGCAGCATTCTGCTCTTCGCCCTGATGCTTGTTATGCTTGTTCGGAATGCCATCTCCGCGATTGAAGTCCGGACCGGTATCCCGCTCTCCTACTCGATGCTTCCGCACGGATCGTTCGATTGGTTCTATTTCCCCATGAGCTTTTACCTGTTCCTCGGCGCTATCACTCTCATGGCCTCGCTTACTTTGATTACAATCGGTAAACGCATCTCGAAGACTCCTGGGAATATCACATTCGATATCATTTCGTACGTACTCTTCTATGCATTCATCGCGCCACTCTGGCTTATAAGCGCCACAAGCGATGTTGCCCGCGGCAAACGTCGCGGCTGGCGTTATTAATATGTCGCTTGTCACCCGGAACGCTCTTATAGCTCTCTGCATCACGATCGCCCTCGTGGGAACGGTCGCCTATGCCGTCAATTACTTAAATCACGCGCGCGTTGCCGAACTTACGGCGATAGAAGATAAGCTTGCAATCGATATTCTTTCTCTTGATACACAGTTCTCGCTCCTGACTGCGGCGCCATGCGACAGCAGCGCATCCTCGACCACACTCACCAGCGAACTCGCAGACTTAGGCACCCGCCTTTCGTATACCGAGAACCAGCTTGGGAGTGATAATCCGCAAGTAATACGACTTAAAGATAAATATTCCTTGCTTGAGATTCGTGATTATCTCATCACCAAACAACTCGCTGCCGCCTGCGGCAAAAAACCTCCCGTCACGGTGCTCTATTTTTATAGCAATGCTGGCGACTGCGCCGATTGCGACAAAGCGGGATATGCGCTCTCCTACTTGCGCGACACGTACCCGAAACTGCGCGTCTACTCCTTTGACTACAATCTCGACCTTGGCGCCCTGAAAACCCTCATCACTGTTACCAAAGTGCAGAACTCTCTGCCCGCCTTCGTCATCAACGGTAAGCAATCCTACGGCTTTACCTCGTTGGCTGATCTCGAAAATAAATTTCCGAAAGGATCCCTTGCGACTTCAACTCCGAAACAGTAAACGTCTCACCCCGGATGACTATTTTTTCTTCTTGCTGTTCTGATGGAGCGTGAGCAGCATTTTGCCGGCGTTTTCGCGATACGGGCAATACTCGCAGCGCGCGCCGGACTTAGGAATGGCATCGGACACCAGGCAAGTTTTCAAAGCCTTGAGTGTGTTCGGTATCCAAGAATCATCACCTTCATACGGCAGAATAGTGATATCAAATTCGAGCTTGCCGTCGAACGCATCTTTGTCGTTTAAGCCGTTCGCGTATACAAAGTACGCAGTCGGCGAGACCGTAAAACCATTCTGGCGGAAGAGCCACTGATAGACCTCGACTTGGCGCTTGTACTGTATCTTCCATTCGTCCTCAAGCGTGACCTCTTTCTTCCCCGCCGTCGCTTTATAATCGACGATGTACAACTCCCCGATTGGACCTACCCAGACGTCATCGATGCCGCCACGGACGATGAGATTGTTTTCCGTATCGTGATACTTGATGCCGCGCTTGAACGCATCGCGCCACTCCTCAAGTTTCTCATGCGCATAGGGTACCGCGTCGATGCCGTATTTCTTCATGAGCGGGTGCGGCTCGCCTTGAGCACGACGAGTGTCGAACTCGCGCTTGAAGAGCTCATCAACAGCGTTATTCAGAGTGAAGGGCGGCGTGTCGGGCCGACCGATACCATAGCGCGCTTCGAGCCAGTAGCAGCGCGGACACTCGAGGAATCGATCGATCTTTGAACGCGATACCGTATACGGTTCCTGCGAAGACGGATTAAACCGCCCCTTCTCCCATTTAAGCTTATAACCGCCGAATGCCATATCATTCGACAGTCGTGAAATAGGCGACCACACGCGCGCCAGTATCGAAGTCGACGTATACGCTGTTTACCGCTACGTCAAACACACCATTGCCGTCATCTCGGTATAGCTGCACAGCATAGGAACGTCCCGGTTCGGTGGCACGCAAGAGAGGGACGGAGACGCTACTCTTTGGACCACTCACCCGCACGGCACCAAGCACGTTTCCAAGTTCGTCATCCACTACTTCACGCACCGCAACCCACACGCCCGGCGGCGGCACGGTAACCGACTCGACGACAACTGTATTGCCTGCGGGCTGATGCGCCACAGATACTGAACCACCCTCTTGGGCGTCGTTCGCCGTACTCGCGGGGAAAGAGGAAGATGGCGCTGGAGTAAAAGTGCCATCAAAAAACCATGCGCCCGTGAGCACGGCGCCGAGCATAATTCCGGCGGCAAAAGAGTTTATGGAGAAGCCTTTTGTCATACGGAAACAGTACCATACAGCCCGTTCGAGAGCTCAAGGAGGCCTTCAGCTTCCGCAAGGAGCTCGCCCACTCGCTCTGGCGTAAGGTGAAGCGGGTCAAGTGCACGACGGTTTCGCACGATTTCGTCGACCGCAATGACACCTCCCTCGATAAGGAGCCGCTTTTCAGCGTGCGAGAGGCAAGTCAAGGTGGTGATCGGATACACGCGCGCACGGCTCATACGAACGAAAAGACCGTTCTCTACCGGATACCCCCACCCGAGAAGTTCTACTCCCGAACACTCCGCGTAGGCTATAGCTTCGGAAGTAAACTTCGTATTCGTAACCAGAAGACCGCGATCAATCGGGCAGGAACGAGCAGCGGGATCGCAATCAAAAATGTCATCAAAACGACTCTTCACATAGAGCGCGACTTTCAAATCAGTCTTGTAGCCCGGGTCATTATGATATTTCAGTTCGGCGGCAAGATAAGTGTTTTGCTCCGGATGCGACGCGTAGAAATCAACTTCGTGCGATACGCACTTCCCTTTCATTATTTTGCGCGTTTCGACCTGCCAACCCTCCACGCGATAGAGATGCGAGATAAAGTCCTCAAACGGATGCCCGGTGGGGCCGAGCTCGAGAAGCGCGCGCCGCAGTGCATATCGGGCGGCAACTGGGCGCGCCTCCTTGCGCAGAAGTGCGAAGGCGCGTGTATAGACCTCCTTTGAAGAAGTGCCTGGTGCGATTGTATTCGTGATTGTCTCCGCAATACGCTGTGCGGAGTGCTCGCCCGCGCCGGAGCGGCGGAGCGACCTGACAAGACGCTCCGGATCGAATACTTCACTCGATCCATCGGCCTTGGTGATGACGATCGGTGCCATCATGGAGCGCTTGTGGTTGCCATCGCACCGTTTACCGTCACCGTGAGTGGCAAGCCTACCGGAGCTTCGAGAGTTGTCT
The DNA here is from genome assembly GCA_964356775.1 of uncultured Candidatus Saccharibacteria bacterium. GTDB lineage: Bacteria > Patescibacteriota > Minisyncoccia > Phycocordibacterales > Phycocordibacteraceae > C7867-001. The sequence goes on along the minus strand of CAYHIQ010000004.1, from coordinate 15,506 downwards.
GGAAAGTGGTGCGCGTCGGGAGCTGGAGACAAACGCCCTCATCGACGGGCATGGTGATCGCGACAAGTATGCTCTCTGTACTCGTCGCGTCGCCCGTAACGCTCGCTTCCGCACTCACACTGGTGCAAGCGTTCGGTGCTTCTATCGAGCCGGTAATCGTGTGCAATCCTTTTTTAAAAGTATCGCGAAGCGTAACAAGCGGTACCACTGTCTCAGTGTAAGGTGTTGCTGTTTCTACAACATCGCGGGTGCGCGGCACCGAAATGACAAAGCTAATAAAGACGACGAGCGCGATAATAGTCGCGGCAGCCAAAAGGCGTGTATGAGGAGTCATGGGGCAATAATATCACTCAATTAGAACAATGTGACATTGTTAATCGTAGCACCCTAAATCTAGGAATGGAAAACTAAAAATGTGTCTGCACGATGATACGCACCGCTTCAAGCTTAGTTTTTCCCTTAATATTCTCTCCGGCTTCAATGACGACTTGATCACCCGCTTTAATAGCATTCAGTGATATCTCCTTTTCTACAAACGGCATCGGTGACTGGAATGGCTCCCCGGGTTTTACCAGCTCCTGGCTAACCTCAAGCTCTTTTTGAAACTCCTCCTGATCTTTTTGTGTCAAGCGCATAATCTTTGTGGAGCTTATTATGGATACTTCTATCTTTCCCGGCAGATCTTCAAATGGATTCGGCGAGGAAGATGTTTTTATAAAAAGAGAATTCCCTCGTATCGTCTCAATGGTTCCTGAAACAGAGCGCATATCGGCAATCGAAGGAAAGAACTTTCTTGCCTTCTCGATTTTTTGTTCAAGTTCTGCAAGATTTGCATTAACCGCCGACACATCACTGGACATGGAATAGAATTTCCCACCTACAAACCCGACTGTAATTCCTACGATAAAACCGATAATGAGTATCATTTTATTATCCATGTTGGGAGAATTGACTTACTTACTGGAAGTCATAACAATCTACCTTTATAACCATTGCCCCCGAACCACAGCCCTGCGCTGCGCAGGTAGATGTAACTGTGTAATTGCGTTTGCCATTTGCATCTGGAGCGTCTGCAGTCATGTATATCCAACCATTATTTCCATTTTGATACATTCCAGACTGAGCGCAGAAATCATGCGGCCCTGTTGTTGCCCCCTGAGACGCACCATTGCCACCGAAAAAATAAGTTTGAGTCAGAGTAAAGCGCGATGAACCTCCCGCTGTTGTTTGTACAGTTCCATCGGGAAACTTTATTCCGCCCGTCATTGATTGAATAACTCCATTGACTGAGAGTTCCGCGCTTGGAACTGTCGTGCCAATACCAACGTTCCCGGCAGAAGTAACGTTAAACGGATAATTTGCCGGACTCGTCCATGTACTATCGGTATAATTACCAATATGAAAACCTGATGGCGATCCAGCATCTGCATACATGAACCACCCCAAACCATTTGATGAAGTTTCAAGTCCTATCAAGGGAGCTGTGGGATGTGAGATAACAAACTGCCGTTTTGGCGCGACAGTTCCAATCCCCACATTTCCGTTCTGCACGATAAGAGCAGTGAGGGCGTCGCCTGCGCCGAGAATGAGCCCGCCGGTCTTTATTTGTGCGGTTGGACCCGTAGTGAGCGGCGCGTAAGCGTTGCTAGCTGGCGGAGATGCAGTCGGTGCGGTCCATGTTTGGGCATAGGTCTGAAGTCCTAGAGAGAAAAGGAGAGTTCCGATAATAAGAGCTATTTGCGAGAGGCTGCGACGGAGGTTCATATGCTCGAAGTATACAGGGCTAGAAAAAATATGAGGGAGAAAAGCGCGGGAAGTGTGGATAACTTCATCACTTCTTTCTAAGACGTCGCCTCAGCGAGGTTATTTAGCTATCGATAATTCCTCCCCCAATCAATTCGCCATCATGATAAAAAACGATTGATTGGCCGGGAGTAGAGAGTTCTGGAAGCGGCTCTCCACTTACAAAGCAATATGATGAGAAGGTCTGACCTTCACAATTGTGAAGGTCAGACCTTCTCATACTCTCAATGCATCCTTTGATGCGAGGACCGCGGTAACGATACTGCGCTTCCACGGTGCCGACTGGCTCAGCGAACCAGTTCGCATTTCTGAATGAAATTTCTTTGGATGTATTTTCAGCCCGCGGAAGTCGTGACTTCCCCACCGTGAGCTCGTTTTTAACGATGTCTTTCGCGAGGACGAACCATGGACCGGCTTTACCCGCCTCTCGCAGAGCAATACGCTGTCCGAGTGTAGAGAGGATGACGCCGTCATGCTGCCCGATCACATTACCCTGCTCGTCTAGCGCCCTGCCTGGATGAACGCCAAATTCACTCTTCAAAAATTCTTCGACCGACACGCTTCCAAGGAAACAAACGCCCTGACTGTCCTTCTTTTCAGCCACCGGCAGATTGAATCGTTTCGCAAGCGCGCGCACCTCACCCTTCTCCCTATTCCCTACCGGAAATACCGTGGCGGCCAAAATCTCTTTCGGCACTGCAGAGAGAAAATAACTCTGATCTTTTTCACCACTGCGATAATGCCCTGTCGCAATGTGATCTACCCCATGAGCCTTCGCAAATCGATAGAAGGCGCCGAATTTCACATCGCGATTACACATGATGTCCGGATTCGGTGTCCGTCCTGTGCGATATTCAGCGAGCAGATAGTCGATAACACTCTTTTTATATTCAGTGCTTGCGTCGAGCGTAAAGAATGGAATCTGAAGTCGTGCCGCGACACGCATCGCATCGCGGCGTTCCTCTGCCCACGTGCACGGCATGCCCGGCGGATACCAGCCCTTGATGAATACGCCCGTTACTTTTGCTCCGGCACGAACAAGAAGTGCGGCTGAGACAGCCGAATCAACCCCTCCCGAGAGCCCGACGAATATCTTCTTTCCATGCACGTCCATGCATAGCATTCTAATCTAAATACCTTTTTCGGTTAGCTTGATGCCCAGCATAGGTTGTGGCGTAGTGCATCAGGTTGTCCCTCCCTGTAAGGTAATACAGGTAGTTCGTTTTCGCTGGATGCAGCGCCGCCTGGAGAGAATCAAGACCGGGATTTGCTATCGGCCCCGGCGGAAGCCCCTTATGCGTATAGGTATTATAGGGCGAATCAACCTTGAGATCTGCAAATGAAGGCGAGTACGTGTCACGACCGAAAATATAGCCGAAGACCGCGTCGACTTGGAGCGGTATACCAAGTTTAAGACGATTCAAAAGAATGCCAGCGACCATCCGCCTACTCTCGCTTGTGCGCGCTTCCTTCTCAACGAGAGATGCGAGGATGATGATGTCGGAAAGTGAGTGTCCCGAGGCGCTAATCTCGCCGGATAACGTTGCTATTTTTGTATTGAAATTCTCACGCATCAGAGCGACTATAGACGCAATATCAGAGGAGGGCGGGAAAAAATACGTGTCGGGGAAAAGATACCCCTCATACCGCTGTGCTGCTTTAAGAAAATCTGCAGCACGTATTCCGGGAAGCGGGTCCTCAATTTGAGCTGCAACCTCGCGCACGGTCACCCCTTCGGGAAAAGTGATGCGCGCCGGAGGGAGATCGTAGTTGCCCGTCACGATCCGATACGCAACGGCAAATACATTTTGTGGTTTTTCGAAACGATAGGATCCCGCCTGCACGCGAGAACTCGTGCCTGACATGCGCAGAGCGAGCAGCAGGAGTGAGGGATGCTTGATGACATGGACATCGGCAAGCTGAGCAGCAACAGACGGCGCAGAGGTTCCGCGAGCAACGGTCACAATACTTCCTAAAGGAAACAAGGAGGGCGCAGCAAACAAGGATTGATAGCTTCCGACCAGAAATACTGCGGCCGCAAACGCCACTGCCCACGGATTTTGCCGTTTCAGATAATCCATAGACTAGATAGGAAGATTGACGGGAGCCTTCCCTGTCGCCGACTGTATGCGCGTAAGGCCCGGAGCCTCAATTGAGCTCGATGGGATATGAAAGACGGTCGCAAGCTCTTCGGTACTCATCACCATAATCTCATGCGCAGATAAGCTGCCATCAAAAAAGGGATCATAAAAGAACTGGCGGCGCCGATAGGCCTCAACAAGATCATGACGAAAATGATCCTTCCTCTTACTGACACCAACCTCCCACGGGAAATCATCGAAATTCATCAGCCAGCCCGTCGCTTTTATGCCGTTCCAACCCTCGCTGCTGAACGGCTTAAAGAGAGCAATCATGTGTGTTATGACCGATGGACTGAAATTTTTCGGTTTTGCGAGATAGACAGAACGTCCGCCGACATCAAAACCGAATTTTGATACGTTGCGTTCGATGGCCGCTATTTTTTCCGATTGGCCCTTAGTCGGATTGGGGAATCCTGGCATCTCCTTGCCGGTAGTGGGATCAGTATATGACTCGCGCGTCGCCTTGCGGATCTCGTCGACAAGCTCCTTCGCCTCATCTTTCCAAGTATACGGTTTGCCACTCTTGTTGGGCTTATCGTATTTCTCGCCTTTGTGGGCACGTATGACAAACTGAAGCCAGACATACTCGCCTTTTCCGATAGAGCTCATGAACTCGATGATGCTGGCAAGAGGATCCACCTGTTCCGGCTCCTTCTGTACTTTGTCGAGCCCGTATTCGACATACGTCTTGATCGGTAGAGGATCCTTGTCTCCTTGTTTGTAGTCGCAGCCCCAGATATTCCACTCCTCAGGCGTCGCAGAGATAAGCCGGCTATAATCGGGAGCTTCAATCACCTGTACTCCCGGGTATTGCGCATATATCTGTGCTTCGACGATTGGGCGGAGTTTCGCTCGTGTCCATATGAAAAAATGAACTTGTCCTTCAAAAGAAGCTATTTCAAGCGACCAGAACGGTCGCGTGCCACCCCAGAAACGAGCGTACCAGTTTGACTCGCCTCCCGTGAGATGCAAGCTTGTGAGAAAAGTTTCCATTGCAAGCGGCGTCTTCACGAGATTGCGCGGCGGCTTTATCTCAAGAAGTACGTAAGTGAAAGAAGAAATAAATTCTCCTCGTTGCAAAATATACCAAAGATGCCTCGCCCCGCCGACAAGCAGAAATGGCAGCCATACCGGAGCAAGGAAAAGAGCGAGAGAGAGTGCGAGGAATACGAGGTCGGGCATCCAGAGAAATGCGTTCGCGAGAAGTATCAGGCCGAGTATGAAAAGCGGCCACGCCTCAAGCCTAATACCGAACGTATCAGTCAACTTTTCCTTAAAGAACGATAGCATGGGATAAGTATACCAATAAAAAAACGACGCCACTGGCGTCGCGCGACTAAACAGCTGAGTAGCGACCGTCTTTGAGACGCTTGAAGTAGCGTGGGTCGTTCAAGTTCACGAGAATAGTATTGTCTTTCACGAAACGAGCCTTCTTTACGTGCTTGACGATCTCATCCTTCTTCATTGGGCCTTCTACCTTGAGTGCCTCGCGAATAACATCGCGAACGACACCTGGCGTATAGCCCCACTCAGTGAGAGCGTAAAGCCCGCGACCCACAAGCACGAAACGCGGATCCTTGATGAGCTCGTTATGCGTCGTCGCGATGTGCGCCTTTTTTGAAAAAAGTGAGCCAATGGCTGAAGCGACCTCGGAGAAGTGCATCGGGGAGCCACGACGCTTCACTGCGAGATACGCATAGTCGCGCACACCCTTGATGCGAATCGCGGGCGCCGTAACGCGACCCCACTCAGCGAGAGGATTGCTGCCGATATGCTTTGAGAGTGAGAGCCAGCGTTTCAACACCTCCTCATTTTTGTATGCGTCGTTCACATTTTTGAGCTCATCGAGGAAAAGATCGAGCATTTTCCCTTCAGAAACGACGTCAGTATCAGAAAGCGATGTATAGAGTTTTGAAAGAGCGTCGTGAATATGTTTTGCAGTCACATGGTCGACATGCCACCGTGCGAGAAAATCGTTTGTCTCGCGCTCACGGAAAAATGCTGAATCGATCACGAGGAAAAAACGAAACCGATTGCGCGTCTTTTCATCTTTTCCCAGCGAAGCAAGAAGTTCTTCCTCGGGCACAATCGCGCCAAGCGAACTTACGTATCGAGCGATCTCTTCAAATGATGCCTTCGCCTCCGCGAAGGCCTTGCTTGCACGCACCGCATCAAGCCCGGCAGCCTCAATTTGCCGAACGCGCTCACGCGTGATGCTTGAACGGTCGCCAATCGCCTCGAGCGTCTCGCGTGCAGCATTACTACCGAGACCGAAACGTCGGGTAAGAACCTCACGCGCGCGCTCCGATGCCGCAGCAAGAAGCTGCTTCACAAGCGCGGCACTGTCAAAGGAAAAGGAGGCGGGTGCCATTGCTCCCGCTTTCCCCTGCTTTTTCGTCTTTAAAGGCTTACTCATGTGGTGTAATTTATAGCAATTCCTAGTAAAAGAGTCAATAGCCGATTTTTTCGTTGGTAATCCGGCGAGCAAAAATCGCCTCGGAAATGAGCACATTTCCGAGGTTGCTGTTTAGACCACCAGATTGAGGATTTTGCCAACGACATAGATGACCCGCACAGGCGCTTTACCGCCCAGCGCCGCCTCAACAGTCGGCACTGCGCGCGCGGCGATTACTGCATCTGATTCAGACGCGTCAAGAGCGAGCAATATCGAGCCACGTCGTTTGCCGTTTACCTGCACCACAACCTCGCGTTCTTCTGCCACTGCTTGAGCGAAAACTGGCCATGCCTGTTGGTGCACACTCCCCTCCCCACCAAGCTTTTCCCAGAGATGTTCGGCGAGGTGCGGTGCAAAAGGCGCGAGCATGACGACAAGAGCCGTGACGGCGGATTTAGGAACAATTTCAGCGGCTTCAAATTCATTCACGAGTATCATCAGAGCTGCGACACTTGTATTGAATTTGAATCTGTCGCCATCTTCAGCAACTTTATGACTCGCGCGCGCGAGTGCAAGAGTAAGTGCGTCACGGACTGTACTTATATCTTGTACGCGCTCAGAGAGACGCGCAATACGCTCAAGAAACTTCCGAATTGCAGCCACGCCGTCGAGATTCCATGGATAACTACCTGGTTCGTTGTACGGACCAATGAAAGCCAGGTACATACGCACCGAATCCGCTCCGTAATCCTTCACGAATTCATCCGGATTTACTACATTTCCTTTCGACTTACTCATCTTCTGTCCGTCAGGACCCATGATGAGTCCACGATTGAAGCGTTCCTTAAACGGCTCATCGGCCGGCACAAGCGCGAGGTCATAGAGCGCCTTTGTGAAAAAACGTGCGTAGAGAAGATGCATCGTCGTGTGCTCGCTTCCACCCGAGTAGCGATTGATCGGCAGCCATTTCTTCATCAGAGATACGTCAGAAAAATCATGAGTATCCTTCGGGTCCAGATAGCGGAAAAAGTACCACGATGAGTCCACGAAGGTGTCGAGCGTGTCATATTCCGGCCTCCATCCTTCTCCGAAAATCTTGGTCACACGTTCTCTGAGCTCTTTGGAAGAAGCTAGTGGAGCCTCGCCAGTTGGCTTGAAATCGACATCAGCCGGCAGGAGCCATGGCAGATGCTCTGCGGGAACCGCATGAGGCTTACCCTCTTGATCATACACGACTGGTATCGGGCAGCCCCAATACCGCTGGCGCGAAACGAGCCAATCGCGAAGCCGGTACTGGGTTGTTTTTTCGCCACCCGCATATTGCACGATGTCCCACTTCGCTTCTTCACTATTCCTACCATTGAATGTCCCTGAATGTACCAGCACACCCGAATCCGTAAATGCGGACCCCTCTTCCTCGTGAGCGAGTCGGGTGAGCCATATATCCATCTCGGCATGTGTCATGTACGTAGCGGTCACCTCATGTGCCTCTGCCCAGAAAACTTCGTGAGCTTCTAATTCTTCTGCAGCAATCGGAACCTGCTTATCATCTTTCAAGTCAAACGCGACAAGTGTTGTAAATGAGACCCTGTTCTGATCCTTGTGTGCAGCGAAATATTCAGCCCGCACCTCACCACCAAGCACTCTCGCATTCTTGAGATGCGCGTAACCTGTCTCTTCCTTAACCTCCCGTTTTGCAGCCTCAATGACATCTTCTCCTTCCTCGATCCCGCCCATCGGGAGCGTGATCCATGGATGCTTTTTCCAGCGCAAGCAAAGAATCTTCCCAGTCTTCGGATCGCGGATAAACGCATGCACATTCCGGCGAGCAACGCTCTCTTTACCTGGTACCGGTGGATTTCTCTTGTCGATACGCTCCGGCATCACCACCTCTTTAATGGGAAGCTTCATTTTCTTTGCAAATTCAAAATCGCGCTCATCGTGCGCAGGGACGGCCATGACGGCACCAGTACCATAGGAACCGATAACATAATCAGCGATGTAGATTGGTATTTCTTCCTTGGTCGCAGGGTTTACTGCCGCTATTCCTTCGAGTTTTACTCCGGTTTTCTCTTTATTCTCGCTGCGCTCTCGCTCTGTCTTCTTAGTCGTTGCAGCAACATATTCTTCAATCTTCTTTTTATTCGAGGCGACTTCCATAAGAGATGGAACAAGAGCGTGTTCAGGTGCAAGTACGACATATGTCGCTCCGAAAACGGTGTCTGGACGTGTGGTAAAAACACGAATTTTCTCGTCGCGGTCTGAAATAGCGAATTCTAGATGGGCACCCTCACTCTTCCCGATCCATGCGCGTTGCGCTTCTTTTATTTCCTCGCGCCACGGAAGTGTGTCCAGCCCTGTAAGAAGCCGTTCAGCATACTCAGTAATTTTGAGAAACCATTGCGTGAGCCGTTTTTCTTCGACCTCGGTGCCGCAACGCTCGCAACACCCATCAACAACCTGTTCGTTTGCAAGCACCGTCTGATCCTTTGGGCACCACTTAACTGCAGCCTCACGATGCTCGGCGAGTTTGTGTTCAAAAAGCTTTATAAAAAGCCACTGTGTCCATTGATAATAACTCGGGTCGCACGTCACAACCTCTTTCGACCAATCAACCGAAGTTCCCATCGAGCGGATCTGCGTCTTCATCCGTTCGATATTTGCCATCGTCCACGCAGCCGGATCGGCGCCGTTTCGCATCGCGGCGTTTTCTGCTGGCAGACCGAACGCATCGAACCCTATCGGGAATAGAACATTCTTCCCGCGCATACGCAGCATGCGTGCGTAAATGTCGGTTATTGCATACGCATACCAGTGCCCGATGTGCAGGTCGCCTGAAGGATAGGGGAATTCAAAAAGAAGATAGTACGGCTCTTTCGTTTCGTCTTTGAGATCGGTCTCGTACAGATTTAAGCCAGCCCATTTCTCTTGAGCTTTTTTCTCTATTTCACCGTGGTCATATGCCATATATCGAACAGTAATTCCCCCACCCAAAAACACTTACTTTAGCGGCGGATAGAAGCTTGGGTCAATAGTCCGATTGAAACACACGTTACCCGCACCATGCTGCCAATTATCCAATGGGGATATTTTGCCGCCTGCAGGGACTGGTATGCTTCGTTCCACAATCTCAATGTTTTGAGTCCCGCGGCTTTCTGCGTTAAACGTCGCGCAGAGCTTGAAGGTAAGTTTCCCAGTAGCCTCATATACATACGACTCCCCTGTTTGCAGATCTACCGGCAATGGTCCGTACTGGATTGCATCCGCAAGATCATCGATAGTCGCCGGCAATTTCTGTTTCGCTTGCCAATAACTTGTGATCCTGTACTGAATATTCTGCAAGTCGGTCACTTTCTGTGCGTCGAAACGAGCGAGACGCGCCTCGGCAGGTGTTCCGACAATGAAGAATCCAGCTACTATAGTCACGATAGCGAGAACTGCTACACCAATACTCACCGCTCGCTTTCGCAGAGGGAACATATCCCAGTACCCTTTTAGATCAGCGATGAAGTGCATGAAGACGCCAGCCGCGACAAACAAGATGACAAGCACCTTGAGCAGAAATGCCATCGTCAGCTCTTCCCCGCTAAGAAAAGTCGTGAGGAGTGTAATAAGGTCTGCAGCCATTGCCACACCAGCAACAAAGAGCGTCAACAGGATCGCCCAACGGCGCACCCAGATTTCATTGCGAGAAGGATCGATGAGTGTGTTTTTACGTATCAGACGCGTAAGGAGCATGTAGAGCGGGAGCAGGACGATGATTGATGCCATTTCATTGCTGATGCCGCTGTCATACGGATTGGCTGGCAGATACGCAAGCGCGTTTGGGAACGTGTAATCGATGTAATTGAAAATGAGGAGGACAGTGGCGATAACGCTCCAATAGAATGTGATTATCACTCCCGCCCACAAGAAGAAGTCCTTCGGTGTTGTTTTTGGTTTTTCCATAGGTGGATTATACCATGAAAACTGGGGCACTGGAGCAACAGGGTGCAAAACGTCTAGCCGTGTAAGAACACCATCACGTCGCCATCTTTGACGATATACTCCTTCCCTTCGGTTCGAACTTTTGCCGTCTCTCGCGCGGCGGCATAGCTGCCGGCAGCAAGCAGATCGTCAGTCGCAACGACTTCAGCGCGAATGAACTTCTCTAAGAAATCGTTGTGGATAGCGGCGCCGGCCACGGGCGCCGTGCTACCTTCTTTGATCGTCCAGGCGCGAGTCTCGACGACGCCCGTCGTGAAGAATGAAATAAGGCCGAGCGTCTCGTATGCACCGCGGATAAGCCCAGCGAGACCGTCCTCAGAAACTCCGAGCTCCTCGCGGAAACCCGTGCGGTCGGCATCTGCGACATCGTTCAGTTCGCGTTCTGTCGCCGCATCCACGAACACGTACCGCCCACCGAGCGTCTTGATGAGATCATACGCGCGTTCTGCGCGACCGTCTTTGAGCTCGTCGAGATTCTTTCCGCCGCTTTTCCTATTGAGCGCATAGAGGATCGGTTTCATCGTGAGAAGGTTCAGATATGCAACGCGCTTCTGTTCGTCTGATAAAAGGCCTGCATGGAGTGCGAGCTTACCCTCGGCAAAACCTTGTTCGAGCTTAGCGAGTATCGCATCTTCGATAGACGCATCCTTATCGCCGGCTTTTATATCACGCGCGAGCTTGTCACGACGCTTACGCACCTGCTCCGCATCAGCGAGCATGAGTTCCATATTGATAATCTCAATATCCTTGTAGGGCTCAACAACCGCTTCGACGTGTAATATGTTCGGATCATCGAAGAAACGGACGACCTGAAGGATCGCGTCCGTCTCACGGATATTCGCGAGGAATTGATTTCCTAACCCCTCGCCCGTTGCGGCGCCCTTTACCAATCCGGCGATATCCACGAACTCTATCGCCGCAGGGATTATCTTTTCAGTCTTGGAAAAGTTTGCGAGCGTTGCGAGCCGCTCGTCGGGAACGCCGACCACACCAACCGAAGGGTCGATTGTGCAGAAAGGATAATTCTCCGCCGGCACGGAAGCTTTCGTTAGAGCATTAAAAAGCGTGGACTTCCCCACGTTCGGCAATCCGACAATTCCTATTTTGAGCATATAAGCACCCTAAGGCTACTTTAGCTTTTGCGCAAGATTAAAGTGCATAGCTCTTATTTCTGCATGAGCGCAGCGAGCTCGGTGCGATATTTCTTCATCACTTCCATCGCCGCCTTTGTCTCACCCTCGCCACCCTTCTTGCGACGCTCGATCTCTTCGCCGATCTTCTTAAAGAGCTGTGGGTCTTTCGTGATAAGCGCGGTCATCTGTTCCCGCTGTGCAGCCGGCACGTCTTTTAACTTCCACTTGGCATATTGATTGAGAAGAAAACTTTGGACAGACATATAAGAATTTATGAAAGGTCGGGACGCTGCCAGATACCGCGAATAGTCGCCGTAGTGTAATACAACGATACAAGTGAGAGAAGAGCAAGCATTTCAACATAGACGAAAGAGGGGTCCGACAGACGTATCCCTGCGCGATAGTGATCAACAGCAGTTATGCCGAACAAGAGTGCTCCAGCTATTGAGAGAAGAGCGTTTACCCAATGAATTCCGTATTGTGTCGGATTCGTAATACCGGCTGTAATCACCAACACCACAGCAGAAACAACCGCACTGATTGTAGAGAGCGGGAGATCGGCGCCAGTAGATTGCGCAATGACAAGAACAACCGCGCCCACAAAGAAAAGCACTCGTACTTCATCGCCATGATAGTGCAGTATCTCTCGGCGTGGTGGGACGCTCTCGCCTCCATTGCCTTCAAAAGTCATAGCCTCAGTATACGCCTTTTCAGTTACGTGCACTACTCGAAAGTAGGATAACCGCCTCAAAGCACCGTGCACTCGCTGCTCACACCCTAGCAAACAAAAGGCGATATGTGCTATATACTAGGTCAGTCCATTAGTATTAACAGAATTACATTCACTATGGCAATAAATGCAGCTCTCTCGAAACCGCTCGCCCTTTCACCTGAACTTGAAGCGGTTGTAGGCAAAGGTCCAATGCCAAGAACAGAAGTGGTCAAGCAGCTTTGGGTATACATCAAGAAGAATGATCTTCAGAATCCAAAAAATAAGCGGAACATTCTCGCTGATGAAAAGCTGAAGCCAGTATTTGGCGGCAAAAGCGAAGTCACTATGTTTGAAATGACAAAACTCGTCTCGGCGCACCTTTCCTAACGAGCGGGAACGTAATCAAAAAAACAAAACCCGCTCAAAGCGGGTTTTGTTTTTACTTATTTCTTAGTGCGCCGGTGCGGGAGTACTGTTGGCGACAGATGCGAATATACTTGGATTTTCCTCTCCCGACACTTCAAGCACGGCCCATGCGCCTTTGTTCATTCGCGCAAGCGCATGATCGACGAGCAGATATTTCCCCGGTACATCGACCATAAACTCGACTATGGAAGATCCTCCCGGCAACACCGCGGTTGTCTGCACATTCTTAAACAGCGATGACCCCTTGCCCATCGCAGCCTCGGGATATACTGTGTCAAAAATTTCTCCAATCACGTGGAATGATGAAATGATGTTGACTCCACCATTGCCGACATACATGCGAATCTTGTCGCCCACCTTCGCCTTCATACGCGGCGAACTTTCAACCTTTCCGTTAAAGACGACGTAATTCGGAGTCCCCTTGATAAGCGCATTGGAGTCGAATTGCATGAGTCCGCGCTTCCCGATTTCTCCTACAGTATAGAATTCACCCTGTACCACATAAAACTCCTTATCGACTTTTGAGAGAGCGAGAGCAGGATCTTTCGGATCGACCATGATGAGACCGTACTGTCCGTGTGAATTGTGAGTACTGACATTGGGCATCGCACAGTGATAGATATAGAGGCCGGGATTGAGCGCTTTGAAGCGGAACGTTTTTTTCTCGCCGGGCGCGACGTGCGTAAGGGTTGCTCCGCCCCCCGGACCGTTCACCGCGTGTAGGTCAATGCTATGGTCATGTAGGCTCGTTGCGTCATTTTCAAGTGAGATCTCAACCACATCTCCCTCACGCACCCGCAGCATCGGTCCAGGAACTTGCTTATTGAATGTCCAGTAGTTCTGGTAGATGCCCGGCGCCGTCTCAGAAATGACCTCCTGCGCTTTTAAGCTGATCCGCACGATACCGTCCGCATCAGGTTTTTGTGGCTCGCCCGGAACACTGTTCGGATTAGCGGAGATGTCCGAAACGTTTTCAAAATCATTCGCATGAACAAAAAAATTAAAAATATTGTAGAAAGGCAGATACGGAGGCATTCCGCCCGGCGCATGAGAGCGCATGAATAGCGGCATCGCAAAGTCCGGCGCATATGTCTTATTAGAAATAAGACCAGAAAAAAATGCGAGGACAAATAAGATAATCGGAATATAGATACCGCGTTCTTTTATGGCGGCGCGAACGGTCGTGTGACGCATCACGTGAACGATAAGGATACCGAGGGCAAATGCGGCGACAAGTGCCGACACGACCTCAAAAATGAGATAGGTATACATATGCCAATTATATCTTATATCAATATCGGTGTCTTAATGATCATTGTACAATCTTTCTTCGCATTCAGAATTGTGGACCTACCGGGAATCGGACCCGGGACTTAGCCATGCCATGGCCACGTAATACCATTTTACTATAGGCCCGTTTCTACGCCTCTTACTGTACTTCCCTTTTTCGACTTCCTCAAGAAGATTTTGAAAAATCAGAGATGGCTTTGGCTATCGTATGTATAGTTTTCTTGAATCGTTCGGCATCTTGCTCCAGAAGCAGGAAGCGGAATCCTTGAAAGGATGAGTTGAAACCGGAAGAAAGTGGAACGACACAGATACCTGTGGAAGCCAGAAGATAGTACACGAAGCGTTTATCCAAGGACGCTTTTGTCAGACATGACTCAATAAACTTTTTTAGGTCACTCCGCACTGGAAGCGTTTGACTCTTCTTCAGAGACCCTTGCCGGAATACGCATGTCATATAAAACGCCCCGCGCGGCTTATGCACAATAATGTTCGGAAGTTGAGAAAGAATTTCATGAGCATAGTTCGCTCGAGCTTCATAACGGCGCGTGCGTCCTGCGAGATACGGATAGTAGCGCGGATCTCCCATCACCTTCGGCAGCACTTTTTGCGGAAGTGTCGTCGAACACACTTCAAGCATTTTTGAGTCCACGATCGAGCGCGCATAACGATCGAAATTCTTGTCCTTGTCGCGATTATAGAACTCGATCCATCCGCACCTGGCACCCGGCCACGGGAACTCCTTTGAGATCCCCCGCATAGCGATACCAGGAACAGAGCCTATGACCGAGGCTAGTTTGCGCATACCGCTTCCCTCAAATGCGAGGTTTGAATAGATCTCGTCAGAAATGAGGAAAAGCTTATATTTCTTTGCGAGTGCGACAATAGCTCGTATTGTTTCTTGGGGATACACAAATCCTGTCGGATTATCCGGATTGATGATGAGAATGCCAGCAATGTCTTTATTAGTCCGTATTTTTTTCTCCATATCCGCGAGATCAGGCCGCCACTCATTTCCTGGATCGAGACGGTACGTGATGTGCGGTTTGTTCGAGTGGGCCGCCTCGGCAGACGAATGCGTTGGGTAGGCAGGGTCGGGTCCTAATATTCGCGCTCGAGGGTTGAGATTTCGATACAGATGAGATATGCCATCGCCGAGCCCATTGAAAAATAGGATGTCGTCCGGGGTTATTTGAATACCACCCTCTAAATTTCGTTCGCGTGCGATGTATACGCGAGTTTCATCCAGACCCTTAGTCGGAGAGTAAGCAAAACTCAGATCTTCCTTAAGAGTGTCTCTGATTATCTTTTTTATCCACTCTGGAGGCGTTTCGCCCTTGGCGATGGGATCGCCAATATTTTCCCACACGATCGGTATGCCGGAGAGCGCGACCCGCTTCGCGACCGTTACGATTTCTCGTATTTCGTACTTGAGCTTATCAGCTCCCGGATGAACGATGTCTGATCTCATAAAAGGGCACTATATCATGCGAAGTCGTATAGGGAATTGAGCTTTTCCGAGACTGCTATGCAAATTAAAGAATCATATCGGCCATAGTTTTCCCCGGAGATGTCCTCTGTCGGGCTGCCGGGAATCGAACCCGGTCTTTACGAACCCGAAT
>CAYHIQ010000003.1:0-28926 GCA_964356775.1 uncultured Candidatus Saccharibacteria bacterium | reverse complement strand
TTGCAAGACCGGCAGCGCTCTTGATGCCAGCCTCTTCAAGAGAGGATGCGACGCGAGCAGAGAGTTCGAGATCGGAAACTTTGATCTTCGATGCATCAGTACCTTCTTCCTTGCTTTTCTTCCCTTCTGAAGCGAGGGTGGAAAGAGATGTCGCAATTGGCGCACCCTCCTGGAAGCCGATCACGGCGCGCAGTTGGTGAATCATTGTCTCGATCGACTGCTCGAGTGCCTGGCGCGGCGCGATGGTGCCATTGGTCTCGATAAGGATGCGCAAACGATTGAAATCGGTTCGATCACCAACGCGCATGTTCTCTACTTCATAGTTGACACGGCGGATAGGTGTAAAGGTCGCATCGAGCGCGATGGTGCCGATATCAACCTTATCTTTTGTAAGCACTTCGCGCGAGACATAGCCGAGACCGCGTTCGATAGTCGCCTCGAGCTCGAGTACTGCCTTCCCTGAGAGGTCACAGATATGCTGTTCTGGATTCTTTATCTCGACTTGGCTCGGAAGATTAAAATTCTTTGCAGTCACTTCACCCGTGCCTTTGGCCGTGAGAGAAATGGTCTGCGGCTCATCGCCATGCAGGATGAAATGTACGCGCTTGAGGTTTAAAAGTATCTCCATAACGGTCTCGCGGACGCCCTCGATAGTGGCGAACTCATGCGGGACACCCTCGATCTTCACTTGCGTGACCGCCGCGCCGGGGAGCGAGGAGAGGATGATGCGGCGAAGTGAATTGCCGAGCGTGTGGCCATAGCCCGGATAGAGCGAATCAATCTCGTACACGCCCTGAACATTCTCTTCAGAAACGATACGGGGCTTACTTGGAAGTGTGATGTGGTATTCCATAACGCAATCGTAATTACCAATTAATTAATACTCAAAATAATATAACCGATTATCTCGTATAGAACGAGAGCACCGCGACCAGGTCGCCCGCCGGATCCGCCGACGCCATTGTCGGACGCTCGATGACCGAGCCTTCCATCTTCTTTGGATCCCACTTCAACCATGACGGGAGCGGGCGCTCCGCAAAGCGGTCGGCGAAACCAACCAAGACGCCATGCTCTTTCGAACCTTCGCGTACCGCGATAACATCGCCGACGTTGATCGCTTGCGAAGGGACGCGGCTTTTCTTGCCGTCGATTGTCACGTGACCGTGTGCCACCATCTGGCGTGCGCCACGTCGCGTACTTACCAGACCGAGGCGCCATACAACATTATCAAGACGGAGTTCAAGGAGTTCGTGGAGGCGTTCAGACGGCTTCATGCTGTGTACGGTAGCAAGCGCCTTATGCACGTAATTATGGAACTGCTTTTCCGGCATGCCATAGGTTACGCGCACCTTTTGCTTCTCGAGCATCTGCTTGCCGTATTCGCTCTGGCGTCCGCGCCCCCTCTTCTTGTTCTTTGCAGTACGTTCGGCTGAAATCGCAAACTTTTGTGTTTGCGCCTTTTCAAAGACAGTCACGCCGAGGCGCTTCGCTATTTTATATCGTGGTCCAGTTTTCATAGTATGAAAGAATTATACGCGACGAGCTTTCTTAGGTCGCGGACCGTTATGCGGTATCGGTGTGGCGTCCTTTATAGAACGGATTTGAATGCCCTTGCCTGAAAAAGCACGCAATACCGACTCGCGACCGGCACCGACACCGCGGATAATAACCGTCGCTTCTTTGAGACCAATCATCATGCCCTTCTCGCCGAGGAATTCACCGACTTTTGCCGCCGCATAAGGAGTAGACTTTCTCGCGCCAGCAAAACCAAGCGTGCCAGCACTCGATGAGATGATGGCGTTTCCCTTCTCATCGGTAAGAATAGCTTTCGTGTTATTAAAAGTCGCCTCGACATGGAGGATGCCTTTCTCGAGATGTCGCTTCGTGGCTTTTGACATGGCGCGCTCTTTGCGTCCCTGATCGAGACCTTTGCCACTCTTCTTAATGATACGTTTCTTTCCCATAGTAAATTATGTATTAGGTTTTCTCGAGTGTGCGACGACCAGAGGTCATCGTCTTACGGACATTGCCGCGACGCGTACGAGAATTAGTCTTGGTGCGCTGTCCGCGTACCGGCAGTCCGCGAACATGACGATCTCCGCGTGCCGACTTGATGTCCTTGAGTCTCTTGATGTTCTGTCCTATCTCGCGGCGGAGCTCGCCCTCGATGAGGAAGGATTCTGCGTGTGAACGAATCTTCTGCTCCTCATCGCTCGTTAGATCGCTACCCTTCTTGGTCGCGGCGATACCGGTCGCTGTCAAAATTTCAAGCGCACGAGTAGGTCCGATGCCAAAAATAAGCGGCAGCGAATAGGCGAGCTGCTTGTTATCTGGGATGGTGACACCGGCGATACGCATAAATATGATTTTATAAAGTGTAAGTACGTAAATGTGTTCTAGCCCTGGCGCGCCTTACGACGCGGATTCTTCTTATTGATACGGTACAGACGCCCGCCGCGACGGACGAGTTGATCACCTGGCTGTTGTTTCTTTATTGATGCACGGACCTTCATCGTAAATATCTAAATTATACTAAGTTAATCGACGCACTATCCTCGCTCGACCCCCGTAAGGATCAAGCACCATGTCCACCTGATCGCCAACCAGAACGCGAATGCGATGCAGACGCATCTTACCGGCAAGGTAGGCAAGAAGAAGTTCCCCTTCTCCTTTCTCTACCGATTTTTCATCCTCCGAAACATCGGGAGATGGATTTTCCGGTGCCGACAAACGAACTCGGAAAAGAGAATTCGGCAAAACTTCTTCGACGATTCCTATCGCCGTCTTCGTCTCTTCGCCGCCTTTCATTCGTGATTCATTATCCCGTGCCAGATGCTCTATTAATGTAGCAGGTGCTTGAAAAATCGTCAATACGCGCCGGTAGCCGTCACGACCGAAATGGAGGCCGGATCCTGAGGGAACGTCTGTCTCCAGAACGGCCGGAGAATGAGTATTGCTCGTTTGACCTCCGGATAGTTCGTGAGTGCAACTTGTGCCGCTAGGCGAGTCTTCCCTGCGACCGCCGCAGCGATACGTGCCGGATCAATACCGTAGACAAGCGAAGCTGTACCCGTAAGAATGAACGAAAATGATGATTCTTGCGGCAGACTATTCCCTGCCGTAAGAAGAAGAGTGTCGGCTGATGCAAGCGTAATCGGCTCGCCCCGGTATCCGATGCCGGTTATTGAAGTAGCAACTGCTTTTGCGAGTGCGGCATTCGGGAAGATCGTCGCCGTAATAGTGCCCTGTTCTTTTACATCAACTTGTCCTGTTGTCGAAGAGGGTGTGGAAGCAAGCGCTTGATAGGTCGTCGTTGCAGCACCAGGGACCAGTATGTAACCCGCTGGAATTTGACCTTTGAGACTTGCGAGAAGGTCGGGCGCGAGTGCTGTGACAAGTGCGCCTCGGGTTTGCGCCTCAAGTGCTGCATCTATGACCGGCACACTCCCAGACGCGCCGCCACTCATCAGAGAGAACGAACGGGCGTAGACCTGGCTTGCCTGCGGCGTCCCCGCAAAACCTGGAATAGTGAACGAGGTTGGATCGATGTTGTAGGTACTCCCTGTCTGATCTGCATAGACCTTAGCGGCAATACTTCCTGGTTTGGAAGGAGTGCCTGCAGGAATCGTCACTGCCGAATGAATACGGAAGATGAGTCCGGCAGCGGTCGCGAAACGAGTGTTTTCAATAAGCTTTTGCGCTTTCGTTTGCGTATTATAGATAGTGATTGTACCTGAAGCGGCAGAGTTTACCATCTTGGTGCCACTACTTTTGACGCTTTGCGATGCTATTTTCTGTGCCGTAATGACTTCAAAAGAAAGGTCGCTGCCGCTCTGTGCCGCTGTGAAGGAATTCTGAATCGCCGCCGAAACGGTGTTTGGCGTTACTTCGACTTTTGAAATGGAAAAATAGAACAGTACCCCTATGGAGGCGGCAATCACCAGTACGGTGGCGACAACCATCGTAAAAGGAAATTTGGGCGGACGTTCTGAAAGTTTTAATGGTCCTCGACCGGCGGGAGAAGGTTGACCCATAGACTCCATCTCTTTACGGCGGGAAGGCGGGACAATGTCGTCAAGTGTGCGCATGAGGAAAGTATAGCAGTTTATTTATCAAGCAAGTAGCGATGACCTGTGTGTATCGATTTGTGTATCGAAGGACCGTATCTTTCCAAAAATAACCATGAGAAGAAGCTGCAGATCCGGAGGATTTGTTGTTGCTTGCCGTATTAATCCCGTGAGATGACTCGAGAGGACGGCGACTATTTTTGGCGGATTATCCGAAAGCCAAAATTTGCCCATATTCGCAGCACCAAGCTTCTCTCGGAGAGAAGCTATTTCTGGTTCGCGTGCGAGCAAGAATATCGTTCGCGGCAGAGGATACTGTTGCGCGAGAGTGGCCAATTCGTTCCTAATATGTTCCGCCCATGAGGTGGCGTTATATTTGCTAGGCACTTCAATTACGGCGACTAAAAAACCTTTGCGCACGAGCGCGATAGAAGTCAGCGAGCCTGCCGCGTCGAGGATAAGAGCATCGCGTTCGTGAGGAAATACCTTCAGCATCGCTTGATAGCGCAGTGAACTGCCCGCAATGAGTAGGATACGTTCAGCATGATAGAGATCCTGAATCAGAGTCGCTATACCACGAGCTACTCGCTCATCGATGAGCGACGTAAGAATGATGATTTCGGCACGATGTACCTTTTTCCCATACGGATCCCGCATCTCATATCCGTTTAGAATCGTACCGATGATACTTTCATCCGCAAGAAACTTTCCCGATGGGACAACGCTGGTTTTTTCTAACGCTGTGGCGACCATATTCTTGGTAAAGACGAAGGACGTCTTTCGTTCGAAGCGTTCGGTACGTACCGACGTCTTCTGCCACGGAGCGTCAATTGAGACAAGGATGGTGTCGGCGCGTCCATGGCCTGTGGCGCGCATAAGAATCGGTGCGCCCTCGCGAATAAGTGTAGAGCCGAGTATCGCAAGCGCACGCAACATGGCACGCTCATGCGGCTCGTCTTTGCGAATCTCAATGGGGTAACGTCGCGTATAAAGTAGAACAGGCAACTCGCCTTCTTTATAGTGCGCATACGCTCCCGCAACCGAGTCCGCACTGATGTCGATGAACACTACTGATTTCGCACTCGTACCGCGAAAGAAATCAGTAAGCTTTGCAGACAAAGTTTGCTCCCTGCGCTCGTTCGCAAGAGAGGAATCAGAATTTCTCTCTTGATTCTCTCGCTTGGTAGTAAAGAAATTCATCGTTTCATTCTAGCACCGCTTTGATGCGGCGAATGCCAGCTGAGGATGCTTCTTCTTTCAAAATCTTAAATCGCTTGCCGTCTTTGCCGAGGTCGCTTGTGTTTTGCACATGCGGACCGCCACAGAACTCTATAGAAAATGTTTCGGAGAATTTCGGATTGGCTTCAGTCGCATCTTTTGGGCCTACGGAATATACACTTACCTGTTCCGGATAATTCGCGCCAAACTCATGCTCAGCGCCGAGCTTCTCCGCATCTTCTTTATTCATCACGGTTCGGATTACAGGAAGCTCTTCGACAATTTTTTCATTTATAATCTTCTCTACCTCCGCTTTCTGCTCAGCAGTCATTTTCTGTCCATAGGCAAAGTCGATGCGTAAGCGCTCGCTCGTGATATTGCTGCCGCGCTGGTGCACCTCGGGGCCAAGCACTTCCTGGAGAGCTTTAAGGAGAAGGTGATGTGCAGTGTGGTATCGCACCGTCTGTTCTGCATGATCCGCGAGACCGCCCGCAAATTTTTGTGCAGCCCCTGCGCGAGAAAGTGTTTGATGTTCTTCCATCTTCATCTGTACCGCACGCATGTCGAGCGTGATATTACGTTCTTTTGCAATCTCTTCAGTAAGTTCCACTGGAAATCCGTAGGTGGTAAAGAGCATGAATGCATCAATGTTGTTTCCCATTTTTTCAAGTTCACGCAGGCCGTTGGAAAGAGTTTTTCTGAACTGTGCTTCTTCTTTCTCGAGCTCTTCGCGAATAACATTCGCCGTTTCTTGCACGAAAGGATATGCCGTTGAGTATGCAGCGCCAAAACCTTCCGCAACCTCAGAAAGTACTGTTTCTTTAATACCCAACTTATCCGCTTCACGGATAGAGCGACGAATAAGTCGACGTAACACATAACCCTGTTCTGTATTTGATGGGCGAATACCCGAAGCAATGAAGAACGATGCTGCACGCATGTGGTCGAGGATGATGCGGAATGAGCGCATCGCAGTAGTCGTGCTGTAAGACATACCCGAATACTTCTCAAGCACAGTACGCGCCGTGTCGAACACATCAATCATGAAAATATCGGGATTCCCGGTCGTCGCGAAAGCGAGGCGCTCAAGTCCCCCGCCGAAGTCGACGTTCTTTTTCGGGAGCTCTTTGAATGCTCCGTCCGCTTGTTTTATGAATTGCATAAAGACCGAGTTTCCTACCTCAACGAAGCGTCCGCAATCGCAATTCACATGACACTCCTTTCCCCATTTCGTATCATGCGGCGTACCAAAATCATAAAAGACTTCCGAGTCGGGGCCGCCGATCTCTCCCTCTGGCATCTTTGTCGGCACTCCAGAGCGACTCCACCAGTTTTTCTTCGATCCGTAGGAGAAGATGCGTCCGCCCTGCATACCCTTTTCATATCCTGCCGCCTCGGTGCCGAGCCGCACCAGTTCTGCCGTGATGCCCTTTTCGATAAAGAGTTTTTTCCATATATCGACCGCCTCGGTATCGAGGTCCATACCTACGCTCTCATCGCCGTCGAAGACGGTCACGTAGAGTTTTTTCGGATCAAGTCCGAGCCCTTCTTCGGCGCTCGTCAGGTATTCAAAAAACCACGGGAGTTGCTCCTTCTTGAAGTAATCGCCTAAAGACCAGTTACCGAGCATCTCGAAGAACGTCGTATGACGATTGTCGCCGACTTCTTCGATATCCTCAGCGCGGAACGACATTTGCGAGTTTACGAGACGAGAACCTTCTGGGTGCGCTTGTCCAAGCAAGTACGGCACCAAAGGCTGCATGCCGCTCGAAGTGAAAAGAGTGGTCGGATCGTTTTCAGGTATGACGGGGGCAGACGGAATGACCGCGTGTCCGCGTTTTGCGAAAAAATCTATATATCGTTTTCGTACTTCTGCTACGGTCATTTTTTCTTAAAGGTCCCCGAGGCCGCGAGTGATAACTTGTCGAGCGGAATGAGGTCGGTGGCTTTCATAATATCAGAAAGTGAGACGGCGCGTATGATGTTCGGGTATTCAGTAAGATACGAGAGTTCGAAGCCGTTTGCACCGATTGAATGAAGTGAGTGTGCTAAGTTCTGTGTCGTCGAGAGTGCGACCAAGTAGGAGCCAGTCATTTCTTCTTTTCTTTTGTTGAGTGCCTCCTCCGTGAGACCTTTCAAGAAAAATATGCCTATCTCCTCACGAAGTTTCTCAACAGACTCTTTATATTTGTCAGGTGAAAATGTAGCCCATATCTTAAAGTAACCGTCTGCTCCTGCATCGAGCCCCATAAGAGAGGAGTGCGCGCCGTAAGTAAGACCATCGCGCTCTCGGATGGTCTGCATGAGGTGAGACGTGACACCGCCGCCGAGCATTTCGGCGAGAACTTTCATCGGGTGGTACAGCTGATGCTGCACAGTAAGAGGGATTGCCACACCGAGAAGTATGTCGATGTTTGCTTTGTCCGCAATAGGAATCAGCTTCTCATTTTCCTTCTGTAGTTTCTTGTTTACTTGTTTGATTGGCGCTGTTGTGGTGCCAACGGCTAGTTTCCCAAACGCTTTTTCAGCTGCGCTTCGGGCCGTGGCGACAGCGATGTCACCGACTATCGCGAGCACAAGTCCTCCCTTCCCTAGTTTCTTCCTGAAATCCTGAAGATGGGCGCGCCGAATCGCTGCTACGTTTTTCTCCTGGGTTTCGATGGGAAGCGCACAGTTCACATGTTCAGGATCGTACAGAAGTGCAGAAAGAGCATATTCTGCCCGAGTACGAGTATTCGATTTGGATTCGGCAAGATTGCCGAGAGCAAGTGCTTTTGCATTCTTTACTTCTGCTTCCGGAAAGATAGCTCCCTCAAGACATTCGGTAATAGTCGAAAGAAGCATAGAAAGGTCTTCGGGGAAGCATTGTCCAGAGAATTCTGTACGGTCACCAGATGACGAGAACGAGAGAGATATGCCTTTCCCGGCAAGAGTGTCACGGAGTACATCCTTCTTTTTCTTTGCTGTTCCGGCATCGAGTAGGTCAGCGGTCAATAGCGAAACGAGGTTCAGCGTCTTAGGTAACATATTACGACCGCCAAGTACGCTCCCATTCACGATCACGATGTCTCGGACATGAGTCGGGGCAATAAAAAGCCTGCCGCCGTGTGGCATCGGGAATTCTTGCGCTGGGTGAAATTCGTTTTTCATGCGTTGGTGCCTATGAAGTAACCGACCGTACTCTGGTCGTCGATAAGATATTTTTTAGCGACTTTCTGAACTTCTTTCGCGGTGACGCGCATGAGTGCCTGCGGAAGAGTGACAAATCGGGCCCAATCGCCTGTGGCGATTTCTTCATTGAGGTTTTCGAGGAGTGCGTAAGGGCCATCGCGACGCGAGGCCACGTAGGCGCGTAGAAAGCGTTTTGCCTGCGTAAGTTCCTGCGTAGTGACTCCCTTGGAGATTATTTTCTGAAATTCCTGCTTCAGACGCTTTTCCATCGCTTCATGTCGAGTGCGCGGCGTGAGCGTGATGTAGGAAATCAGAAGCGATGGGTCACGGAATTGGTAGCAGGTGGTGGAAACATCGGTCGCGAGTGCAGTATCGATGAGTGCACGGTACAGTCGACTCGTTTTACTTGCACCAAGAATGAATGCGAGCATAAGGATCGCTGGCATGTCCGGGTCTGTTGCGGCTGGAATCTTGTGCGCAATGGCGACCATGTTTGAGTGTCCGGCACGCTTTATAACTGCGCGGCGTTCCCCTTCTTGTTTCGGCTCCTCAGTGTATATCTTGGCCGATGATATCGGCGCCTTACTGTGCACACCAAACTCCTTAATGATCGCTGCAAGCGTTGCCTCGGAGTCAAAACTTCCGACTACTGATACTGTCGCATTATCCGGGTGATAAAAATCGTCATAAAATTTCTTGAGTCTTTCGATAGAGACGTTCTCGATGTCGCTTCTCCAGCCTATCGTGGGGTGATGATAGGGATGTGCGGTATACGCCAGCGCCCAGAGCTGTTTATCGAGTGCGTGCATCATCTTATTTTCTCCGCGCTCGAACTCATTCCGCACGATCGGCATCTCGGACTGACGATCTTCCTCGACGATATTTGCACGACGCATGCGGTCGGCTTCGAGCGCTATAGCTGACGGCAAGTACTCTTGCGGAACCACGGCGTAGTAGTTCGTGCGATCGTTCCAGGTCGTCGCGTTTACGAGCGCGCCCTTCGTTTCAAGCAGTTCCCAGATCGTATTCCCTTTTGCTTTATTAAAATTTTTAGAGCCTTTGAACATGAGGTGCTCAAGTAGATGTGTGGCGCCCGTGTACCCGACAGCTTCATTTCGGGAACCGACCCTATAGGTAACCATGAGTCCCGCAACCGGGGTCGTCGCATCTGGTGCAAGCAGTATCTGGAGACCGTTCGAGTCTAAGCGGTATTCATGAATCCCCTCAAGCGAGCGGATGAATGTCGCGCCATCGAGTATCGGCACGGAGGAAGAATTGGAGAAACGCATACGCATCTACTGTAGCAAATCGTTTTCTAATCTACAAAAACGTTTCTCGTTCTTTCACATGCGCTTCGGTGAGGCGCGCAGTGAGTCGGTGCTCCGGCAAGCGTGCGCGAGCGATGCGTACTACCTCTCCGTGATACCAGAGATACGACTCGATCGGTTGCGTCCAACGTTCTAAAAAAGCAGCCCCTTCTTCTTCAAACGCCTCGAGCTTGCTTTCTATATTGTCTATCTTGTCGGCGATGGCAATGAGTACGGCTCCATCGTTTGCGTTCTCGAGTTGTGCGAGGTACTGCTCCTTGCGCTCCTTCCAGCCAACTGGCATACCATCTTTTTCTTTAATCTCGCTTACTGATTCGACAAGTTCCGCGACCCGCTCATTGAACGATTCAACCAGTTCGTCGCGCGTCGTGTTGGTGTCTTCAAGAGTATCGTGCAGGAGCGCTGCAGTTACCACATCATCATCTGCCCCGTCTTCTGCAACTAATAGTGCTGCGGAAAAAAGATGCGTGATATACGGCAAAGGCTCCGTCTCCTGGCGCATATGTCCGTGGTGTTTTCGAGCTGCGAATTGTATAGCCTTCTTTATCTGCGGCGTGTGATTCATATGCGCTAGTGTACAGCAATCATTAGAGCCAATCTATCGGGGTTTGCCCGTGCGAAATAAGATACTCGTTCGCACGACTGAAATGCTTGCAGCCGAAGAAGCCTGAGTGGGCGGAGAAAGGCGAAGGATGCGGCGCTTCGAGTACCAAATGCTTATTTTGGTCGATATGTGCACCCTTTGCTTTAGCGTAATTGCCCCAGAGCATGAAAACGAGGCCCGCGCGCTCTTCCGAGAGCGCGCGGATGACGGCATCAGTAAATTGTTCCCACCCCTTTTCTTGGTGCGAACCGGCCGCATGCGCACGCACGGTCAACGTGGCATTGAGGAGTAGGACACCCTGCTTTGCCCAGCGCGAAAGATCTCCACAGTTTTTTGTGAAGGTCTGACCTTCACGGACGGATGTCGATCCGATATCGTTTTCGATTTCTTTAAAAATATTTTGTAGAGACGGGGGAAGCTTCACGTTCTCGTCGACCGCAAACGCAAGGCCGTTCGCTTGTCGCTCTCCATGATAAGGATCTTGGCCAAGTATCACGACTTTTACCTTCTCAAACGGGCAAAGGTCGAGTGCTCGAAATATGTTTTTTGGTGCGGGGTACACTTTCCCTTCCAGATATTCCTTTTTTACAAACGCCGCGAGCTCAACGAAATATGACTTTTCAAATTCTCCGGCAAGATGCTTCTGCCACGACGAATTAATCCTAACTTCCATTAAGGAGAGTATAGAACATAAAAATAGAAACTACTCGACGATTTTGAAGATGTCGTGCGCAGTGACGACGACCATAAGAAGGACCAAGAAGGCAAAGCCGACCATGTTGATCGAGTTGGCGATGCTCGCCTTGATCGGGCGGCGAATAATGCTTTCGATAATCACGAAAAAGAGCCTTCCTCCGTCGAGAGCAGGGATGGGAATGAGATTGATGAGCGCCAAATTAATTGAAATAATCGCCATAATGGAGAGGAGATTGCCGAAACCTTGAGAGGAGGCGGATCCAACTGCTCCCGCAATGCCGACAGGACCCGAGACCTGCGAGAGGTCCGCCGAGAGTGTCAAGATACTATAGAAAAAATGCCCGAGCCCGACCGCAGTCATCTTGGTCGCGCTCCACGTGAGTGAAGCACCTTCGACGAGTGCGCTACCGAACGAAAGAGGTATGACGCCGATGGTCGCAACCTCCACTCCGAGAGCGAATCGAGATGGGTCGCTTGCCGCAAGACCTTCTCGTGGTGTCGCGGTGATGATTTCTTCGCTGCCATTACGTGTTATCTGAAGGATAACCTCACTACCTTTACTTGAAGCGATAAATGCTGAAAAACTTTTAGGATCAGCGGCACGCCACTCTGCTCCAGCAGTTTTTGCACTTAGAATCGAATCGCCAGCAAGAAGTCCCGCGAGAGATGCGGGTGTACCCGGAAGTACGTTTGCCACCATGAGCTCCATATTGCGCGCATGTGCAAGCTCGCTTTCATCAAGCGCTCGCGGCGTCCCTGTGATGAGCGCGCCAGTGATAAGTACGTACGCAAAGAGAAGATTCATCGCAATGCCGGCGACAAGCACGAGCGCCTGCAAGATGCGCGGCCGTTTCGAGAATGCACGCGGGTCCGCACCCTCTCCGTCTTCGCCGTAGATCTTCACGAAGCCGCCAAAAGGTAGCCAATTTAGCGTGTATGCAGTCTCACCCGCAGTCGCGACAGTGAGCGCACGCGGCGGATACCCGAGCCCAAATTCATCTACGCGCATGCCTGACAGCTTCGCCACGACGAAATGCCCGAACTCATGCACCACAATGAGTGCCACGATGACGGCGATGAAAATCAAGATACTCATCACTGGGTTATCTCCGTTTCCTTCTTATCGAGGATCTTCGCGAGTGATTCATTGCCCGCGTCGATGAGTTTCTGCGCCTCGACCTTGAGCCGCGCGACCTCGTCCTTCCCCATGCCGCCGTCTTTCGTTGCGGTATCGAGCGCCTTCAGAGCATCGGTGCGATGCGAACGGAGCGTCACTTTTGCCTGCTCGGTCTTATCTTTTGCAATCTTCGAAAGCTGCGTACGACGCTCACTCGTGAGTTCTGGGAACGAAACACGCAACCCTTGGTCGTCGGTCGCGACACCGATGCCAAGGTTCGCATCGGTAATGCCCTTCTCGATAGCTTTCACGAGCGTCATATCCCAAGGAATAACGCGCAACGTGCGAGCATCTTCGACCGACACATTAGCGAGCTCGCGGAGTGGCGTGCGTGCGCCGTATGCTTCGGGCTTCACTGCGTCGAGGAGTGTCGGCGTTGCGCGGCCAGTGCGCACTCCCGAGAGCTCGCGCGAGAGCCACTCCTCGGTTTCTTTAATGCTCGCTTTCAGTTTTGAAAAATCGTATGCCATATGCGTACTATCATACCAAATCTTTTGGAATAACGAGAGCAAGATGTTCCAGTATCATGCGCACGGGCGCCGAGCGGTCGTAGAGATTCTCGCGCAGAACTGAAATATCAGAAAGCAGCGCCGCGAGCGAAGTCGAGGGACTGTCTTTGAGCTTCGCATACGCCACCGCCTCGATACCGTTTACGATACGTATCGCTTCGTCACGATGCTCCCTCCGCTCCTCCTCATCTTTACCGCTCGTAAGTTTTTTAATTATCGCTGTGCGCTTTTCAGGAGCTGCCTTCATAAACTGTTTGGCCACTTCTGGAATGAGGGGTTTCGTAACTTCGACAACACTGAGAATGTCTACGCGCGAACGCACTGTCGGCAACAATCCACCGAGGGTTGGTAATATTAAAAAAAGATACATCCCAGGAGGCGGTTCTTCAAAAATCTTCAGAAGCGCATTTTGCGCCTCATGATACGCGCGACTCGCACTGACAATCAGCACTTTATACTCGCCGGCGAAAGACGCTCCTGCAGCAAGCTCCGTTACTCGTCGCGCATCCTCAACCGAAAGTAGCCCATACCGCAGTACGACAATGTCCGGATTGTGTTCCGTCTGCATACCAAGTTCCCGTGCCACCCATACTTGCGCGGAAATAACTCCCTCCTCTGCTTCCGCTTCAATAACAAATGCCTGGTGCCGCATGCCCTAATTATAGCCCGTAGCCGCAACTTTTTGCTGGATATTGACAAAGTATGTTCAGTGTGCTTGAATAGGTGCAGAGATATACTCAATAAAAACAATCCTCGTAGCTCTTTCATAGAAAGGAAGGTGCCATGAAATTACTCTTGATCGGCACAGGCTTAGTATTTTGTTTTTCAGTCGCGCTGCTTGGATGCGGACTGTCGGATGAGGAACGAGAAGCGACAAAAACACCGCCAGAACCGACGATGCTCCACTGGCTGCCTACCGATACCATCGTAACCGCAAAAGAGGTCAAGGCTGTAAAAGGGATTCCGGGGATGGGGTACGTGATCGTGGAGCGTCGCTCAGATCAAACATGGTTCAACGCAGCGGTCGTTCCCTTTCGAAAGATTCCCGTCGGTTCGAAGGTCAAGATTTGCAAAGTGCAGTGGGAATCAAACTCTGTACAAAAAATGGGTCCCGAATTTGGCCTTCTATGCATATGCGATTAGAGTGCGAATTCTTATGGGCTCCTGACGAAACCGTCAGGAGCCCATTTCTTTTTATACGTATCTATTGCTTCGCTAAAATGCTTTTTTGATATGTGTCCAAATGCTTAAGCGCGATGCCGGTGCCACGTGCGACACAGTAATAGGGATCGGTCGCGAGCTTCGCCATGACGCCCGTGCGACGATAGACGAGCTCCGGCATCTGGCGCAGTTGCGAAGAGCCGCCCGTGAGGATGATGCCATTGTCAATGATATCAGCGGCAAGCTCTGGCGGCGTCTCTTGGAGCACTTTGCGTATCGCCTGCGTCATTTCGCGCAGCTCTCGTGCCATTGCTTGCACGAGGTCGTTCGTCGAGAGGTCGATGGTACGCGGTAAGCCGCTCATCAGGTCGCGCCCTTTGATCTGCATGGTGAGCTCCTCGTTCATCGGCACCGCGGCGCCGATCTTAATCTTCACCTCTTCAGCAGTCTTGTCACCGATTGCGAGATTATGCTGCTTTTTAACATGGTCTATGATTGCGCGATCAAGCCGATCACCCGCGCACTTCACACTCGTCGAGGCGACGATGCCGCCGAGTGATATCACCGCGACGTCTATCGTGCCGCCGCCGATATCTATCACCATGCGTCCCATTGGCTCCTGAATGGGGATGCCTGCGCCGATGGCCGCGAGTATTGGCTCCTTCACTACGTACGCATTTTTTGCACCGGCTTTCATCGCAGCTTCGATGACGGCACGCTTCTCGGTTGAGGTGACTCCTGCCGGAACCGACACAAGCACGGTCGGCTTAAACGGATTCCGACCAAGCGCTTTTCTCATGAAATAGCGGAGCATCGCTTCGGTGACGCGATAATTCGCAATAACACCATCCTTCATTGGGCGATACGCAATGATGTCATCTGGCGTGCGGCCGATCATCTGCTTTGCCTCAGCACCAATAGCAAGAATAGTGTTACCCCCTCTCTTTCCGTGCGTCTTCCCCACAGCGACGACCGATGGCTCGTTGATAACGACGCCTTTGCCAGGAACGAAGACGAGGACATTGGTCGTCCCGAGATCAATGCCGAGCTTTGGAGAGAAGAAAGACATTGTCCGCATGATAGCGCCGTAGTGCGGTTCTGGAAAGCCAGCGTCTTTAGGTCTGTTTCATCCCCGCTATTTTTTCTATCGAGTGAAGCACCGTCTGTACAACCATTCTGCTAAAAAGCACCTTATGGTGTCCCATGACTGACACTTCTATGTTTTCAGCCGCGCCTTCCAAAAAACTACCCCGCTCAGCCCATACGTGATTATCATATTCGGGAATAATGGAGATGATGCGCCCGTTCGCCGCATGATGTTTTTCGAGATCCTGAATGATTTCGCTATCCGTCCGAAGCTCTTTAAAAGAATCGTGCGGAATTAATTTCGCCATCGCAGAACCGGAAAAAGGTGTCGCGATAGCGACCATACCCAACACACGATGATCCATATTATGGTGCGCGAGCAAGTACTTCCCTATGAGACCTCCCTTGCTGTGTGCGACCAGGACTGCGCCGGACAGATTTTGTTTTTCAATAAGTTTTCTGACTGTCTCCGCACCTCGTGAGACTTTCGGAGGCAGATGTCCGATCTTTGGAATAATGTGCACGATGAGCGAACGAAGAGTCTTGGCTGATGTCGGAACACTGTAAATATTATTGCCAAGCTCCGGAACGATATACACCGGATGGCCTTGTAGAGAAATGTTATCCCCCAAATGCTTCATGAAGCTCCATCTGCCTAAAATACCCGGAATGAGAATGACGGGCACTTTCCCTTCCACGATATGATCGAGATAATGCGCAGGAGGCTCGTGCTGAATCAGCATTGAGAGCGTGCCCCGAAGCATGTATCCGTAATCAACGAGCCAAGCCCCGACTTTCTTGTGAAGCGTCATGTCGAAAGTATAACAGGAGTGGTAGAATACTGCGCATGCAAGGAGAAATGAATTTCATTATCGAGGGTGGAAAAAAACTTTCTGGACGTGTCGAGACGAGCCGCTCGAAAAACGGTGCAGTCGCGCTTCTTGCCGCTTCGCTTCTGAACCGCGGGACGACGACGCTCGAGCATATGCCGAAAATCGAAGAGGTTAATCGCCTCATCGAGGTATTGCGCTCGCTCAAAGTCTCGGTCGAGTGGGCGGGCGCGAACGTCGTCATAACCCCACCAAAAACGATTTCTCTTAAGACAATCGATCGTGCTGCAGCGACTCGAACTCGCAGTATCTTGATGTTCATTGGTCCCTTGATCCATATGTTTAAGAAATTTGATCTACCGCAGTCGGGCGGTTGCACGCTCGGGCTCCGCTCCGCGCGCCCGCATCTCATGGCACTTGAGAAATTCGGGGTTACAATCGAGGCACATTCCGACAGTTACCGTATTACCCATGAGAAACTCACTCCTGCTGAAGTTGTTTTATACGAGTCGAGTGACACCGCGACCATTAATGCTCTTTTTGCCGCTGCTCGCATCAACGGTACGAGCGTCATCAAATACGCTTCAGCAAACTACCAGGTGCAGGAAGTCTGCGGCTTTTTGCGCGCGCTCGGCGTCACAGTCGAAGGTATCGGCTCGACCACACTTACCGTGACTGGCGTCGCGATGCTTGATAAGGACATTTCCTATAGCATTGCGGAAGATCCGACCGATGCGATGTTTTTTATCGCCGCGGCGGCGGTGACCGGCTCCGCCATCACGATTGCTGCCGCACCGATTGAATTTCTTGAAGTCGAATTACTACTTCTTGAGAAGATGGGATTAAAATTCAAGGTATCAAAACCGAGACTGTCGGAAAATGGCATTACAAAGCTCGTCGATATTTCCCTCAAGCCATCTACTCTTATTGCCTTCCCGGAAAAGATCCATGCGCGCCCGTACCCGGGACTCAATATCGACAATCTTCCCTTCTTCGCGGTCATCGCTACGCAAGCGAAAGGTACGACACTCATCCACGACTGGGTCTACGAAAAACGCGCAATTTATTATACCGATCTCGATCGGCTCGGCGCGCGCACCAGCCTGCACGATCCGCATCGCATCTCTATTGAAGGCCCCTCAAGGCTCAAGGCCGCTGAGGTCATCTGCCCGCCAGCGCTCCGACCCGCGACCATTATTCTCGTCGCGATGCTCGGCGCAAAAGGCCGCTCACTACTCCGA
Organism: uncultured Candidatus Saccharibacteria bacterium; assembly: GCA_964356775.1. Classification (GTDB taxonomy): domain Bacteria; phylum Patescibacteriota; class Minisyncoccia; order Phycocordibacterales; family Phycocordibacteraceae; genus C7867-001. The sequence goes on along the minus strand of CAYHIQ010000003.1, from coordinate 11,838 downwards.
AATGTCTACAGCATCAACCGCGGCTATGAAGACATCGTCGCCCGTTTACAAAATCTCGGTGCTTCTATCGAAGCTCATTCGGGCTAATGCTATGAAATCAATCGGCGAAATGCTTCCCGAGTTCGAAAGAAAAGCGGCGGCAGCGCCTAAAGGAAGAAAACGTCAGACCGAACGCGGCGAGATGATGCGCTTCTTCCTACGCCATTTAAATCATTCTCGTGTGAAAGACCGGCTCGCGCCCATGACAATGGCGCATCTGGGTACGGTTCTTGAGAAAATCCCCACGCAAGATCTCTATTATCTGAAGAGTGTTTGCAGCCAAGCGAAAAACTTCGGCAAGAAATTCTGGTGGGAGCTCGATCCGACGAAACACCCACCGCGCTAATTTTTTGGTATAGTTCGCCACATGAAAGAGATCGTGCAAGATGGCGCACCGGTGCTGCGCGAGATCGCCAAACCCGTACCCGACGGGCTTTTTGGTACGCCCGAGCTCGCGCAACTTATCAAAAATATGGAAATGGCGCTCGACAAAGAGCTTGAGGGTGTGGCGCTCGCCGCGCCACAGATAGGCATCTCATACCGCCTCTTTATCGTACGAAAAGACCGGACGCTTCCTTTTCAGAAAAAAATTGCAAAGAGCGCAACCCCTCCTCCTCTAGCGCCCAAGATCGAGGTATATATCAATCCGCAAATCGTAAAGACCTCCCGCAAACGCACAAAGACCGATGAAGGATGCCTCTCGGTTCGTGGTGTCTACGGTATCACTCATCGGCACGAACGTGCCACCGTCAAAGCACGTCATCTTGATGGGACGCATTTTGAGCGAGGCGCCGGCGGCCTCATGGCACAAATATTCGAGCATGAGATGGATCACTTAGACGGCATTCTTTTCATCGATCATGCCAAGAATCTCGTTCGTATCCCTCATGGATCAGAGCATCGTTTCGCATATTTCGGCACGCCAAAAGTATCAAGCGACACGCTCGCCACGCTCATTAAGGCTGGTTTTGTGCCGGACGTTGTTGTGACTTCTCCGGACGCGCCGAAGGGTCGCGGACTGACACTTACTCCCTCCGAGACAAAGACCCTTGCCCTTGCACACACTATCCCCGTTCTGACTCCTGAGAAACTTGATGTCGAAACTATCGCAGCAATCCGCGCCTATGAGTGTGACTACGCGGTCGTCGTCGCCTACGGAAAAATATTTCCTGAATCTCTCATAGCCTCTTTCCCCAAAGGAGTTCTCAACGTCCACTACTCACTCTTGCCGAAACATCGCGGAGCGACGCCGCTTGAAGCTGCGCTGCTCGCGGGAGATTCCACAACTGGCGTAACCCTTCAGATGATGGTGAAAGAACTCGATGCAGGTGACATCATTGCTCAAGAAACGACAGAGATTACATCTCACGAAACGGCACGTGAGCTGCGCCCACGACTTATCACCATCGGTGCCACACTTCTTGCCAAAACGCTTCCAACATATCTGCGTGGCGATATAGTGCCAGTATCGCAAGACGCTTCGCGCGCAACACGCGCCAGGAAGCTTAAGAAAGAAGACGGCTTACTTTTGCTTGATGCGTCTGCCGAAGAGAATTGGCGTAAGTATCGCGCCTACGCCGACACTATCGGCACCTATTTCTTCGAGAACGGGAAGCGAGTGAAGATAGTCAAAGCATCATTCACAGACAATCAGTTCATCATCGAACGCATCATCCCCGAGGGCAAGCGTGAGATCACGTATGCTAGTTTCCGAAACGCAGCATCCGCTTAATCGCCGCGCCTCCCCGCTTCATAAGTCTTTGCGCGCGCCCGCGCGAGTGGCGTATCTCGGCTTCGAGCTCGCTGCGCACTCTGTCTGCGGCACTCTCGGCAGTCGGCTTTACTGCCTCAGCACGAAAGACTTTGTCATGAATGATAAGTCGCGCAACAACACGACAAGGTTCTGATGAGCGACCCTCGGGAGGAGCATTTTCGACTTCTATCTCAAGTAACGCATTATCACCCTCTTCCCCGAGAAGTCGTAGCGGCGCAGCAAGTTTTTCCTCGAGCATCCTCTCAGTCTCGGGTGTAAGGCGGTACTTCGTCGCTCTGATGGTGATATTCATGATGCAATATGTCAGCTGGTAAGCAAAGCTCACTCACTCGATAGTAACACTGAGCATTTTACCACGCGAACGGTGCCCAGTGAGAATACGAACTTTCCCTAAAGACACCTTGAAGAGCTCCGCAACTATCTCCCGAACACGATTATTTGCACGATTCCCAAGGGCAGGCTCCCTAACCGAGATCGTGAGCATCTCTCCTTTCTTCTCGACCTTTTCGCGCTTCGCATCAGGTGTGACGAATACTTTTATATACACGATAGATAGCGTATCACCTCGCACCCTCTTATAGACAGAGCTTTGCGGTACGGGGTCTTTAGGCTAGAATGCCCACAAGCCCCTCATCGCAGGAAAGGGGCGATGTATATTCCGGGATAGCTCAACGGTAGAGCAGCGCCCTGTTAAGGCGTTGGTTGCAAGTTCGAATCTTGCTCCCGGAGCAGATGAAAAGAGAGGCGCCCGAAAGGGTGAGTAAAACAAAAGAGCCTGATGAAGGCTCTTTTGTTTTTGAGCGAGGTACTGCTGGCAAGCACCCTGCGTTTTAAACTGCGTCTAAATATCAGCGTAACACTGTCATAACATTGCCAGCAAAAATATTACCTGACGCATTGTTCCCGATCATTCCGCCAGAACCATCAACACCAGAGGATCCACCAAAGACACCGTAGACCGCAGATCCATTCAGAGCCGTGGGGCTGACATCAGCAATGACTCTCAAGACCACAGACTGATTTGCAGCGAGCGGCATATTGATAGATGCAAAATTGACGCTGGCGCTAGTAACGCTTTGGGCCGTGCCTAGTTGCGCGCCGGTCGCATCGTTGTAGAGGCGCAAAGTGGAAATAGTTTGATAGCCGCTCGGCATGGGTAACAACGATACGGCGAAGCTATTTAGAGTCCCACTACAATTCGGGGTTCCATTGAATTTCACCAGAGGAACCGCGCTTTGGCCTGGACTCAGGTTTTGCGCCGCAGGAGTTGTTGAGGCAATTGAGACCGTGAGTGTGCACGACTGCGCCACGGGAGGGGCTGAATATAATATGGTGAAATATTGACCGTTACTTTGCTTGCTATAGGCGTTTACCACCTTAGCCTGTACTTTGCACGGCTCTTTGCTTCTAAATTTCTCCTCGCAATACATTCGTACTTTCTCCGAATCAACGCTAATACGAGCTGTTAGCTTTTTACCATCGAGAGAAAGAATAGGTCCGGCAATAACATCGCCTTGTAACAAAACGTAGTTGCCCGGGGCGTACACTTTGTCATTTACTTTCGTTCCAGTGATTCCTTGGACCGAAGATGAAAACCCAGAACCAGTTATGACAACTTCTGTTCCAGCAACGCCTTGGTTTGGCGAAATGGCGCTAAACTTCACAGAGCTTTCCGCTTTTGGTATAGCGCCCTGGAATAGCACTAGCCCAACGAAGGCGACAGCGCCGAACGCTATGACATGAGGTTTTTTACCTTTCAATATTTCTTTCATACTCTCATTATTTTTATTAATTTAATGTGCAAGACGCATCTGTGTTCAGTCACGGAGCCGTTTGTTTGGTCAATCAGAATACTTCTCAATAATAACATCAAATTCCTTATCTCCTCGTAAGCGGCAGCCTCATGTGCACAGGACTATTCGACACCCTCGACAGGTTCGAACATCTTCCAGTCGCGGAGCAGATTTTTGGCTTTATTTTTCAAAGTGTTTTTGGGCACCCTTTTTGGACGTTTGAACCATTACCACGAGATATTGACAATAGTGGTGCATACATGTTATACTAGCACCAGTTCTTTCTCAGTTAAAAAACCTACTTAGTTAAGGAGGTGCTCACATGAAGGGTCTTCGCTTGTTTCTGGCCGGAACGATTTCATCATTATTCTTGATTGCATGTACGAATCAAGGGATCGAGGGAGGTCAGGTCGGAGTGTATGTCGATAAGCCAATCCTTTTTGGACATGGTGGTGTGCGTGAAGAGGTTGAGTCGACCGGAAGAGTTATCACGTGGATTACTACAAACGTTCGACAAGTCAGCATCAAGCCGGAAACAATTACCGTTCATATTGATGACATGATGACGGCCAACAAAGTTCCGCTTGATTTCGATATCGCCGTGACCATCCAAATTAGGGGCCCAAAAGATGCTTCCTACCTAATCCGGGAATTCAACAGCGGACCGCTAGGAGCTTTCTCAAACTTCATTATGCCTGGGGCGGATGCCGATCAGGGTGCCATAAAAAATCCTTCGGGAGAATTTATGAGCTACCTGCGCGACAAAATTCGTCACTATCACATGGATGAATTCATGATTGGCCTAACAGCGGATGGACATGTGTCATCTGCTGCAAGAGATACCGAGGAAGGTCTTCGTGAGTACATCAACAAGTTTTTGGAATCAAGAAAAGTTCCTGTGATGGTAACGAACATCGCACTCGGTCGCGCTAACCCTCCACTTGAGGTCAGCAGCGCACTTTCTCGCACCGCCGAACAGGTACAACTGAAAACCACCGAGGAAGCTCGGAAACAGGCTCAGGAATCCCGAAAGGCAGCAGAAAACGCGTCTGCTATCGCAGACAAAGCCTACAAAGAGGGACTCGGGTTGACGAACGAGCAATGGTTGAAAAAATCAGAGCTCGATACCGTACTGAAGGTCTGCGGAAGCGCCACGAAGGACCTGCATGATTCGGAAGGAGGGAAAAACGGCTGTACATTTGTGTACGGTCAAGCCCTTCCCACGATAGCGCTTCATTAAAGCGCCAGAGAAAACGCCTCCGACATTCAATTGTCGGAGGCGTTACCATTTCAAAAAACACCGTCCATTTAGGATGGTGTTTTTTGCTATGCTGCATAATATATGAGCATTTCTAGGAAAAAATTTGTTATTCTCTTCATCATTTCTGGGTTCGCCTTTCTTTTTATTACTACATCACTTTTGGGATCAACAGGCCCTCGAGGCTTTCCAAAGCACCCCGACTCTTTCCTGGGGACAGCGTCACCAATAGTTTGGAAAAATACCGTATCTACAATTATATTACCTATAAAAATAGTTTTAATAGGACCTTTGTTGCTGTCTGGTATTAATTTTTTGAAAGAAGATCCGCCGCCCCCATTTATTGGTATCTATTTAATTTTCTACTGGTCTATCCTTGCTTTAATTATTCACTACCTTATCAGTAAAATAAAACATTCTTATTTCATCTAGATTCGAATCCTAAAGGACTGCGATTTTTAATTGAGAGTACCCGATAACAAAATTCGGAGTGTCATCCAGCCAGCGAAGCAATGCTAGACAGAGTACGAAACGCATGTGATACTCGCGCAAGATTAAAAGTCCTTTTTCACTAACTATTCAACCGACTACGGAGGCCTAAATGAGAGAGATTAGCGAGCTACAAATAGCACCCCTTATCACGACAGAGCCCGATGAGAAAACTGATAAGAATCGGCTCCTAACAGCTGAAAGAGGAACAAGAAATCGGTCGCGAAAGTATCGCGGGTAATCTGCAAGCACGTAACAAGCTCGTCTACCATAATTATCGCCTCGTCCTATGTGTTGTAAGACAGTACGCCAATTCGAGCCATTTTCTGGAAAAATCTGACCTGATTCAAGAAGGGACCATCGGTCTTATTAGAGCAGCGGAAAAATTCGATCCCACTCGAGGATGCAGATTTTCAACGTATGCCATAAAATGGATTCAGCAAAGCATCGTCCGTGCACTAGACAATAAGGATCGTGGCATCCGTGTTCCCGTACATGTCTTAGAGCGCCATAAGAGAATTCGAGCGGCGGTTAAAAAACTCGCTGGACACAGTGGAAAATCTCCCTCTCTCCCGGCACTCGCGAATTACCTAAAAGTTCCGTTTGCATCGGTCCAGGACGACTGGAAGGCAATGAATTCGAGTGGAACTGTTTCGCTAGACAATCCCGTTACTAACGACGGTACCAATGGGAGATCGACGCTTAAGGACTTTATTGCTGACGAAAACGTCGTGGACCCGACAATTCTCATTGAAGCACGACAGGAGCTCGAGGATGCCTATCTCTTTTTTGAGAACGTACTCCGAGCTATTAAAAACCTATCGATGAGGAATCCAAATCGCAATGTGAGAATCTTCAGAGAACTGTACGAGGGTAGAAAGAAAGAAAATTTAGCAAAAGTCGGTAGAGACCTTGGTGTGAGCCGTGAAAGTATCCGTAAGCTTCTGCGAACAATCTTCCAGAAACTGAACAGTCAGGGAATCAAAGTGAGTCGGAAAGAGCTAGAAAATTACCGCTGGCGCACCCAAGAACTCGAGGAGCTCACTGGCACGTCAAGAGAGCTGAATATCTGAAAATTCCATACCGAGAGCCGCCCATTACAGGCGGCTCTCTTTTTTGTTTGTTCTCTATACTCCCCACTCTCTTCGCTAAATCTTCTGCAGAAAAAGAAAAAGGGTTGCCGCAAGCGGCAACCCTTTTTGCAATAAGACGGTTTTTTGTTTCCAGATGACGCTACAATCACGGTATGCCAACGAATATCTATAAGATGCGTTCAAAGGTCTGGCCGTATCCTGGTATGGCTGGATGGCGCTTTCTTACTCTCCCCAAAAAGCAGGGGCAGGAAATCAAACAGAAATTTGGTAAAAACGCTAGAGGATGGGGTTCTCTGCCCGTTTCGGTAACTATAGGAACAACTGTTTGGAATACTTCGATTTTTCCTGACAAGATATCAGGGTCATATGTTCTTCCCCTCAAGGCGAAGGTAAGAAAGATGGAGAGCATATCTGACCACTCAACCATCTCGTTTGTTCTTACATTGCGCTAAACAACTACTACCTCATGCAACGTAGTTCAGGGGAGGCCAGGCTCGCAGGAGCATCGCCAAAAAGATATAGAAAAGGAGATGGGTTGTATAGGAATATACGAAACCTCCTTGCACCCGCAGGATGAGATATGGAAATACAAGCGCTGAGAGCAGCGACCCTGCTGTCATGACCACTGCATACTCGGTCACTGCGCCGTAGACTAAAAAGAGAAGCGCGTGCGCGCCGCCGAAACAGACCGCAAAGCCGAGGATCACTTTTTTAAGAGAATGCAGTCTGAAAGAAAGTTCCAGCACAAGGACCGTAATGAGCAACTGCTGCATGAGGACCTCGGCGGATTTTGGAAGAAAATACCACGGGTTTGCAAATAGGATGTCAGTCGAAGGCGCGAGATGAAGTCCGTTCAGCACCGGTAGAAATGAAAATGCATAGAGCAGCCCCCACACGAGCGCCCCGCACCCGAGACTCAAGGCGACATAGATCCAGATTTGATTACGTGCCGGCAGCCATAAAGCGAATAAGTCCCAAAAATAGAAAAGAGTTGCTCCCGCCCACAATAAAAAATAGATAGAGATGGCCAACGGAGACGCATTGTAGCTGAGACCGAAGCCGAGTGCGGGAAAGATGAGGAAGTACCCGAGGTTGGCAAATGCCCACAACCCGGTCATTTCACCGAAAATCGTGTACAACGGATCCGTAAGATGATGAGGTACAACTTTTTCTGACGGCATTGGACAATCATACGTCAGAAAAGGAAACTTGGGGAAATATGCTCCCCAATCAGGGTATACTGAGAAAATGACAGTAAAAATCGGAAAATCGATATGGAGCATACCACCGATCCAATGGGTGACGATCGCTGGGTTTATTTTTATAATTGTTCTTGTAGGTAGCGTGTCATGGTACGGATATACGCGCCTCACTGCCCTTTCAGAGCAAGTCACACAGCTCACTGCACAGCTTGATGTGCGACTTGCGTCGACTACTGCACTTCTACAAAACAACATTGCAGAGGCAACCACCTCGCTTGGGAACGCGCTCCAGCAAGAAAAGCAGATTGTCCGAGAACAGTTGGGCGGCGTCAAAAATCAAGTCGGCTCGATTACCGGAGTCGTCACGGATTTGCAGAAGTTGAGCAAAATCGATCCTGAACTCCTTGCCAAGTATTCAAAGGTCTTCTTCCTTAGCGATACCTATGCTCCCGCACGACTCGTCGATATTCCTCCTGCATATGCATATATCGAAAAGAAACAGTCCCAGATTATCCCAGAGGTCCTTCCCTATTTAGAGAAAATGCTTAATCAGGCAAAGACAGATGGTATCGCGCTGTATATTGACTCAGCATACCGCTCATTTTCTAATCAAAGAGCACTGAAGGGACAGTATGTAGTTATCTATGGTGCAGGCACGGCGAATCAATTCTCTGCGGATCAGGGTTATTCTGAACACCAGCTCGGCACCACGATAGATCTCATCACGACCGGCACGAGCGGTAACCTCATAGGGTTTGATACGACGCCCGCCTATGCTTGGGTTACCGCGAATGCCTATCGCTACGGTTTCGTTCTCTCATATCCTAAGGACAATGGCTACTACATGTTTGAACCGTGGCACTGGCGCTTCGTTGGCGTGAAGCTCGCGACTGATCTCCACGCATCAAATGCGTACTTCTACACACTGGATCAGCGCGTTATCGATACCTATCTCATTTCTCTGTTCGACTAGCGTACGTGCGCAACCAAAATCCCGTCCTGCCCCATACTGGAATATAGTTCCCTATTTTCGTCCTGTGTATGGAAAGCGCAAGCGCTTTGCTCTCAAGCGATGCTCCGACACGGCCTGCGAGCGAGCGCATGTAAGTCCCCGATGCACAAACTACCTTCAAGCGAAGCACGGTAAAATTTCTTCCCTGTGCAGTTTTGAAAAGAGTGGTCCAGTGCGTACGGATAGCATCTACGCGGAAATCCTCTCCGAGCCGCTTCGAGGGCTCGCGGGTGCGTGGAACACGGTCAAGGAATTTTGATACTCTAGCTTCAAGCTCGGAACAAGAGACACTATACGAATCAAAGTATCGGATGCGATATATGCGCTCAAGGTGTTCCGGAATTTTTATGGACGAAAGCGTTCCTGCAAGCGCATAGAGGAAAAGAGGTTTACCGCCCACTGTTTTTGAGGAGAATGCCGGATACGCGCGCACATGCGCGCCGAGTTCTTTGCGAAGCAAGTCGGCAAGAGTACTCCTATCTACAGACGTTTCTTTGCAGACATACTCCGGTATGCCAAGCGCATCTCCCGTATCGCTGCCAATATCGAGCAGGATTTCGATCTCGTATTCTTTATCGAGATCCGTATACGCGCGCTGCCGCTTACACTCATCGCCCAAGAGCACCAACAGTTTCCCTGACGCCATCGGATCAAGACGGCCCGCGTAGGATACCGGAGTGGCGTCATACTCTTGGTTCCGCATTTTCCACGCCCGCACCGCTGCAAGCGGAGTATCGCCAACTCTTTTCTCTAACACGACATATTTCTCCATTTCGTCGCAGTATACCCTGCAACAGAGTGTTATCAGGAAACTTGATTTTGTGAATCGTTTGTGGTATTATTAAGGCGATGAAAACACCTGACTTAGATCGGGAACGGAGCGAAGAGTCGCTGACTCTTTCAAACTTTCTGAAATCCTATAACCATGTCCTCCCGCTGGAATTTCCGCGCGCGTCGCTCGCGCTCCTGAGGGAGTTCAAAAAGACACACGATACTCTCTTTAAGAGTGGCGATGCCTGGTCGCTCGACCAACACCGTAAAAAAGTGATGGATTGGCTCCCTTCTCGCCTAAAAGCCTCTTCCTAAGTCAGGTAAAGAAAAATTCTTGACGCAAATATTCTGCGCACGTATATTACTGCCGGAGCATCGTAACAAGCATTCGTAATCAAACGATCAAGGAGGGTTGGAATGATTAAAATCATGATGGTGGATCATGAAGTCAGACAGCTTTTTCCTGATGAATTAGCTGTTCTGTATAAAGCATTTAAGGGTGCAGAAATTGAATTCGAGACAACCCGCCCAAAGAATCATACGGATCATACGGAAGCCTGCCGGCACGGTAAGCCCACAGCAGTGCTTCTCCCTTCTGGCTTTGAAAAGACGTGGATTATTTTTCAAGCGATGCGAGAAGGTATCCGCCATATTGTCGTTTCCAAAGGAGCAGTTTCGGAGGTTTGTCCCTTAAGACTCGACTACTCACTAGATCTCAAACCTTTCGAGGCCTAGAGATGCGGCATCGAAAAGGCCGCCGCAACATCAGTTGCGGCGGCCTATACTTTTTTCAATACAAATCCGGATAACGAACCTGGGGACGAAAGTTATCACTCCTCGTGAGATAGACATCCCTCAATGGCGGGTATATATAGAGAAAGGGTTCTTTGTCATTGCACGTATACAAAGGAGGTGATCATGTTTAAACAGTGCGTCGTGTGCCTATGCACGTTCTCCGAGGAGCAGTTTTCGGAACTCAAGCCGTATGGATGTATTCCAGACTTCTTTCGAGGGAGTATTCTTGAAGTGCGGACATGCCTCTGCGGTGTAACCATTGGTATAGAGCATGACCGGAATCCGGTGAAGCCTCGATTGCTCCAAGCGATGACGGCGTCTGACAGGATTACAGTCCAAAGCAACAAAGGAGGAAGGAGGCGATGATGAGAACGCCCAATGCCATCATCTGTGATTACTCGCCTTGCAAGGGACTCATCCTCACTAAAGGCGATCATTGCATAGCCGGGAACTGTAACTTCCATGTGAGATGTTGGAAGCATCTGTATCGTCTATGGTGTTGGAGTTTCTTGGATTGGGATCCGGATATCTTGCTTGAAATTGAACTCCTCAATCAGGAAGGAGGCGGACATGCTTGAGATAGTCCTGACGGTCTTGATTTCCGCAATGGAGCCGTTGAACTGCGATGGTACAGACGAGGTGCCGACAGTGATACGTAGGATGTTACCGCAAATAGTATCGGGGGAAAACACGGCGGTCATCGAAATCAGCGAACAGACGGGTGAGGGTTACATTTCGTCGTTGTTCCTTATCACCCATACTGACCGCATATACCTTGAGGGATGGTTTTATCTCGAAGGAGAATCCCTCATCATATGCGATATCGCGCAGGTAAAAAAAATCGATAACGAAGGAAGGATGGTGTTCATTTGGTTTTCCGATCAAAAAGAATTATAGAAAAAGGAGCTGTTGATACCATTATTAACAGCTCCTTTTCTTTTGTGAAAATTGCGGCAAATATTTTTTAGATGTCATGCTATACTTCAGTACCTTAAACGTATGTGTCGTAAACTATCGGCTGTTGCACCGCTACTCGCATTTGCGGTCGCGCTTATCGCGACGCTCGGAAGTCTCTATGCTCAATATCTCGGCATTGAGCCCTGCGTACTGTGCTGGTGGCAGAGAATATTCATGTACCCGCTTGTATTTATCATCCCGATCGGGATCTGGCGCGAGGATCGCGAGCTTTCCTCCTATGTGCTCCCACTCTCAATCCTCGGCGGTCTCGTCGCGCTCTACCAGACACTTCTTTACTACAGTATACTTTCCGAAGCGTTCGCGCCGTGCGCTATCGGGGTATCCTGTACTCAAGAGCTCCCATCGCTTTTGGGACTCAATTTGATCACGGCATCGCTCGGCTCGTTTATAGCGATTAGTGCGCTTATGATTATCCATCGTCGCTTCAACTATGAAATTAACTGACCAACTTATCGCACTCGGAGGAATTTTCGTCGTCGTAATTCTTGGTTTCGCTCTCTTCTTTTGGCTTTCGCCTACCAAGGGAACGGTACAGACGTTTGATCAAGATCTGATGGTCAGACCTGACAGCGCCATGACCGGTACCACGACCGCCAAGGTAACTATGGTTGAATGGGGCGACTTTGAGTGTCC
>CAYHIQ010000002.1:0-29519 GCA_964356775.1 uncultured Candidatus Saccharibacteria bacterium | reverse complement strand
AGATTTTTAAGCAGTTTCGGATATCGGCGTGCCGCAGCGGAACGCTTCTTGATGAACGAGCCGAGGCGCTTGAGCTGACTTTCTCCGAGTGCCGCTTGCATATCGGTAATACGATAATTTTCCCCGAGCGCGTGCATCTCTTGGTGCCACGGACCCTCACTCTCTTTCACGAAATGCGGATCACGCGTGATACCGTGACTGCGAAATAGTCGTAGTGCTCGTGCATACGCTTCATCGCTCGTCACGATAACGCCACCTTCTCCCGTAGTAATGGACTTTACCGGATGGAAGCTGAACATGGTCATGTCGGCCTGTGAACCCACCGACTTGCCACAATAGGAGGCGCCAAGACTCTGTGCGCCGTCTTCTATCAGCACCAGTTTATGCTTCTTTGCGAGTACACGGAATGCCGCGAGGTCGGTCGGTCGACCGGCATAATCAACTGGCACGAGGACCTTCGTCTTTTTGGTTATCTTGCGCACAGCGTCCTTCACATCCATATTTCCCGTAAGAGGATCGACATCCACGAATACGGGCGTGGCGCCGAGATAGAGCGCGGCGTTCCCAGTTGCGGCAAAGGTGATGGCAGGTACCAAAACTTCATCCCCTTTCCCCACACCCGCGGCAAAATACGCCGCGTGGAGCGCAGCAGTGCCAGAATTAAAAGCAACCGCAAATCCCGTACCAACTTTTTTCGCAATAGCTTTCTCGAACCCTTCGATCGCTGGCCCCTGAGTCAGCCATCCCGAGCGCAACACCTTCGTGACCGCCGTAATATCCGCCTCGTTGATGTCTTGCGTAGAGTAAGGAATCATCAGGTTCTTAAGATCTCTTCCGTACGAGAGACTATCTGAAGAAGCATCTTTTGCGACATGTGCCCGGCGGTCGTATCACTCGTAAACTGGAAATCAGGCTTTAGCGGCTTGCTCTGTTTGAGATATTTCTGCAGCCCTTTCTTTTGTTTCATCTGACTGACATTCTCAGGCAAAATGACAAAGTAGTCTTTAAAGTCCACCGCATGGCGCGCCTCCTCCTTCGTCAGCAACACTTCGTGCACCTTTTCTCCCGGACGGATGCCGATGATGTTGCGCTTTGCCATGGGCGCGAGAATGTCGAAGAGATCCGTCAATTTCATTGAAAGCGCCTTGGGTATGAATATTTCGCCTCCCTCCATATGTCCTAGAGCGAAAAGAACTATACTGAACGCCTGCTCGAGATCTATCCAGAAGCGCGTCATATGCTCATCAGTAATGTGCACGGTGTGTGCGCCCTTATTCAGCAGCAACTTCTCGACGATGCTTCCGCGACTGCCAACGACGTTCCCGTAACGAACGACGCTGAAACGCGTCTTTCCGTCATCGCTGTACGCATTACCGGCGATAAAAAGTTTCTCCGCGCATAATTTAGTGGATCCATAGAGATTAGCTGGCATCGCCGCTTTATCGGTCGATACCAGCACGACCTTCTTTACCTGCTGATCGATTGCTGCCTCAATAACATTCTGACTGCCGAGAATGTTCGTCTTGACCGCTTCGAACGGATTGTACTCAAGGGCCGGTACCTGCTTGAGCGCCGCGGCATGGACGACGACATCAACGCCATTAAAAGCGCGCTGAAGTCGAGGGAGATCGCGCACGTCGCCAATAAAAAACCGGAGACGAGCATCAGTCATTTCCATCTGCATCTGCGACTGCTTCAACTCATCGCGGGAAAAGATAATGAGCTTTTTCAGCTTCGAATTGGCGAGAATATGCTTGGCAAAATTCTTGCCGAAAGACCCGGTGCCGCCGGTTATAAGTACTGTTTTACCTTGCAATTCTTGCATATCCTGTATCGTGCAACACTGTACCACACTTGAACTCAAAAGTCCGTTATAAAGTTTCATCCCGACCTCGCTTCGACAGCTTCCGTAGAAGTGCCGCCAAACGCTCGGACGACTTCCCATCAAAAGAATATCTCTGGAGAAACTGTCTCTGTTGCACTAGAAGTTCTTCTTGATAAGACACTTCCCCAAAAATGCGAACGAGACTGTCAATGACTTCCCGAGCGTTGTAAAAGAGCGGTATCTCCTGCGCATACACCTTCGCGTGATATGAGTCGAACGCTTTCCATGGATAAAGGACCAGTGGCTTCCCTGAGAGAATCGCCTGATAAATTACGGTCGAATTATTACATACGGCGACATCGCTCGCGCACAGAAGCGCGAAGATATCCTCATCCGCGGCCATCGCCACGTCCACAGGAAACAACTCCTGAAGATATTTCTGCATCGCGCCGACATGGGAACGACTGCGGAACTTAAAGAGAATTTGGAGACCGGGCACTTTTTCTTGAACCTCGCGGATCGTCTCGAAGAATTCCGCAAGCTGATAGGAATCGGGTGTACCGACATACATATCGGAAAACGGGATGGACGCGAAAAGGACCGGCCGCGCAGTGTCGAGCCCGAGCTCTGCAAGCATCCGCTTACCTCTTTCGACTCCTTGCGTGCGCTCATTCACGTAACGGTCGAAGCGCGGCGAACCGACCGCAATAAGCCGCTCTGGTGCGTGCCCTATGCGTTCATGCCACCTATTCACGTCCTCGCCGTAGGTCGCAAGATAGTCTGTCTCGATCCGGCAAAACACCGAGCGGGGATCGATGGTCGCAGTGGCGTGCTCGAGCTCAAGCGAAGGAATATGGAGTTGCCTTGCGACCTGCGCCATGAGGAAAAAGTAGTGTTCTGGGCCGCCGACGGACGCCATCTGAAGTACAAGATCCGGTTTTTCTTTTTGCATGATGCGGCGCAGCGTTTTTATATCGGCAATGACGCGCGGCGCATACGCGATGAGATACTCGCACGCTTCAAGCACAGGACTCCAATCGAGATCGTCCCGTACGGAAGCGAGATACTCCGCAACCTCTTGCTTCGCGTTTTTCCATTGGTTCGCGAATTCCGCTGAAATCCGCATAGTATCTCGCTCCTCTATCCTGCTCGATACGTCGTGCGAATGAAAGATGCGGATGCGATGAGTAAGAGTCTGTCGCCAGGGTATGTTTGTGAATCTGCTACTCTCCAGAAGCATGAGCTCCGAATCTTGCAGGTAAGGAACGATGGGTGCAAGGTGCGTCCAGTATTCACTCGCGTATATTTTGAAACCACGGCGCGGGATAAAGCCGACGAGCAGATTGTAGGCACGCAAGATGAGCCACTTCCACGAAAGCTTGGGCGGCACATATACCGGCACCGTGCGGAAGCCTTGGGCAGAATAACGAAGGCCGACCATGCGCGCCGCGTCGATGACCGCCCACTGCACAAACGGAGCGAGACAGACAGCGGCTGCAGAATCGCCGAGAACGGAAGGCTCTGGAATGAAAACCTGTGCGTTCGGATACGCTTTTTTTATGGCGGCGTATACCAGCACGTAATAAAAAAGTCGTGCTAAGTACGCTTGCATGACCGGCTCCGGAGCCTCAGCAATCCGGATACCCTCGTAGGTAAAAAACATCATGACGGGAATTCGGTACCATTCTCGAGCCACTTCATGGGAGAGTATCGACCAATACCCTTCCTCCGCTTTCATATCGATGATGTCGCGCAGCGAGATGTAGGGAACGCCTCTTTCCTTAAGTTCGCACTCGACTAAGAAATTGAAGACGATGATGGTCGCGCCCGCTTCAGCGCGGGAGTGCGCTTCATTAATATGCTCGGACTCGTAGGCAATGAATATCTCGCGTAAAAGGGATACCATAAGGAAAATTATTCCGGCACGGAAGACATCGAGCGATCAGCGAGCTCCATTATAAGAGCGGCACATCGGGATGACGAGTGCCCGTCAAAGCTGAAATTTCGGTCAATGAATGCTCGAGCTCGCTCCCCCATGTCGCTCCGCAGCGCAGGATTCGCTTCGAGTTCCGCAAGCGAAGCGGCGAGTTCCTCTTGAGTCGAAGCGATGCGAAGCGCTCCCGCGTCAACATAACGAGAGAAATGGAAGCGTACCACCGCTGCATCGACGGAATTCAGAGAAGGGACGATGACCGGCATACCGCGCTGAAGGGCTTCTAGGGCCACGGTCGAATAGCACGAGACGACAATATCCGCCTGATCGAACAGACCTGAAAGCGGTTCGGAAGATGCCGCTACGTACGGCACCCTCGAAAAGGCCTTCGCGGCGATCAGGCGGAGCGGATCTTCGTCAGGAGATCCCGGCCTGAATTTGATAATCGTTCGCACATCCCCGAGCGCCTCAATCGCCGCTGCTACGGTGGTGAAATAATCCTCAGCGCTGTAGGAATCATATATTTCGAAGACACGGATATCGGGAGAAATGCACAGTACCGTAAGCGAGCGTCCGCCACTTCCCTCGACAGCCGGTATCCGTGACAGATCGTCAAAACGCGGCGAGCCAATCTCATGCACGCGCTCCGGAGCGTGCCCTGCCGAAACAAGTTCTTCCTTCACGAGCGGCCCATACGAGGCGATATGTTCGGCCGCATGCTCGCGCGACCAGGAACCGGGTCCGAGATATTCAAGTCCGTGCTGCAGCTCCAAGGAGAGTATGTGTTTTTCTCTTGCGACGAGCGGCAGAATGGAAAAATGCGTTTGTCCGCTCACGCTCGCGCGCAGCAGGACGACATCGGGCTTGAAATGTTCATAGAGCGCATACGTACCCTCGATCTCACGCAACAACTTTCCGAATCCGCGAACAATATCGTCAACCGCCTGCACCAAAAGAGCATCGAATGAGTATCCTCGGAACATGAAGACGGGGTCGATATCGGAACGCAGAGTATCCCACTCCCGTGCAAATTCCTGCGCGGATTTCTGAGCACGTTTTCGCATACTTCGCGATACGAAATCCTCGCTGTGCACGAAATGCATCCGATAACGCAAAAGCATGCGCCAGGGAATATGGCGTATCTCCTGACGATCGAGGAAAATGCACTCCCCTTCCTTAAGAAGCTCGATGGTCGAGCCGACATTCCTCCAATGATCGCTTATAAGTAGGCGAGGGCGACGGGGGCGACATAGAAACGCAATAGACGCATTCCATACCGCAAGCGAAAAACCGAACAGCATTCGTTGCACCGTAAAAAAGAAAAGTCTAAAACGGTCGTGGAGCGCCTCGCTGACGCGATCGGACGGCACGACCGTGACCGGCATACCAGACCTTGCCGCAACTATTTTTGCACAATCAATAACCACTTCCCGCTCGCGATGCGAAAGGCCGCCCGCGACACTCGACAGCATGCCACTCGGAGCAAATACGGCGAGACGCTCCGCCTCTGGATGAGCCTCGAGGATAGAAATGAGCAGATTGCCGTAATACCACACCCTCTGAAAGTACGCGCGAAACATGAAGAGAAATGTTGTCCGGAGTTCGATGCCGCGATAGGTAAAGAGCTTCCATCGCGGATCAGCAAAAAACGCGTCCATCATTGCATCCTGCGCCGTCAGCAAATCAGGTGCGATCTTTTTATAGTCGCATCCTGAAAAAAAAGGGATATTCCTTTTTCTCAATTCCTCCTCTATATCGAGCGACAATGCTACCGTGAGCGAGCCCGCGCGCTCATGCGGCTGATTGCGGAAGAGACGCTCGAGCCCGTCAATATGCCCCAACTCATAGAGCAGGAAGAGGGTGCGCGAACGATTGCCCTGCGGTCGTTTCAGTTTGGTTTTCATGAAAGGGATGCTTCCTCTCTATAACTCGTCTGCGAGTCGTCACGTAACACACATTGTCTTGCGGCGTTGGCAATCTCTTCAACGGAAATCTCGTTCAGACACTCTGGATATTCCTTATTCACATGTCCATCTCTACACGACACATCGTGAGCACATACCGTGATGGGCGCGTTCTCGCCATATTGCCCGGCGAGCCACCAATTGCGGCCGACGCAGGTACGCATGACGACGAGCGGCGTCCCGAGATGCGCAGCGATGTGAGCCATGCCGGTGTCAACACTGATCACACACCGACTCTCTTTGATAAGACACATCATTTCTTGCAAAGTCGTTTCTCCGGCGATGACTTTCGCATCTATGCCTTCCGCGATTGCGCGCGCAGATGAGCGGTCCGCCGATGACCCGCTTACAAGTATGGAAATGTCATCAGAGAGAACACGACGCAGTGCCGTGAGAAGTTCCCTACTCTTTTCGGGACTCATGCTCCGACCCTTCCCTCCAGCAAAAAAGTGCACGATGATGAACTTCTCCGCGTCGACGCCGAATTTTTCTACAATAGCGCCATCCGGCAAACAAATGAGCTTGGGGAACGGTAAAGAGACTGTTACCTCGACAGTCGCGAGTACTTCGCGTTCATGTTCAGCGATCGACTCTCCGGCCTTTATTGGTACGAGCTGGTCATAGAGGACACTATTCCATCGGAACGCATCCGTGAATCCAACAAGTCCTCCTCTTCGTGCCAACAGGCGCGCGAAAAGTTTGCTTCCAAAACCGAACCTTCCTCCCTTCTTGCCCGCATATTGCGTTACGACCAAATCACTTCCATGGAAATCACGGAGTAGCGCGAAGAGCGTTCTCGGATTGCGACGATTCGCTTCGATGACCTCCAGCCAGGGATAGGCCGCGAACAAATCGCGAATCATCGCTGCACGGCCCGCTACCACGATGCCGAGACGAGTCTCTGGATACTCTGCGTGAATATTCTCCAAAAGATACTTCCCCATCAAACAATCGCCGATAGACGACGCGCGAAAGGTCAGTGCTTTGCGAATATTCATAGAGCATGAACCTCCAATTCAGGAGCAACGACAATCGTAAGGTCAGTGAAATCTTTCCCCGCATCAGAGACAAGAAATGAAATGTGCTCAGCAATATTTTCAGCGGTCGCGAGCATTTTTGTAGGACTTTTCGCTTTTACCATCTCAACAAATGCTTTCGGAAACACACTATTCATTCCCCCTTCCATAAAACCGGGCGCGACTGAATAAACGCGGATCCCAAAGGGTAAAAGCTCAGCCCGAAACGATGCAAGCATGCCCTGAAGCGCATACTTTGCTGCTACATAAGGACCAAGTGAACCGACGCTCTGAGGAAAAACAACCGCAGCCGTAGTGATACCGATCATTACGCCCTCTTTCCGCTCCTTCAGATACGTCGCACCGGCGGTAAAGAAATTAAACCCGCTGAGCGCATTTTTCTTAAATGCTTCGAGCACCTCTTCGGTCGAAGTAAGGTGGAGCGGCTTACGCGATGGCGATGCTCCCGCCGCATGCACATATATCGAAACCGGTCCCTGTTCGCGCTCTATCGTCGCTATCGTTTCTTGCATCTGCGCCTCATTTCCCAAATCGCACTGATAGGCGGCGTGCCCTTCCCCTAACAACATCAGAAATTCATCTACCGATTCTTGCGAGGACGTATGGTACATGACGACAACAGAGATACCGTCTTGGGCGAATCTTTGCGTGACAGCCTTCCCTACATACCCCATACCTCCGGATACGAGAGCTATTTTCCTGTTTTTTTTGAGTGCCTGCATAAAATTATTGCATCCCTACTATCATACAAGTACCTGTACCGTCGCCATCCCTTCTATCGCGTGGACGCCCTCACAGGTTATCGAAATCGCAAGCGTGAGCATACGGGTCGCCGCAACTTTTTCAGTGACAACTCCCGTGATACGGAGCGAGTCGCCGATAAAAATAGGTTTTTTGAACGAGAGCGTCTGGCGCAAGTACAGGCACTGCTTGCCTGGCAAATGCATGCCCACAAGAGTAGAGCAGAGTGCGCCCGCCAACATCCCGTGCACGAGCGGTTTTTTAAAACGCGTTCCGGCAGCGTACGACTCGCTTGTGTGAAGTGGGTTTGTATCGCCGCTCAACGCCGCGAATGCCTGCACATCTTCTGTGGTAAAGACCCTCTCGAATGATGCACTGTCCCCCACACTGATATCTTCGAATGCGAGCTCGACCGGTTCCATACTATTTCTTCGCGCGCTTCTCGACGATAGCGCGCAAGTCTCCGAGACAGGAGACGTTCATCACTTCATCCATACTGAATGAAATGCCGAATTCTTTTTCCAATTCTGCTATGAAAAAAACATAATTCATAGAATCCCATGCTGGAATATCGTGACTCGTGAGAGCGTCATGTATACCCTCTTCTGGAAGAGTGAACATCTGGCTCGCAATGGCGTTAAAGGTTTTCATACGTGCATCGTTATCCATGTCGGCACAGCAGGAATCTTGTGGAGCGCGAGCGTGCGCATCTTGAAATGAGTATCGAGAAACGCCTTTGCCGGCATATTCTTCGGTGTTTCGATAAAAGAGATAGAGAGACGCTCCGCGCCTGCGGAATGAGCTCGGTCCGCGATAAAAGCAAGAAACGCTTTTTCGACAGCACGCCCGAACACACGACAGCTCATCAGGAGCTGATCGATATGCCACTCCTTGCCTTGCTCTTCAACAAGAGCGAAGGCGACAATGCCAGAGTCACCAAATATATCGAGCAGCTGCGCCTGGTATACGTGATGTACCGGACTCTTGAGGTAAGCGCGTATCTCGCCTTCAGAAAGTGGGCGTTTGTTCGTATTGAACTGATTTGTCTTCTCAGTAAGTTGCGCCAGCCGCGCGAGAGAAGAGCTATCATCTTCGCTACAAATGAGCTCGAGCTTCAAGCTCGCGAGAAATTCCTCTTTATTCGCATAACGCTTTTCCTGCTCTCTTCGCAGGCGTTCGGTCACATACAGATTCCCTCGCATCTTATCTTCGTCAGTAATTGCCTCTGAAGGGAAATACTGTTGTGCATTTAAGAATCGCGCATAGTCGGAAGGATCCACTGGCAAATCTGGCGTCTCTACTTCCGGAAGAAGTGCGCGCACGAGCGAACGATTCGCTGCATCATCGTCGAGGAATACCATCGCATCAAGGCCAATATTGAGTTCTTCAGAGATTTCGCGTAAATTCTGTGCCTTATCGTTCCAATTAAGGCGCATGGCGGCAAAATGATGCTCCTTCAAGAGCATATTGGGGTGCGTGCGCAGCACGAGAAGCGCATCTTCCGGATTGTTCCGACTATTGATCGCAAGCATGACGCCGCGATGAAAATGGTCGAGGATTGCTTGCTGAAAAGCGAGGTACCCGCTCCCCGGAGGAGTAAGAGAGAGGTGGAGGTTCTCGAGCCCGTCCTCGCCCACCACGCCTCCCCAGAGCGTATTATCGAGGTCGAGAACGAGGCACTTTTTATTTTCCCGCATATCGGCACATGTTACCCCACGGCAATGGCCGCCGCCATCGCATCCGTATGAGTTATAGACACAGCAATAGATAACCTGCGATCCTTCCTCCATACTTCCGGGGCCCCGCCTTTCGCATGTCGGATTTCGAATTCGATGAAAGCAGTCTCGGCAGCGCCGAGAGCCTTCGCAACCGCCTCCTTTGCCGCAAATATACCCGCCAAGTGTACCGAGGGATCCTTATACGCGAAACAATATGCTATTTCCTTCTCGGAAAAAGCTTTCCGTAAAAAAGAATGTTTTTTGTTGTGTATGAATGGATGAAAACGCGCGACTTCCACCAAATCAATACCTGCTTTTTTTAGCATCGGAGCCATCACACTCTATGATACACTGCCCGCAATTACATGCTTTTCGATTCCATCCCCTTCGTTATCTTTTTCGTTTCCGTCTTTATTTTATATTTTACTCTTCCGGCAGCATGGCAAAAATGGCTCTTGCTTCTAGCAAGCTGTTACTTTTATATGGCGTTCATCCCGCAGTACATTCTTGTACTCTTTTTTCTCATTACCATCGACTATATCCTCGGTTTGCGAATCGAGAGATCAGTCGGAAAAACCAGAATGCTTTACCTTGTGTTCGGTATTGCTACGAACATCGGAACTCTGTTCTTTTTTAAATACTTCAATTTTTTCAATCAAAATGTCGCTACTCTCGCAGACTTTCTTCATTGGAATTACTCGTTGGAGTCGTTAGCGATTATCTTGCCGATCGGATTATCTTTCCATACATTTCAAAGTCTCGCGTACATTTTCGAAGTGTATAAAGGACGTTTTGCCGCCGAACGAAACTATGTTACGTACGCCCTCTATGTCATGTTCTTCCCACAGCTCGTTGCTGGTCCCATCGAGAGACCGGAGCACCTATTGCCGCAACTAAGAAACACTCACACATTCAACTATGATAGTGCCGTCTCGGGACTACAGTTACTGCTCTGGGGATTTTTTAAGAAAATAGTCATAGCAAACAATCTGGCGATTCTTGTTGATTTCGTATATGGCCACTTGGATACCGCAAACGGATCGATGGTATTGCTCGCTGTATTCTCTTTCGCGATCGTGCTGTATGCGGATTTCTCCGGCTACTCCGACATTGCTGTCGGGTCTGCGCGTATGCTTGGCATAGAACTTGCGCAGAATTTTAGACAGCCGTATTTCGCGGAGTCTATTGCGGAATTGTGGCGACGATGGCATATATCGCTTTCCTTGTGGTTTCGAGACTATGTCTACTACCCACTCGTCTGGAGCGGAAAAGGGCGTGGCGCTGCCTGGGTGTACCTTTCAATCATCACCACTTTCCTGCTTACCGGAGTGTGGCACGGAGCCGGGTTGAACTTTATCATTATGGGGCTCATATTCGGTCTGCTTATTTGTCTAGAAGTATGGACGAGAAGTCTTCGCGAAAAAATACTTGGCTTCTTTCCTATTAAACTGGATGCCTTTTATACCCGCAGTATAAACATAGTAATCACGTTTGTTCTCGCATCTTTTTCATGGGTATTCTTCCGGGCCAATGATCTTACCCAAGCCATCACCATCATTAAAAAGGTCTTCCTTGATTGGGGGCCGGGGGCTTTCTCATATCTTACTTGCACGAACTATTGCGCATTTTATGAAATAGGTATCGGCAAGACCACCTTAGCTATGATTGGCGTTTCCGTAACAATTTTGTTCGCGTATGAACTTTTTACAGAACTCCGCCTTGCTCTTCCGGCATGGTGGTACCGCCGCACGCTACGATGGTCCCTCTATTACGCATTCATCATCTGGATACTCTTTGCGGGAAACTTCGTACCAAAGACCTTCATTTATTTCCAATTCTGATATGCGCGCATTCATAAAAAAACTTGTATTCTTTCTACTGCCGCTTGCGGCACTCTTCGCGCCAGCATTCGTCCTGCTTCTATGGTCCGGAGAATTTTATCCGTTGAGTATGGTCGCACACCTGATGAACCAGCCTCAACCGATACTCGTCGGACAGGCCTATAGTAATTTCGGACCGGCACTACAGATCGATGAAGTAAGCGCGCGCGCGCCGCAAGTCATCACTCTGGGGAACTCGCATGTCGGTGAGTTCCGATCGGCATTCTTCAAAGAACCAAC
This sequence comes from uncultured Candidatus Saccharibacteria bacterium, assembly GCA_964356775.1. GTDB lineage: Bacteria > Patescibacteriota > Minisyncoccia > Phycocordibacterales > Phycocordibacteraceae > C7867-001. Next base: position 18,181 of record CAYHIQ010000002.1, on the reverse strand, counting down.
TGTTTTTTACAATACAACTGGCGCAGTCGGCCCGCTCAGTGATTACGTCTATTTTATAAATCAGCTCGCTACCCCGCCGAAGATTGTCATTGCGAATATGGAGCAGGCTCTGTTTACTCCCGAAAACGCCAAGAATCACGTCATGTCGAGACCGAATCCGTTTACCACTCGAGATCAACCGTACGACCCTTTCTTCGAAAGTTTTTTCCGCAACGGTGGGTGGTGGAAAGTGTATACGGATTATTTCTCAGGAAAGTTTACGCTTACCGATGTCTTTACCCCGCGACAAAGCCCTACTGTCATTATCGGCCTGCGCGCCCGCACTACGGGGGATGGGTTCACGAACGACGGGAGCAGCTACTGGGGAAACGCCATCCGTTCTCCTCTCGTCCAGAAAAAAACACTCTCAGACATTGACGCCCTTGCAGCAAGCATTACCGACACAAACGGCGATGTATACGGAGATGCGATCTCAAACGATTCTCTTGCAGAACTTCGGACATTTCTTGAGCTGTGCAAAACACGCGGAATAACCGTTATCGGCTTCCTCCCGCCTCTTGCCTACAAGGAGTACCGCGCGCTCAAAGAACACCCGCACTCGACGTATGCTTCTTCGTTCAAAATCCTAGCCCCGACACTTGCGGCGGTGTACCGAACATACGGATTCGACTTCTACGACTTTACCGATATCTCTTCTTTTGGGAGTTCAGATGCCGAAATGGTTGAAGCGAAGCATGGTGGAGAGAAAATGTATCTACGCCTGTTCATAAAAATGGCGGATGGTAGTGCCTCCCTCAGCCCTCTCGTAGACCTTCCCTTCCTTAAAGAGAAGCTCATGAGTGCCACAAGTTCCTATTATGTTTTTGGGATACCAAATAACTAGATCTCCGTTTTGACTGCCTCGAGCTCCCAGGTAAGGCACTTCATCGGAAAAAGTAACGAGAGGTATTGGTCATAGAAATGAGGATGCCTCGTGATGAGAGCCTTGCCAAACCGCTTGAGCGGATTCTTGGAAGGATGCGGCCATCCGTAGCAGAATCCACGCCTTGCAAAACACGCCTTAGCATAATGATAATCGAACAATTTCGAACCTTCGATGAAATAATCGAGCGACTGCGAAGAGAAAAATCGGCGATGCGTAGGATCATTAATCGCATCTACGCTGCGAAAATATGGAACCTGGATGACGAAACGGCCGCCTGGCGAGAGTATCCGATACACTTCCTCCATGGTACGCACGACGTCCTCCGAATGTTCCAAAAAATGATTGGCAAGGACAAGATCGATGCTTGAGTCGGCAAACGGCCACGGAAATCGCGCTAGATCGTGTACGACATCAACGGCTGGAAGCGAAAGAATGTCGACACCGCGCGCGCCGGGAAGTCTGCGATTTCCGCATCCTATGTCGAGCGCCACAGTGGCGCCGAGTACGTTCGTACGCGTAAATCCATCTCGGGCATATATTTTTCCGGTCCAGAGTTCAGTCATGGTGTTCGATAAAATGCATAATGCGCTGCGCGCGAGCGCCCCACGCGTGGTTCTGCGCGAGCGAAGACGCACGCGTGAGGCGAGCGAAATCGGGACGTTCTATCGCCTGTGCGAGCGCTCGCGCGAGATCTTCCGCATCATCCGGATCACACCATACAACCTCGTCAGCAATTAAACTCTCAAGCGCAGGAGTCCTTGTCGCGACCACCGGACGCCGCGCCGCCAGGTATTCAAATATCTTCATCGGCGCGGTGTAACGATACGATGCTTCGTCGCGCTTCGTACCGACAACGAAGAGGGCGTCCGCTGCCGCGAGCCATGTAGGTATCTCCGCACTTGGATGGCCGCCATAAAAAACAATCCGCTCTCCTGATCGTTTTGTCACTCGCTCGAACTCCTCACGCGTCGCGCCGACGATGCCGAGAGTAATATTCTTTTCTGCGAGCCGCTCAGCGGTGGCAGATACTACTTCCAGACCTTTCCACTCGTACATGCGGCCGACATAGAGTGCCAACTTTAAGCCGGCAGGAAGCGAAAGAGTATGGCGCGCCTCCTCTTTGGAGAGCTTCTGCTCGGAAAATGCACCGTCGACGCCATTGGGTTCAGCAACAACGCGTTTCGGAAGAAGTGCAAACGTCTGTATCAGTGCTTCCTGGATGAGCGGGTTGGTGGCGATTACACCAATAGCATTGCGAAAGAAAAATCGCGACGCGATAGTAGTGTTTTTAGGCGAGTGCATTTCAATCACACACGGACCGAAGAGCGGAAGGAGAGTACTTGAAAAAGAATCCATGTCTACCGTATATATCAGGAACCTCTCTCCTCGAACGCGCCTTCCGACCAGGAAGAAAGAGTACCGCACCATGAAGTACAGCGAGCTGAAGAAAAAACCGAATTTCCCGAACTGGTAGAGTCTCGGGATCCAGAGCTGCACGAGCGGCACTGGAGTGCGGAGCGCATAAAATGTCTGCATATCCGATGGCGGCGACCATCGTTTCGGCACGACGAGCGTCAGGTCGACGCCGGCCTCTATAAAAGCCTCGCACATCTTGGCTATCTGGATGCCGTGCGCCTTTTCGTTCGGCATGCGGGCGTTCGCGACGTAATACATCTTCATAGGCTTTCCTTCTTTGCCAGAACGAGGAATTGCTTCCCGAAGATGCGCCAGATAAACGGAATCCGCAGATAGACTGCAAGAAAGAAGACGGGGTACTGCGGTCCGTTTACCATCGTGAACGGCAGGAATCTATCGATGCATTTCTCTATGCGGAACCCTTGCTGCCCGAGCGCCTCGGAAAGCGATTGTTCGGTAAGCGGGATATGGTGGTCGATAAAGTCCCAGTACGCCCCGGGAAGATATCTTATGTTCGGCCCCATCGCGATAAGGCGTCCGTCAGGCTTGAGACAGCGGTTTGCCTCGCCAAGCGTCCGCGAGAGCGCCCGCTTGTCCGGAAGATGCTCTAAAAAATTGCTCGTAAATACGACGTCGAGATGATTGTCTGGAAACGGCCACGACGCAGAACATTCCTGCGCAATCACTTCGACATCACCACTCACTCGATCGGCAGTATCGGGGTTCAAATCGAGCGCGTATTTCTTGCCGCATCGAATATGGTTTATGAATTCCCCATATCCCGCGCCCATGTCGAGCACCACATCCTCTGGGCGAACCAATCGCTGGAAATAATCTCGAATCAAGACGCCCCACACGCTGTCCCTATACATCTGTCTTCCCGCGAAACGAGCACGGTACATGCGCCGCAAACCATCTGCACCAAACGGCTCGTTACGGGGAGTGTTGTGAAGCATTTGCATAGAGCGTGACTAAAGGTGATAAATTTCGAACCTGTCATCAGCGTACACCAGCTTCGCCCCAAGGGTTTCGGGATGATACGTAGGATTGAGCACCTTGTCCTTCAGTATGTACGCAACATGATACTTCTTCAGGTACGTTTTGATGTTCGGCTTTATGTCGGTCTGAAACTTACTCTCGAGATCGGTGAAGAATTTTTCCCCCAAGAGGCTTTGCGGCGTCGGGGGCGTTCCACACTCTTTATGCGTATCCCAAAAGAACAGTATTCGACAGAGCTTAATTCCCCGCTCAACAGTCTTCGCTTCATGAGGAAAATCGTGACGACCAAGATAGAGCGACATTTCACTTTCTGATTTGAGATCAGAAAGTGTCGGATTATTAAAATACTGTGAGATGAGATACCGTTCACGAATCTCACCTTCAGGCACCAACTCAAGCATTCCCCAATAGGCATACAAGGCGAAGTGTCGAGTAAAGACCGGAAGATCTGTAGCGAGAAAATCATGTGGGTCGCTCCATACGACAATTGGATCTTTCTCCTGCTGTTGCAACCACGCAAAAGGTTTTGCATAGAGCTGCTGCGTCTGCCACGATTCGCGACTGATGCTTGCCGGTAAAAATGGAGCTATGTACTCCCTCAAGAAATATCCATGCGCTCCAGATAATAGAATGATTACCGCGATCGAAAATACCCGGACTGATTTCGACATGAGTACACGCCGCTCCCAAAGAAATACACCCAAACTAACAGTAGCGAATACGAGCCACGGGAGAATCAATATGCGTACGTGCTCAGCCGTTTCAAATAATTTGCCGGTAATGAGATTACTCCCCTGCATACCCCAGAGTCCAAACCCGCTTATAGTGAGAAAAAGTCCGAGCGACACAAAAGCCACGTCTTCTCGCAACATCTGCACCTTCCTAGAGAGCACGAGAAGCAATACAAGCACAATGCCGATCCATCCGCCCGAATACATGACCTCGGCCATCGGCAGATGCGTGTTCACGAGCCCAAGACGACCAAGACTCTCCCAGAAATAGGGTGACGTATGCGAAAGCCATACTACATAGAGCGGCACTGGAAGTCCGATGGCGCCGCCGATACAGGACGAGAAAATTGTTGCTCTCAAAAGCGGCCAATTCTTCTGCGCAAACGCGTAGAGAGCAAGAAGACCGAGCGTGACAACAGCGATTTGCCACAAAAAAGCATATAGGTAAAATGTTGCACCCGTTGCAAGAGCTAGCAGTATGCTATTTCTCCGGCTCTGCTCACGCATAAAACGTGCGAGGACAAGATAAAATAGGAAAATGAATGGGTACACTGGCTGAAGGTTGGCGGGCCGCCACACATGTGCATACGACTGTAGGTATACAAAAACAGTACTGCCTACAGCCACCCAAGGCGGTACCCGTAATTCACGAAACAGATAGAACGCCGACAAAGCAAACAATAAACTCCACAACATGAAATTGAGCAGTAGCGTTGTATTGAATGAAACGCCAAGTAAACCTGGAATCGCATTGAGCCACGCGCCACCGAAGACAACGAGTGGAGGTCCGTCGCTGTGCTCCATAAAATAGGGATTGCCTCCTGTGTGACCCTGAACTATGGTCTGCACGCGAGCATGATAGAGCGTCTCATCGCCGAACACTGGTGGAATACCCTGCCACGAGTTTCCGAGGAAAAAGAATATTTCGAGAGCAGGGATGAGAGACAGTGTGAGTATCAGAGCAAGGAGCACCACGAGAGGGCGGTGTCGTCCCAAGAACTCGGTCATGCTCTGTATGGCATTATGCGGATGCATGAGGAATCCATGATGTTATTCGTTCGAAGAGGATGAACCCTATCATACGGAACCCGAGCGCAATAGCTTTCGATCGTTTCCCAGTAATTTTCGAAGTTCCGATGCGCGCACCGTAACGCACCGGAACTTCCACGACAGAAAGCCGGCGCTCGAGCACGCGAATAATGTATTCCGGAGAGAACCAGTTGCCGTCGACCGTGAACGAATCTTTTACTTGTTCGTACGCTAAGCGATGAATGAGTTTGTAACTGCAACCAACGTCCGTGAGGGAGGGGCCGCCAAACAGATACTCGAGAAGCTTTGCGACCGCCCAATTGCCCATGCGAAGCGCGAAGTCCATGTTTACTCCCGGATCGCCGCCGGACCAGACCGGACTCCTTGAGGTGCGTGTACCGAGTACGACATCGTATTCCTGACTGTAGACGAGAAGCCGGTCAAGATCGCTCGCGCGGAATGTACCGTCCGGCTCGCACGTGACAATAAGGTCGCCCGTCGCCTCGCGCATACCGCGCCGAAGCGCCGCTCCGTATCCTTGCTTCATTTCCTTCACATACTTCGCCGAGGTGAGCTTGATCTCGGCATCGCTGCCATCTTTCGAGTTGTTATCAACGGCGATGATCTCATCCACGGCCGGATGGCGGAGGAATTCCTCAATAGCCGCGCGCACACTCTGACATTCGTCGTAGATCGGAAGGACGATGCTTACTTTTTTGCCGAGATACATGATGCGGTATTCAGAACAGTCGATCCTTCCATGTTCGCGGCGTCTTGTCGCTCACGATCTCGAGGTCGAGATGGTAGAGGAATGGCTTCGGACCTCGCGTGCGGATGTACTCGATCATGCTCTTGAGCCCTTCCTCGAGCGGCACGGTGGTTTTGTAATCAAGAAGTTTCCGCGCCTTGTCCGCACTACAGGTTGCATACCTCACTTCTTGCGGCCGGCCGGGCATATAGATCGGAGCAAGCTTGAAAGCAATCAGCTTGGCAAGAATTGTGGCGAGTTCATTTATAGTAATGAACTGATCATCGGGACCGATATTAATAACCTCTCCAACGGGTGCTGCGTCAGTGGCCATACGCTTCAGTGGTGCAACCACATCGTCCACAAATGAAAAACTGCGCATCTGCTCTCCGTCGCCATAAATAATCGGTTGGCGACCCTGGAGCATTAGATTGATCATGATAGACGCGACGTTGCGGAACGGATCCTCATATCGTTGTCGAGGACCGATGATGTTATGCGGCACAGCAATGACATATTCCATGCCGTGGACTTCGCAGAGATTGCGCACGGTAAGCTCAGCGGCGTATTTCGCAATGCCATAGGGATCCTGCGGAAGAGGCGTCATATCTTCAGTAAAAGGTACGGTTGGCTGCGTCCCGTAGCGCGCCATCGAGGAGCATTGTATGAATCGTTTTACTTTATTCGCGATCGCAGCCGACACGACCGACACCGTTGCGCCGTAGATGCTTTGTGTAATCAGATGTGGAGAGAAGACAGAGAGCCCTTCATGAGCATGTGCTGCCGTGTGGTACACCACATCCACACCGCGCATGAGATCAGCCATCTTGGCACGATCGAGACAATCAGCTCGGTGAAATTCAACTCCGGTCGGAATATTATCAAGGTACCCGCCGGCGAGATTGTCACAGCCAATCACGCGATGCCCCTCTTTAAGAAGATCTTCTGCGAGATGACTCCCAAGGAAGCCCGCCACGCCGGTAATAAAATAAGTGCGTTTATTTTTCACAATATGACGTTCAGTATACTCATACTCCGGCTGCTCCGCCACTGTCCTGCTGTCGCCTGAAAATGAACAGATGATAAGCGATGAAGCTGTCGACCGCGACGAGCGCGGCTCCGACCGCCTGCGCGAACAGATAGTACACGCCGAATCTCCCGACAAGGACGTACACGACTCCCGTATTGAGCACGAGATTCGCGAGTGCGAGTGCCGCATACTGCGCAAATTGCGAGCGTAAGCGCTCCGGCGCACGGTCTTCAAACGTCCAGTACTTCTGGAGAACGAAACCCGCGAGAAGTGCGCAGAGAAATGCTGTAGCGGACCCCGCAAGATACGGCACACCGACCACATATAACGTATAAAAGAGCCCGAGATTCATGCTAACGCCGATGATTCCGGTCGTGAGGAACTTCAGTATGCGCATGACGCTCATGGTAGCACTAGCGCCCCGCCGCGCGCACTGCGAGCCGCACGCGAAGCTCAGGAACGACAGTACGCATGACCGCATCGATACGGAAATAACGAACGTAGATATCGCGTGCATTTCTTTGCATTTCTTCAAAAGATTCCGGTGAAATGCGCTTATGAAATTCGGCGACCAGCTCGGGCAGATGATTGATGTCGCGGAAATCGACGACAAGTGCGAACGACGAATAATCGACTCTGTCCGTAAAGGGGAAATTCCGTTCTGTGTCTACGATGACGGGAATGCGTCCGAGGGACAGTATCTCAAAAAGCCTGGCTGAATTGTTTGCATCTCCGCGCACATCGAGAGCATAGTCACTCTCTAGGATAGTTTCAACCATCTCTTCCCGGAGTTCCCGCGGGTCCTTCTCCGCAGTTCTCCGATTCGCGGAGAAGGATCCGCGTTCGCGCACGTTCAGCACGACTTGCGATGATCGCCTGAGAAGGCCAATGACCTTCTCGCGCCACAACACTCCCTTGGTGCACGCGCGGAAACGCGAGTCGAAAATGCCCCGCAAACGCACCGGCAATTCCTTTATGATTGTCCGCAGGTGTTGCATTGGAGAAAGCTTCGCCCAGCCGGCGAAGCCGACCACTGGCTTCCCTTCATGTTTCTTGCGCAATTCAAGCTTGCCGTCTCTACATCGCTCCAAAAGATCGTCCACATAGAGTGGTATCTGGATCCGTCCCGGTTCGGATAAAAATCGATACCCGCCGTAACGCAAAACATAGATATCTTCCGCATCGATACTCTTCTCTATATCCCCCGTGCCGTCGATGAGAAGTGGGAGATTTTTGGCGCGCGCGAAGCCGATGCACTCTGCGAGTAGATCGTTATCGAACGGCAAAAGCCAGTTATGCCGATACGGCGCGAGCACCAGATCTGCATTCTTTATATCATCGGTAATGGTGTAGTAATCGGTATCGCATGCATACGCGTCAAACATCTGTTTCGAGAAAAGCGATTCTTCGCCATAAGGATTGCCCCACCACGGATTCAGAAGCGGTGTGTGGTGCGCCCCGGCTCGACGCCACGCAGGATTCACATAAAATGAAAGAGGTGTTTTGCTGGTCATATCATGGTTTCCATGAGTCTCAATAAAGAAGCAGCGAATCGATCCGTCGCGTAGTGCTTGATCACTTTCGCATGGCCCGACGCGGCGAGACGCATCCTTCTTTCATCATCTTGCCAGAGTATTTCTATCGCCTGCGCGAGAGCCATTGGATCATTGGGCTCCACGACGACGAGATCCTCGTCGGGAACTAAGTAATCGGTAATCCACGGGAGGCGCGTCGCGATGACAGTCTTACCAGCCGCAAGCGCATCAAGAACGACCGTCTGTCCCGAGCAGTCCGAACCGTCCCGCGCACGCACATCCTTTGAAGCGACGACGACGAATCGTGCGTGCGCATATAGATCGCGAACCTCGAGATAATTGCGGTCATAACACACCGACACGTTCGCTGGAATGAACATATCGGACGGGATGTTTGAGCGGCCCGCTATTACGGAAAACGGATGCGAAACACGCTCCGCCGCGCGGAAGAGCGTCTCATAATCGCGACCGGCGTCGCGACCGACACTTGCGACATATGCCCCCTCATTCTCGGAACCGGAATGAGCAAAAAATGGCACATCCACGCCGAGAGGAACGAATGCAAGACGTTCCCGTGAGATTCCCAACCGCACGAAATCATCGATCTGTTCGAAGGAGAGGCAGATAGTCCGGAAGTAGCTCTTCCAGAACAATGTCAAGAAAATCCGACGAATTGGATGCGTGGCGTGGCGCCGCATTACTACGGATGAATTCATCGCCAGATACATCCAGCGAGTTCGCAGCCGAAATGTACGTGCGCATATAGAAACAACATACCCAAGCATCAGATTGTCCTGAGCAACGATGAAATCATAAGTAAAAAGATGCGGCAGGAGTAGAAATGCCTGCAACACTTTCGGCAGCCGAGAGACAATCGTATTCCCTGGATAGTCTCCAACGGTGGCGTACCGAGCGCCTCGTATGTGATTGAGTCCGCGCAGAGCAGTATCCGCATCTTCCCCTTTTTGCACCTTCGACATGATATTTTCCCGCGAGGTTGGAAAGAGAAAAAGGATGCGGGGCGTCTGCAACGCCTCAACAAGCATAGGAATGAGATGCTGGAGCGAATGTTTTTCTCGAATAATTTCCGACCGATTATCGTCCTTTTGCGGGCGCTGCAGAGCTTCTACAATAGTTTCCGGCGTTGCTTGTGAGATAACGACCGGAAGTTCTTTATAAACACTGCTTGTCGTAATAACAGGTGTGTCCGTCGCGAGCGCCTCGAGGACTGTTTTATCCAAACTACCCGTCTCACTGGTGTGTACAAAGACGGCTGCTCTCAAGTATTCATCCCGCAACTGCATCTGGGAAAGGCCGCCCAAAAAATGGACGCGAGCGCCGAGCGTATTGGCGAGCGCCTCGAGATTCCCCCGTTCCGGCCCTTCGCCCGCTATCCGAAGCTCCCGACCTGCCTGCGCGGCAGCACGAATCACGAGATCATGTCGCTTACTGCGCGTAAGCCGTCCAACGGAAAGTATCCAATCCTCGCGCTTTATTCGTGGATCGGGGGAGAAAAATTCTGTATCAATACCGTGTCCCATTACCTGTAATGCGCCCGTATACAGTCGAAAGCTTTCTTTGGAAGCGGTAAAAATGCTATCCGCTAAAAACACTGCGAGACGAAGTTTCGTGTCGACACTCTTGTGCGTGTACCAGAGTGCAATGCGCTTGTGCCATATTCGCCAGAAAAGTCCACCGAGAACGACATACTCGGGATTCATATGCACGAAAACCGTGTCGTAACTGCCACGAAGTTTCCTTGCAAATGAGAGGAAACGATAAATGTAGGTAACGCGGCTAAAAAACGTCCGCGCCGCAGGCGAATGCTCTTTGCCGAGCGAATGCACGCGTACATTTGCCGGCAAATTATGCTTTCCTTCTTTGAGACAGATAATCTCGATATGCTCAACGTGTTTCGCAAACTCTTCTATCCAGCGTACGAAAAACCCGAGAACTGAATCTTCAGCATCGACTGCTTGCGTGATAATAAGCAGCTTCATATACGCGAAACGAGCCAGTCTATGAGGGGTCGCGCAATCGCGCGCGGAGAGAAGCGTTCGAGTGATACTGCTCGAGCACGCTTCCCGAGATGAGCGCGCAGCACCGGGTCATTCTTGAGTTCCAGTATTTTCTCCGCGATATCGCGGGGGTCGGCAGGCTCAACCATACAAACTTCCTCGCGATCATGCAGGACTTCAAGCGCGGCTGGCGACCGTTCGGTGATGGTCGGCCTCCCGGCACTAAGACATTCATACACCTTATTTGGAATGACGCGCAGTGCCTTATCCGTCGCACCGAAGATGCCGAGACAAATGTCGCCCTCCGCAACATAGCGAGGAATATCCTTCGGCGATTTTCTACCCACTAGATTAACGTTCGTGAGATGGAGCTCTTTTACCCGCCGCTCCGTTTCGGCAAATGTTTGCCCGGTACCGACGAGCATGAAGCGTACCTTCTCGTCCCTGTCCTGGAGAATTTTCGCCGCCTCCACGATGTATTCGATACCCTGCAAAGGAATGAAAGTTCCGTGAAATTCCACAATTAACTCGTCTCCAATTTCCTTCTCGACTGATGCGGATGTGAAAAGGTCGGATCGGCATCCGATGGGCGCCACAATAATTTTCTCTGGAGCAACGAAAAAATGCGTGGCGAAAAAAATCTTGTGCGCAGCCGTATCAACAACAATCGCGTCGGCAAGAAGGCAGGAAAAAAAATCCACGAACCAAAGAAACCATGCTCGTGGAGAAAAGTGCGACAGTCGTTTGCGGTCGCCGACTTCAGTGTCGTACTGCGATATGAGCATGTCGAGAATGATCAGGCTCCCACGACGACGTGCAAGATACCACGCAAGTGGCATGAGATAGGAGCCCATGAACACTACGTAGACTGCATGGATATCGCCTTCAATGCCCCTCCATTTCTGGTACAAATCGCGCCATTTCGCGAAAAATCCTTTGACGTCAGTCCGGCATGACTTCACGGTTGTACCGCTTTCAGCGAGACCGGTCCGTATCGCCCACGTACGCCCGCCCTCGTTGAACTCGTCAAACCCGAAAACGCAGATAGTTGATGCTGAGCGTGAGAACATGGTTAGGGGCATGTAACACTATAAACGATCTGATGCCCGAAAAGGTTCTTCCATATATTCTTGAGCCCAGGAAACAGCCCGAAAAAAGAGAAACCGTTTGAAGACTCCGCCCTGTCTACCACAAGCCCCATATCGCGAATCCAGTCCATGAAATCTATGTGGGACCAAAAGCGAAGGTGTTCAGAAGGGTGCGATACCCACTGTGTAAAAAATCTCCCTTGGAATACTAGGTGGAGCCGATAACGATAAAACGCACTGTTGGGAATCGTAAGGACGAAATGCTTCGTGTGTTTTTTTAGCTTCTGAATAATCTCTTCCGGATTCCTCGTATGTTCGAGAACCTCGCTCAAAATAATGTAGTCATACGTTGCGAACAAAAAATCTTCGCGTATGTTTTCAAGATCTACCTCGAGCGTTTTGATCCCTTTTTGCTTATATCCTGCAAGAACGATCGTCGATATGTCTCCCACCGTAACCGAACATCCTTTGTCTCGAAGAACAACGGGCAGGAGAGAATTTCCACAGCCAACGTCGAGGACCGATGCCCCGGCGGGAATGAGGGTGGCGATGATAGTTTCTCGTTCTTTCAGTGTCTCATTGAGGTGAAATCCCCGTGAGCGCCAATAAGCATCGTAATCGAGACTGGAAATATTTCGAAAATCAGGCTTCCTCGTACCGCTAAAATAACTCATGGTTTTGTAGACTCCTCATAGGAGCGATTATTTTCTGCACATACCCGCGCTAAGTCGTCTCCGATGCGCGTCGGCAGATCGGCGACCGCACCTACTCCCCTTCGGGAGTCCTGCTGCAGGAGATGTGCGCGTGCCGCAGCCTCGGCGTGCATCGGGAGCTCAAGCCGCACTGAAGTATCTTCGATGATCCGGACGATATTGCGAGAAAGCGCCATCGGATCGGCTACCGGCACGGCGAGGACATCTTCATGGCCTTTGAACACTTCGCCCACGATGCCGACATTGGTCGTGATGATGGGGACCCTGACGAGCGCCGCTTCGATAAGCGTGCGGCCGTAACCTTCATACGCGCTCGCTTGGATGAATGCTTGCGCGCTCCCCATAAGCGCCCATGCATCCGGACGTTCTCCGAGGAATATGACGTGTTTTTCGAGATCAAACGAATGTGTCATCCGTTCAAGCCACTTGCGCTCGCGACCCTCGCCTACAATGAAGAGTCCGACCATCGGATACTGCTTCACGACGAGTGAGAGCGCCATAAGGATATCTTCGATACGTTTCTCCGGCTCAAGGCGACCGACCGTGATGAGTGCGAACGTAAAACGATGTGCGGGCAATGGTACGCGCTCCGGTACCTCGGCCGAGACCGTAATTGGAATGACCGTCGGTTCGGGAATTCGGTTTCCATAACGTTCAACGAGCGATGCCTTTACCCGCTCGGAGACCGTGCGGATGCCGCTAGCTGCGGGCAGTACGCGATCAGCAACAGAGCGGCGATACCGATTGAGGAGCGGCATCCGCACTCGCGGACTGCGCAAATTGCCGCCTCTAGTGAACCATGGCGAGAGGAAATCGGTATGCACTTGAATGTGTAGTTTCGCATTTGTTCCTCGTGTAGCGCGAAGCGCCACAAGTCCGTGCTCAAAAGGATCCTGTGCTGAAACCACTTCGATGCCATATCTAAGGATAAGCACGCGCGCGCGTTTAGTGAACGCGTGTACGCGAAAAATCTTCCACACACGCATCGGATACAAAAAGAGATTCCCGTCTTGTTCTTCTTTCGCATCCTTGCCCGCAGAAGAGAGTATGTGTAGCTCCCCTATCACTGCCGCATAAGCGCGCATGCGCGCGCGCGACACGCTTTCAGCGACGAATAACGATGGATCATTTGAGATGAAAAGGATTTTCATACGACTTGTTTGAGGAAATATGCAGTGGACTCGAGCATATGCGGAAGCGAAAAATCTTCCATGCGTTTTTGCGCAGCACGCGCCCGTTCGCTTGCGCTGTCGGGATTGCTTCGTATTTCGAGCAGAACTCGTTCGAGAGCATTGTCATCTCCGATTGGTATAAGAATACCCGTCTTCCCATGCTCAAGTAACGTTCTATGGAATCTTGCATCGGTCGCGACGACAGGCGTACCGAGAGTCATCGCCTCAATAAGAGCGTGCGGGAATCCTTCGTAACTAGAATTAAGCACGAACACATCGGCAATTTTCATCCATCCGAGTGTCTCAGCACGCGAAAGTCCAGAAGCGATGAATGAACGCCAATTCTCGTTTTTATGTTTCTCCACAACGCGCTCTATTGCTTCAAAACCCTTCCAAGGGACTCTCCTGCCTGCCGAAACAACGAGAAATTCTCCTTCCTTCTTCTGACAAATTGGTATATTTGAAGGGAGTCCAATGCCATTATAAATCATTCGTATCTTCTCTTCTGGAATTCCCCACTCCAAAATAATGTCTTTCAGATAGGGGCTGGGTACAATACTGTACGTTGCCGCGCTCGCTACGAATGTCTGTATCTTCTGCAAGGCACGAACGAAAAAGTTTTTTTGCTTCGTTTTTACGAACTCGTCGAGGTTCTGTGTAATACCAAACCGCTGTACTCCCTGCTCCCATGCATAGTCGCCGACAATCTTCACGACAAAAGGTTTCCCGACTTTCTTCGCTGCATACATCGCCGGCAATCCGACCGAGGTCGGATCGAGCGCAAGCACCATATCCGCATTGCGCGCAGCCTTGAGCACGCGACGGTAGTAGGTGTAATGACGTACGATTTTCGGCAGGTGTCGAACCTCGCTGAACTTCACGAGTTCAACTTCAATCCCCTTTGCTGGCAACCCCTCGAAGAGGAGCTTTGCATACGTCGCCGGGCCGCCTATCTCGGGCGGGTACAGAGGAGTCGCTATGGCAAGTTTCATAGGCCGTATTCTACTTGTTTTCGAGCAGGCGGTCGAAGAGTGTTTTCATCTTTTGGGCGACATGATTCCAATCATAGTTCAGAGCAACAAGTTTTTTTGCTCTCGCTTTCACCTGTGCAACCTGTTCAGGGTGCGCGAGGATATCTTTCACTGCTTCCGCAATCTGCTCCGGCGAGTCGACATCGACTGCCCAACCGGTAGTTTCTGTATCAGGATTTCGTTTCGCATCGAAAAGAAAGTCTGCGATGCCACCAACCTGCGTCGCAATAACCGGAAGTTCAGCGGCCATCGCCTCGATGAACGAATTCCCCATACCCTCGGAACGCGAGGGGCGGATGAAAATGTCGCACTCGCCAAGCACTCGCGGCAATTCCGAATGATCAATATGACCCTTGAATGCTACGCGATGTCCGATACTAAGCTTTTTAACCAATGCCTGCAACGCACCTTCGTCCGGCCCGATACCATATATCGAGAAATGCACGGTATCGGGAAGGAGCGCAAGTGCGCGAATTACATCATCAATCGCATTTTTATGCACCAGCCGAGACGTCGTTACCAGGGTTGCGTGCTTTGACGTATCACGCACCGAATGTGGGACACGTGCGAAACGCACAACATCGACGCCATTCGGAATTACTTGCACATCGCTTTGGTAACCCATGCGACGCGCCCAACGCGCGAGATAGGTTGAGATCGATTGCACTGCTGATGCATTCTTAAAACCAATAGAAAGCAGTGGGCGAAATGGGAGAATGAACCAGCGCGAGAACATTCTTTGCCACGGATCTCCTTCTTGAAGGGTCAAGAGATAGGGGATGCGTATATTTAGGAGGCGCATCAACACGATTGGAAACAGCATATAGCTCATCATCGCCCAACAAGCATCAAAAGGGGTGGCGATGTGCAACCTACGCGCCGCAAAAGCAGCACGTGGTGCAAACAATATTTTCGAAATATATGAGGAGTTGTTCCCTATCCGATGCACGAAGATATTTCCGATCTTTTCTTCTCTCGCTTCCCCGCCGAAATTAAGCGTCAGTATATGAAATTCGATATCAGAGATTCGATCAGTAATTTCTTTGAGCGCCACTTCCGCTCCGCCGACGTGAGGCAGATATGCGAGTGAAAAAATAAGGATGCGATGCTTCATGGATAACTAAAAGAATATAAATGCCGCCCCAGCAAGCATCACAACACCGAGAAAACCGAGAGTCCATGAGGAGCGGAAGATACCGGAGGCGCGATTATTCGTTTCTGGAGCAGTCTTTTGCTCGGATGCTGGAGGTACGGGAATTAATGCCGCCCCCACAGCGGCGACTTCAGTCACCGCTGTGGGGGCTAGTACTGCTTCCTCATGTCTTTGAATGTTTGTCTTTGTGTTGATAATCGACTCGACCTCCTGTGCTTTCTTATAACGTACTGGAGACTCAGAAAGTTGCGATTCGGGCAATACAATCGTGATGAGCTTTTCAAGCTTTGCAAACGTCGCAGGGCCAATGCCGCTTACTTTCTGAATATCAGAAGTGGTGGCGAAGTAGCCATTCTTGGTTCGATAGTCAATGATAGCCGCAGCCTTCAATGGTCCGATGCCGGGAAGAGTATCGAGGAGTGTCACAGATGCCGTGTTTATATTTACCAATCCGGCCGCCCATACGAATACAGGGAAGAACATGGCCAGCGCTACTAAACTGGCGGTACGCATGTTCTAGGTATCGCCCTTAAACACTTTCCGCAGAACATCTTCGGAAACTTCAAAAGGTTTATTTTCCTGCACCGGAACACCCGGTGGGGTGCCACGTATCTCCTGCTTCAGGATTCCCGACGGGTCGCTCTGCTTTGGTTGAGTGCCCGCTACCATCGGTAGTTCGCTTCGGGTCAACACATCGGCAAGAGCTCCCTTGAGAGATTGTTGATGCTCTGTTTTCTTCTGTTCTCGCTCGGTGCCGGTCTTGACCGTCATAGTGCGCAAAATTGACTTGAGATCGTCGGCGCTTTTAGTCGAAGTATTCGGACGCGGCACGAATGACTTACCAGGATTCGTGCTCTGGCGAACTGATAGCGTAGTTTCGCGAACGATAGGACGCTGCATCTGGACAGCGGGAGTTTGGGCGGAAGAAGGCACGGGTTGCTGAGGAACGGAAAGGTTTTGTGGAGCAACAGCCGGTTGAACTACTCCACTACTTGAGATGATAGGTGATGAAATCTCTTCACGAGGAACAAAAGGTTTAGGTGGTAGAGACGACACGACTTCTTTCTGTACAATCGGGCGCGATACTGGCTTTTTTCGCATTCGCGCATCGGCGGGCGCTTCAGATGCTGCACTCGCCGCAAGCTCTTCTATGATGGAGCTCTCGACGCCGGCGCGAGAGACTGTGAATTGTGCATGCGAGGAAGCAAGGACCTGTTCTCGATAGGACACCGCTGGCGCCTCTATGGGCGGAATAGTCACAGCAGAGAACGGCGACGATCCGACACCGTCTATCATGAGCGTAAGATATACTTGTCGCCGATCAAGCGCGACAATATCTTCTTTTGTGAATTTCGGCATAAAGATTGTCTCCAACACCTCGGCGTCAAAAGGCCCAACACGGAAGACGACCGTCGTACCGACGTTGCCGAAAACAGCGTCACGCACTTCCTCTTCCATCTGCTCGATATACTGATGCGCGATGACCAGATTCAATTTATATTTGCGCGCCTCGGAGAGGATCTCTGCGAAAGTCTCGTTTGCGAAGTTCTGAAACTCGTCCACATAGAAATAAAAGTGTGGGAGTTTCGCAAGTTTTGCCGCAGGAAGGTCGGCACGACTCATCGCAGCAAGAAAGATGCGCGTCGTGAGCATTGAGCCGAGAAGGCGCATATTGGTCTCTCCCACAAGTCCTTTGGAGAGATTGATGATGAGTATCTTCTTCTCATCCATCATCGTACGGATATCGAAAGAAGATTTTGACTGGCCGATGATATTCCTAATGAGCGGATTGCCGGTAAATTGACCGACCTTGTTCTGAATGGCAGGTGTCGCTTCCTGAGTGTACCGATCACCGTAATTTGCGAACTCTTTCGTCCATAAATCCTTCACGACCGGATCTTTCACATTATCAACAACTTTTTGACGAAACGCCTTGTCGGTATACATGCGATTAACGCTGAGTAGCGTCGCATCAGGATACTCAAGGAGCGCAAGAAGTGTATTCGTAAGAATGTATTCCATACGCGCGCTCCACGCGTCCTGCCAGATTTTTTTAAATGTCGCCATGAGACCGGAGACCACGAGATGGCGCTTATCGTAGCCGACATCCTCCATCACATTAAACGCGATAGGATGTTCCATATCAAACGGGGCGAAATAGACGACGTCCTTTATGCGGTCTTCAGGAATATAGTCGAGTAGTCGCTCGACCGTTCCACCGTGAGGGTCGATAAACGCAAGTCCTTCGCCGTTTCGGATATCCTGAATCGCCATATTCTCGAGCAAGGTCGACTTGCCCATACCGGTCTTGCCGATGATATACATATGGCGATCACGATCCTTCGACTTGATGCCGAAAGGAATATTTTTCCCCCGCGAATCGGTCGCAGCGAAGTAGGTAACGCGCTCAGGATTTTCCATCACTGTGAAGTATAACAAAATCTCGGACCAATTTATTGCCCTGAGTTGCTCTTGTTTCTATTTTCTATCCTGTACCCCCCTCACCTCCCCAACACCACCCTCACTCTCGCAATCACCGCAGCATCTGCTCCGAAGGATTGTATAAGCGCGATGATTGCATCTGCTTGGGCAG
>CAYHIQ010000001.1:13359-39734 GCA_964356775.1 uncultured Candidatus Saccharibacteria bacterium | reverse complement strand
TAATTTTTCCATCATTGCCCATGTAGATCATGGCAAGTCGACCCTTGCCGATCGGCTCCTGGAGCGCACGGGGACTATCCCTGCGCGCATGATGCGCGATCAGGTGCTTGACCGTATGGACCTCGAGCGCGAACGCGGTATTACCATCAAGATGCAGCCGGTGCGCATGCACTACGAGCACCAAGGTATGAACTATATTTTAAACCTGATCGATACGCCCGGGCACATTGATTTTTCGTACGAAGTCTCGCGAGCGCTTCACGCGGTTGAGGGCGTGCTTCTGCTTGTTGATTCGACGCAGGGCGTGCAGGCGCAGACGCTCACGACGCTTGCGATGGCACAGGCACAAGGATGCGTTATTATTCCGGTTGTATCGAAGATCGACTCTCCAGCTGCGCGTGTCGCCGAGGTAAAAGAAGAGCTTGCGAAATTGGTGCATGTATCGGCCGATCAGGTGCTTGCGGTGTCGGGTAAGACGGGTGCGGGTGTCGACGAGCTTCTAGAGGCAATTGTCGAACGCGTCCCGTCGCCGCGCAGCTCCTTGTCGCCTCTTGAAGGAGAGCCGCGCGGCATCATATTCGATTTTTCGTACTCAAAGCATCGCGGCGTTGCGGTGTATCTGCGTGTGTTCGATGGCACATTCAAAAAAGGTCAGCAGCTCACTTTTCATGCCGCAGGAAAAGATTTCATCTCTCTTGAGACTGGCATCTTCATGCCGGACGAAACACCTTCCGAAACGCTTTCTGCAGGCGAGATTGGCTACATCGTGACCGGCATCAAAGAGCCGGGTGTTGTTGCGGTCGGAGACACTATCGGTGCGATACGCGGTTCGCTGCCCGAGCTTGGAGGGTATGCGCGCCCACGTCCAGTCGTCTGGGCCTCGATTTACCCTGAGAATCAGGACGACCTCCCGCTTCTGCGGAAGTCGCTTGAGCGTCTGAGGCTTTCCGACTCATCGCTTTCATTTGAAGAAGAGTCTTCGGGTGTGCTCGGCAGAGGGTTTCGTTGTGGTTTCCTCGGTCTTTTGCACTTGGAGATTGTCACCGAACGCTTGAAGCGTGAATTCGGTCTTGCTCTTGTCGTTACGATCCCGACTATTTCGTATGTGATTACGCGACACAATGGTACGCGCGAGACCATCTATACGCCCGCAAAATTCCCCGAGCATGGCGATATCTTAAAGATCGAGGAGCCGTGGGCGAAAGTCATCATCATCACTCCGCCCGAGTCGGTAAGTACACTCATCCAGCTGCTCTATGAGCATGAGGCGCAGACGCTTGCGACCGAGACTTATCAAGATGGTCGTATCGGCATGACTATAGAGATGCCACTGCGCGAGCTCATGCGCGGGTTCTTTGATAAGTTGAAGAACGTCTCTTCAGGGTACGCTTCGCTCTCATATGAAATCCTTCCCGAACGCGAAGCAGATGTTGTACGGCTCGATGTGCTCGTTGCGGAAGAACCGGTGGCCGCTTTTGCACGCGTCGTCGCGTCGCGAAGGGTAGAGGAGGAGGCAGATAAGATGGTGGAGAAGCTCTTCACAATTTTGCCAAAGCAGCTATTTAATACAAAAATTCAAGCACGGGTACAAGGACGCATCATTGCTTCACGGACGCTCTCTGCAATGCGCAAAGACGTGACGGGTTATCTCTACGGCGGCGACGTCTCGCGTAAGAATAAGCTGCTCGACAAACAGAAGCGCGGTAAAAAGAAAATGCTCGAACGCGGCACTGGCAAGGTCACTATCCCCGAAGATGTGTTCATGAAGATGGTGCAATCTTCTGCGGAATAAAACGTAGGAACGTCTTGCTTCCTGCACTCGTTCGGGAAAGAAAAATCAGAATCTTTTTTTCGCCCCTCTCGCTTGGTAGTAAGTGCATTGACAAAAAATTGAATGGAGGTACAATGGTCGCGGAAAGCAAACACAAACAACCAAGGAGGGGGTTATGGGCATCATAAGTAGCATCCTCGACTATCGCTTCGCCTCGAGGGCACAGGTGTACGTAGAACCTCTTCGGGAAGTACGAGCTCATTTCGACGACTTGCTTCTTGCCCATGTCAAAAAGAATCAAAAAATAACGGAATCTTACGGGATTGGTCTTCACGTGGAGCGAAAGACTCACGGCCACGCGTTGTCGCATCCGGAAATCTATTGGGAAACTCAATTCGGACTTGTATTGTATGCACGAGGCGTGTTGAGGAATATCCCTATTGCAGCTATTAGCTTCGAAAACAGATCGACGCATCTTTTCGTCCTACGCTTGCATGAAGTGAATGGTGCGAAGGCATACCTTCATCCACTTCAGTGGGGAGAGCTTCTGTATTGCGCGTGCATCGAGTTCAGTCGCGCACTTGGGCTTGGGGAGGTCCGCGTGTGTCCTGCATATCGAATGGACTGTCATCCATTCGGGAATCAGGAAAATGCTGATGGACTTACGCTTTTTCAATGTTTTGCTCTGGAAAAACGACTGCATCTCTTCCACGACGTAATTCCACAGAAGTGTGGATTCCGATGGGACGAGTGTACGAGTACACACAAACTTCTTCTCTTGCAATGAGAGACGCAAGCGGCCACTCCAATGGAGTGGCCGCTCTATTTTTATACGCATGATATAGTGCCGTTATCTATGGCGCACCAGTCTCTCTACCGGATCCATCGGCCTGCGACTTTCGCAGATGTCGTGGGACAGGAACAGGTTACGAAACCGCTCGAAGAAGCGGCAAAGTCGAGGAAGATTGGTCATGCGTATCTTTTTGCTGGTTCGCGCGGCCTTGGGAAGACTTCGGTTGCCCGTATCTTTGCGAATGCCATCGGCTGCACCGAGAATGATCTCTACGAGATAGACGCTGCAAGCAACAATAGCGTGGAGGACATCCGAACTCTTACTGAGGGTGTATACACACTGCCGTTCGCTTCTCCCTACAAGGTGTACATACTTGATGAGGTACATATGCTCTCGAAGGGTGCGTGGAATGCATTTTTGAAGACTCTTGAAGAGCCACCCGCATACGCTGTTTTTATTCTTGCAACGACTGAATTAGAAAAGGTGCCAGAGACGGTGCAGTCGCGTTGTCAGGTATTTGAGTTTAAAAAGCCGACACGTGTTGTGCTTGCGGAAATGCTCTCGGCGATTGCGAAAAAAGAAGGATATACGCTCGTACCCGATGCTGCTGAATTAATTGCTATGCTTGCCGAAGGCTCATACCGCGACGCGCTTTCTGTCTTGCAAAAAGTCTTTGCTGCCACGGAAGAGAAATCACTTGATCGTGAGATTGTGGAAGCAGCGACCGGCGCGCCGCAGCGTGAACAGGTGCACGCACTCATAGCCGCGCTCGCCGCAGGCGAGCGCGGTAAAGCGCTTACAGCCATCGAACAATCTTCGAAAGCCGGTGCAGATATGAAGCTCTTTCTTGAGCTTGTGCTGGAGGCTCTGCGCGCTACACTTCTCATCCGCTATGCACCTGACCTCCACGCCTCACTCGCGCTTGATGTCGGCGCGGACGAATTCTCTTCGCTCGAAAAGTTCGCCAAAGAGAAGGGAATTACCCACACCACCATGCTCGCATTTCTGAACGCCGCCGAGCGCATCCGCTACGCTCCTATCCCTGCACTCCCGCTTGAGCTCGCCGTTCTCGAACTCTTTCCTGAATGAGAGGAGACAGCATCCGATTTTTGGTAGTAGGAATTGTTCTCGCAGTAGCGGGTGGAGGTCTCTACTATCAATACAAAAACACGCGTCCATGCGCGCATCCGATTCCCTATGCGATAGGCGCGTTCGACGCCCGCTTCGGAGTGACGAAGTCTGCGATTATCACTCATGCCAAAGCGGCCGCAGATATCTGGAACAATGTGGCAGGGAAGCCGCTCTTCACGTACGACCCAGATGCCAAATTAAAAATCAGTTTTATCTATGATGAGCGCGAAGCCAACGCCAAACTCGGTAGCAAGATTCTTCAACAGCAAGCTGATTTAGATACGGCACGCACTGCTCTCGATGCTTCACGAGCGCAGTTTGCCGAGGGTCAGGCTGCGTATAATCAAACAGTAAAGGTCATTAACGCTCGTGGAGGCGCCACCCCGGGCGAGGCCAGAGAGCTCGACAAGCAACAAGCATCGCTCAAACAACTTGCGGCCTCCATCAATACCCGAGTCGAGAGTTATAACGCCAATGTTGCGAGGCTAAACGCTGTGGCGGAAGAATACAATCAGAACACGGGGCATATCTTCGAGCAGGGCGAGTATGTTCGAGATTCCTCAGGCGAGCGCATTAATATATTCGAATTCATCGGCACGACCCAGCTCGAACGCGTCTTCGCTCATGAGTTCGGACACGCTATCGGCCTTGATCATAACAGTGATCCAAAATCCATAATGTTCGCCCAAAATGAGAGCGGTAACCTGGTCCCTACTAAAGCCGACCTTGCGGCGCTCCAGGCGGTTTGTGGGAACTAATATCTAGTTTAGGTAGACGTTCGAACTTGTAGATTCGCTTAAAAATAAAAATGGGTTAGCATAAAGAAGTTCGTGCCTACAGCTGGGGGATCGTCTAATGGTAGGACAGGGGCCTTTGAAGCCCTCAATCTAGGTCCGACTCCTAGTCCCCCAGCTGTGAGCAGGAACTTTTTGGTGCTTTTGGGAGTATCTGTTAGCGAACCGAGCGGAGATCACGAAGAAGTCCGCGCAGACTATAGAACACAGTGACAAACCAGCACAAAAAAGAGGCGAGGCCTATGATAAAGAAGGTAGCTGCAATTTTGAAATAAACTTCTAAAGGATCCCCATTTCCCCAAATAAAGGAGAGTACCAGGCTCGCACAGCCCACGAGACAAATAAGAAATATCCGTAAAGTGATTTTCTCCAACATATTACTAATAACTCTCTCCGTATCCACATGGTTTCAGTGTCGTACTAGATGACCAGCCAGCAAAATTCATGCGCTATTCCGCTTGGTGGAGGATGTCCGAATTCTCAATAAAAAATAAAAGGCGCAGACCAATGTTTTGGTCTGCGCCCCTTCTGGCGTGACTAGTTCACTACAGAACCATTTCCGCCATCAAGCCTCTCGTCCTCCTTCAGCTTTTTCTCGCCACAGTAATCGCAACGGAAAAAACGTGAGGAGTCGCAAAAGTCGATTTCATGCCGCCAGTACACTACCGGATGATGGTCCTCGTCCCACATGTCGATGCTATCTATCTCGACACTAAAGACGTCATTGAGGGACAGGTCGTATTCCGGCCTGAGGTGCTCAGCGGGCTGAAACCACTCGACGTGGATGAACGCTTCATTCCCGCTCACTGAAATGCGGCCTGATGGCTTCAACCAACCAACGCCATTGATTTGCATCGACAGCGTTCCCTGTCCACATCGAAGTACGACGTGATGTCCTTTGGCAAGGTCTTCCCGCAACTGACTTAGCATGGCGTCAGTCTCCTCCTTTGTGTGACGCACACACTCTTCCGTGGGTGCCTCAAGACAGGGGTTGCACCCTTCCTCCGGGCATTTGAACAAACGGTACATCTCCACTCTCCCGACTTGCTTTGGCATCTCTGCCTCCTTTCAGTTTGAGATATATATTGAAATATAGAGCATCTCTTTGAAAGGAGTTCGGAGAGTTGCCAGTTTCCACTATGGACCCATGTACCACCTCCATGATTGGTTGATGTTAGAATGTTCAAGACGAATTTAAATAAATAACCAGTGTCTGTTATCTTTGTATCACGATAAGAATATTATGTCAAACAAGTCCCGTGAATTCTAGATTGAAGTGCAACACGCCTTTTCATATACCGCACAAGGTGTGCGCCAATCAAGACACTTGCGAGGCGTGGCACTTGGCGGTTTCACCGCCAAGTGCCAAAATCATCCTGTATAATCCCTCATATGCCCAATCCTGAAAAATTGCCAAAATTTGAGACAGACGACCTGTCGCACGAAGCGCATGAATTGTTCACGGCGCACGAAAAAGAAGAAATTGATAGAAAACAACGTGAGGGAAGAATTCTTTATGAAGCGAGAAGTGCTCATGCATCTATACTGCGGCTTTTAGAATATGGCGTCGTATCGAAAGACATGCCGATTAACGATGTGCTCGGACTCCTCGATGACACCATCAAAGAAATCAACGAAAGCTATCACAAAAAGAAAGGCGAGCAATAGGAATCCGTATGAGTGGGAGAACTCTCGACGAACCGCTTGAAGCGGCATACTATAACTGTAATCAATATGTCTTACCAGGTACTGCTTTTCTATAAATATGTGTCGATTGAAGACCCCGAAGCCCTAAAAGAGTGGGTAACTGCACGTGCGAAAGCTCTTGGTCTTATAGGCCGCGTAATCATCGCGGAAGAGGGCATCAATGGCACGCTCGAGGGCACGCTTTCGCACACGAATATATTTAAGGATGAGCTGCTGCTCGATCCGCGCTTCAGCGATGTACAGGTCAAGACGAGTGTGAGCAGGGGCGACTCATTTCCGAAACTTTCGGTAAAAGTACGTGACGAAATAGTCGGCACCCGTTTTGACAAGAATAAGGTAGATCCGCGGAAAGAGACTGCACGGCATCTGCGCCCTGAAGAGCTCCGTGCGTGGTATGAAAGTCAAAAGGACTTCGTGGTGGTGGATATGCGAAACGACTACGAGTTTGCCTCAGGACACTTTAAGAATTCGATCAATCCAAAGCTCGGAAATTCTCGTGATTTGCCAGAAGCGCTTCCACATCTTGAACCGCTTAAAAGCAAGACCGTACTCACGGTGTGCACTGGCGGCGTGCGCTGCGAGAAGATGTCCGCACTGCTTCTCTCAGAAGGATTTACCGACGTGTATCAGCTTGATAATGGGATCCATGGGTACATGGAGAAATATCCGGGCAAAGACTATCTCGGCACGCTCTACACGTTTGACGGGCGTCTCACGATAGATTTTGGAGGTGATCGAGAGATAGTTGGGGCGTGTCACCATTGCGGGGCAAAGACTGAGGCCTATGTGAACTGCGCTGATGATACGTGCCACTACCATTTCCTGGTGTGTGATGGGTGCAAAAATGAGGAAGGAACGTTTTGTTCGGAGAAATGCTCACATAGTGTTTCAATTGAGCGGCAGGTTTAATGTCGAGAATGAGTTTCCATGGGCGCTTATCAAAGAAATAAAATAGCAGAAATACATGCAAACGAAATTTATTGATTCGCGGGCGGTCGCCGAGGGTACGATGCTTTTCAAGTTTGAGAAGCCAGAAGGCTTTACCCACAAAGCTGGGCAGAGCATCGATCTTACCCTGGTGAATCCTCCAGAGACCGATACTGAGGGGAATACGCGCCCTTTCTCGTTGGTGAGCGCCCCTACCGACGACTATCTCGCGATCGCGACACGCATGCGTGACACGGCGTTTAAGCGAGTCCTCAAGGGTCTGAGTGCTGGCGCTGAGTTCAGTATCGAGGGGCCGTTCGGCGACCTCACTCTCCACGAGAACACAAAGCGTCCGGCGGTTTTTCTCGCTGGCGGTATCGGCATTACGCCGTTCCACTCGATTTCAGTCGACGCGGCTGAGCGAAAACTCTCGCACACCATCATTCTTTTTTATTCCAACCGCCGACCAGAAGATGCTGCATTTCTTGAAGAGCTCATGCATCTTCCAGAGAAGAATCCTAACTTTACGTTTGTGGGTACCATGACCGACATGTCTTCTTCGACACGTGAGTGGAGTGGCGAGCAGGGATATATTGGTGCAACCATGCTGAATAAACATGTCGATCAGGCATTTATGCCGATCTACTACATCGCCGGTCCAGGAGCGATGGTGGCAGCCATGCGCAAGATGCTCAACGAGAATGGAGTTAGCAACGACGACATTCGCACGGAAGAGTTTAGCGGATACTAGAGTATGGAAGAGATCGTCATATACAAAAAGCCGACGTGCTCGAAGTGTCGAGTAGCACTACAGATGCTCGATGGGAGTGGCGTGCCGTATCGTACGGTGCGCTACCACGATACGCCGCTCACAAAAAAGAAGCTGAAAGAGCTCGTCGCTAAGCTAAAGATTTCTCCCAAGGAGCTGGTGCGGGCAGATGACGCGCGAGACATGAAGATTGCCTATAAGGATCTGAAAGATGATGAGATCATCGGCTTGATGGTGAAATATCCAGACCTCATGCAGCGGCCGATACTTGAGAAGGGTGATAGAGCCATCATCGGACGCCCTTCTGAACGTATACTTGAGTTTATCGGGATGGCGTAAAAACGTGTCGTATGGTGGCTGCTGTGGTATAGATACACGCAGCAATCGAGAATTATGGAAACAGCTGAAAAAATAACTAAAGAAAATCTCTACACCGGTCTTCAGGTGCTTTTTAAGTACATCGGCCAGTACAAGAAAGAAATCATCACGCTGAGCGTGATGGGTATTTTCTCTGCGCTCGGGAATGGCGTCATTCCGTACATCGCTGGGCGATTCTTTGACACGATCACCAGCTCAGTGACGGTTATATTCTTTTCATACACGGTCCCGCTTTACGCGGCCGTGCTTGTCGTCTGGGCCATTATTCAGCTCATCACCTATTTGCTGGACTGGCGCATCAACATCTTGAGCGAGAAGTTTTCAAACACCATCTGGCTCGATTATTTAAGTAATGGCTTCGGGTACTTGCTCCTTCTGCCGGTCTCATTTCATAAGACCAACAAAATCGGCGAGATAAGCAGCAAAATCAGCACGGCAGCGAATCTTCTGGAGACGATCGCTGGGCGTATCGTCATCGATCTTTCCCCACAGATCCTCAGTATCGTTATCGCGTTTACCATCACATTTTCACTGAAACCGGTGCTCGCGTCAGTGCTCTTGCTCGGGGTTATCGTGTACATCTGT
Organism: uncultured Candidatus Saccharibacteria bacterium; assembly: GCA_964356775.1. GTDB lineage: Bacteria > Patescibacteriota > Minisyncoccia > Phycocordibacterales > Phycocordibacteraceae > C7867-001. The sequence continues at coordinate 30,879 of CAYHIQ010000001.1, read as the reverse complement.
ATTTTTGCGACGAGAATACAGCACACCGCCGTGTACCAGAAAGAATATTGGGAAGTGCTCAACTTCGTGTTCGGCGAGTCGTATGATGTCGTGGGCAACGCGCTTGCCATCAAGCAGGCGGCTGCTGAAGAATATGAGCGAAACAGGTTGTCGGTAAAAATGAAAAGTGCCGTTCCGCTCTGGATGCGTCTCACCAATCTCTGGGGCAGTCTCACGCTCCTGCAGCGTATGACCATTCTTACGACGCAGATCGTAATTTTCATAATCTCAATCTCGTATATCCAGCATGGCACGATGACAATCGGCGAACTGATAGCGTTTAATGCCTATGCGGCCATGATCTTCGGGCCGTTTACGACCATCGGCCGTAACTGGCAGGCTATCCAGAATGGTATCGTAAATATTCAGGCGACTGAGAAGATTCTCCAGACTCCTACTGAGATCTATGACGCGGAGGGTTCCGTAAAGCTTGATTTGAAAGGGGATATCACGTTTAAGAATGTGCATTTTCAGTATGAGGAGGGCAAGAAGGTGCTCGAAGACATTTCTTTCGCAGTGAAGGGCGGGCAGGTGGTGGCGCTCGTGGGCGAGTCGGGTGTCGGCAAAAGTACGCTCATTGACCTTGTCTCGGCGTATCATTTCCCTACGAAAGGCGAGGTGCTTATTGATGGGCATGACATTAAAAATATAAATCTCCGAAGTCTGCGCAGCCAGATCGCGGTCGTGCCGCAAGAAGTCGTGCTCTTCAACGACACGCTCAAGATGAATATCCGGTACGGCAATTTCCAAGCGACGGATGAGGAGGTACGGCAGGCGGCAATAAAGGCGCATGCGCTCGACTTCATAGAAAAGTTCCCGCAGAAATGGGAGCAGCTCGTGGGAGAGCGTGGCGTAAAACTCTCGGTTGGTCAGAAGCAGCGCGTGGCAATTGCTCGAGCGATCCTTCGTAATCCGCGCATTCTCGTTCTTGATGAGCCTACCTCTGCGCTTGACGCGGGCTCAGAGAAGATCATTACTGATTCTTTGGACGAGCTTATGCAAGGTAAGACGACATTCATTATTGCGCATCGCCTCAGTACCGTGCGGAAAGCAGACATGATCCTAGTTTTTAAGGAGGGGAAAATAATTGAATCCGGAACGCATGATGAGCTGCTCAAGATCGAGGGTGGGGAATACCGAAGACTCTACGAACTGCAGATAGGGTTGCATGGGTAGCACTCCTGCAAAGGAAGGGAAAAAAGTTCATACTGTGCCTCAGTTTGTTTACATTCTCGAGTGTGCGGACACATCGCTCTATGTCGGGTGTACGAATAATCTCGAGAAGCGGCTGAAGGAGCACAACAGCTCAAAAAAAGGGGCACATTATACGAAAATTCGTCGCCCAGTGGTGCTCAAATATTCAGAGATGCTTCCAAATCTTTCTGATGCTCGAGCCCGCGAGGCAGCTATTAAAAGATTGCCGCGCGAAAAGAAATTAGCTCTCATTTCTTAGCTTTTTCCCATCACTTCGACTAGAATGTTCGTATCATGTCCATACTGGTACGAGGGGCGAGCATAAGTGTCGCTGTCATTGCGCTCGTATATGCTCTTGGATACTCAAATTTTTTTGTAACAGAGTACCGTTCCGCTGCTGCTGATCTAGTGGAGCGCTTTATTCCGTTGCCAGAACTCGACAAGGCCGACTATGATGCACGTCTCCTCGCTCTTGCGCATGTGAATCCCTCTACTCTTGCGACTTCTACCGCCACAAGTACACCCAGACTCTGGCCAGTGAAGACAGTGTATCCAAAAGCAGATGCTATTCTGCCGTTTAAACGCATTGTCGCCTACTACGGAAATTTCTATTCAAAAGGTATGGGGGTGCTTGGTGAATATCCAACCGACGTGATGCTCGCGATGCTTGCAAGTACGACAGCGCTATGGACTGCCGCGGATCCGACGACGCCCGCGGTGCCGGCTATCCATTACATTGCAGTTGTCGCGCAAGATAAGGCAGGAAAGGAGGGGAACTATATTCTCCGGATGCCGGACGACCAGATCGAACATGCACTTACTCTTGCAAATCGGATACAAGGAATCGTGTTTCTTGATATACAAGTGGGGAAGAGTACGCTCGAGCGCGAGCTGCCGATACTCGAGAAATATCTGAAGATGCCGCAAGTGCATCTCGGAATCGACCCAGAATTTTCAATGAAATACGGACACCGGCCTGGCACGGTCATCGGCACCTTCGACGCCGCCGACATAAACTATGCCGCAGAATATCTTGCAAGACTCGTCCGCGACAATCACTTGCCGCCGAAGATTCTCGTCGTACACCGCTTTACGCAAAATATGGTGACGAACTATAAAAAAATACAGCCATTGCCGGAGGTGCAGATGGTAATAGATATGGACGGTTTCGGATCAAAGGATTTGAAGAGGGGAACGTATACAAAAGTCATATATCCGGAGCCAGTGCAGTTCACAGGCATCAAGCTATTTTATAAAAATGATAGCAAGCCGCCTTCCACGGGCCTCCTCACAACTGAAGAAGTGCTTATGCTGACTCCTGCGCCGATTTACATTCAGTATCAGTAATTCCAGAGCGACGTTGCAAGATTTACGTGCGACTTCTTGAATGTAACGCCTTCAGCGATAAGTTTTTTCCGCTTCATAGAGATGCCATCGAAAGCATAGCCAGTGAGAGCTCCAGTAGCACCTACTACGCGGTGACAGGGGATCTTCCTGGGGTCTTTGTTGTTTGCCATCAACTGCCCAACGGCGCGAGATGCTCGCGCCGACCCTGCAAGTCGCGCTATTTGGCCGTACGTGGCGACTTTTCCTTTCGGAATCTTTGCTGTCGCCCTATAGACCTTTATGCTGAACAGGGTCATACATCCCAGACCGATTCTCTTAGAGGAGGTCAGATAGGGATATGAACGGCGAGGTGTCCGACAAGTGGAATTTCCTGTTCCTTACCCTGTACCGCGTTCACGATGCCGATGATGGAGAGTATAAGAACACCCAGATTCACGATCTGTCCAAGCATAAACAATCCCCAGAACATCGACGTAATCACTGACAATGCGATTTCAATACCGAACAGCACAGCACCCTGTCGGATATGAAACTTGACGAATGAATCGTCTTTGGCTAGGAGGTAGGAAACGATAACGAGTGGGCCGAGATAACTTATCGCTGCCATAAGTGTGTTTTTCTTGGCTGTGTGTGATGGGATAGGTGTTGGCTCTGTATGCTGTACCGGCTGCTCTTCAACGGGTTGATCCATGTGTGTTGTAATTAAGCGTAAGGGGCTTGTCAGCCTCTATGGGGAAAGTATACCACTCGTATGGTCCTGGGTCGGGGCTATTTCTTTCCTTTGAGAATTATTCTCTCCTCAAATCCTCCGCGCTCTTCCAGCTTCTTCAGGCGAATTTTTTCTACATCGTGATATTCAGATAGTTCTCGAAGTGCCTCGATGACTTCGAGCACGTCAGCCAATTCTTCCGGGCTGCCCACCTCGGCAAACTCACTAGTTTCTTCCGTCAATTTTTTTATCAGCTCTTTTTTATATTCCTCGGGTGACGCTATGCTTTTTTCGTAGGGAACACCCTTTGTGTCGAGTATTTCAGGGATCTTGTCTCGAACAAGTTTTTTATAGCTTTCCATACGGTCGATTATACTCTTATCGCAAGAATCTCGTCATGGTTGTGGCTTTTGAGTCTGTGGTAATATTGCCAGTATATGGAAAACAATGAACCGAATAGCAAGTTTTTACCAGTCGCAGTTATTGTCGCGGGGCTTCTGATAGCCGGTGCTGTCTTGTGGAATGGCGCACATCCTGTAGCAGGAACAGCAGACCCCAAGGGGGCTCCGGTGGTGAATATAAAAAATGTGAAGACTGCCGGTAACCCTTTCATTGGAGCTCCAAATGCACCAGTTACAATCGCTTTCTGGAGCGATTTCCAGTGCCCATACTGCAAATCTTTTGAAATTGGCGGAGTCGCTGGTATTACGACGCCTGCAGCCTTTCCCGATATCATCAAGAACTATGTCGATACTGGCAAGGTAAAAATAGTTTTTATGGACTTCGCATTTCTCGGTCCGGATTCGACAGACGCAGCGTTGTATAACCGGGCGATATGGAAGCTCTACCCGGACAAGTACTTCGAGTGGCGCACTGCAATGTATGAGGCGCAGGATGAGGAACATGGTGGTTTCGGCAACGCCGCATCCATCGATAAGCTCAATGCGACTATCATCGGTATTGATGCGGCAAAGATTGCGGCTGATGTGAAGGCAAATGCGGTTGCATATCAGGCCGCCGTGGATGCTGATAAGGCCGAGGGCCAGAAAGTCGGTCTCAATGCAACGCCCTCGTTCGTTATTGGTACCCAGTCTATTTTGGGTGCATACCCGTATGCAAAGTTCAGGGAGGCGATAGATGCTGCTCTGAAGTAGTATATAGTGCCACAAACAAATACCACGCTCTGCGGATGCTGAGCGTGGTATTTGGTATCATTGCCGTATGCGAATCCATGAATTAGGACACGTCGTGCTGTACGTCACCGACCTCACGCGAATGGCGGATTTCTATGAGCATACGCTCGGCTTCCACCAGATTTCGCGTGACTGGCCTATAGCTCTCTTTTCGAGCGGTCGAACCCATCATGAACTTTTACTTATTGAAGTCGGTGGAAATCCTCGTACGGCTGAACGCGCTCATGAATTACGTCCCGGCCTCTATCACATTGGTTTCAAGATCGGCGATGGTCCCGAAGCTGCGAAAGCAGCGTATGTCGAGCTCAAAGAAAAAGGTGTACAAATAATAGGAATGACGGACCACAACGTTACCCACAGCATCTATATTCTCGATCCTGATGGCAATGAGCTCGAGCTCTACGCGGATGTAAGCGATGATTGGAAAAAAGACCCGAAAGCGGTTCTTACGGCGCCCAAACCGCTCCGGTTCTGATATGCCGCTGTGGTGTATGATGCCAACATGATGCAAATCTGGACGTACACGCTTACAAGTGTAGGCATAGTGAGTCTTGTTTCGATCGCGGGCATTTTTGCGTTAGGAATAAAACAGGAGCGTCTTCAGAACATTCTTCCGTATCTCGTGAGCTTTTCTGCCGGAGCGCTGCTCGGCGATGTGTTCATGCACATCCTTCCGGAAATCATGCAGGGGGAAGCGGCCTTGCAAAATGGCAGCTATGTTCTCGTTGGGATTATGCTGTTCTTCGTGTTGGAGAGGGTTCTTCTATGGCACCATTCTCATAGCTCCCATCGGGAAGAAATACATTCGGTAGTCTATCTCACCATAATCGGAGATGCGCTCCACAACTTTCTCGATGGCGTCGCTATCGCGGCAGGTTTCTTGGTCAGCATTCCCGTCGGCATCGCCACCGCGACCGCAGTCATTTTCCATGAAATTCCTCAAGAAATAGGGCAATTTGCCATACTGGTGCACGGCGGTTGGAGCAGAACAAAAGCGTTAGTCTATAATTTTTTCTCCGCACTGACTGCGATTATAGGAGCGCTGCTGGTGTTGCTCTTTGCTCAAAGCTTTGCAGAAGCTCCCGCTGTATTGTTAGGGCTTAGCGCCGCGAGTTTCATCTATATCGCGATGGCAGACCTGATTCCGGAGTTGCAAAAAGAGTCGCGTATAGGGCGATTTACATTGCAACTGGTCTGGATGACTGCTGGCATCGGGGTTATGGCGTCGTTACTTTTGCTTGAATAAAAACGATAGCGTATACTTTCAGTATGAAAATATTTTTCCATTGGCTCATCTCGACTCTCGCGATTCTTATCGCCGCGTATATTGTCCCTGGCGTTATGGTCACTCTCACGGGAGCATTCATCGCCGCAGTCGTCCTTGGAGCAGTCAATCTATTCATCCGTCCGATTCTCCTTATTCTCACACTCCCTATAACTGTTCTCACGCTCGGTTTCTTTTCCCTTGTCATAAATGCGCTTATGGTGATACTTGCAGCGTATGTGGTTCCCGGATTAATAATTGTTGGTTTCTGGCCGGCATTTTTCTTCGCGCTCGTACTTTCTATCGTAAATTGGGTCTTCAATATCTGGAGCCGTCCCTAATATGATTGATCCTGAACTCGCCGCGAAACTTGAGGAAATTTCTGCGAAAGCCGATGGCGCATATCGTGCTGCTGAAAAAGTGCGCAAGTATCTTTTCTGGACGGGAGTCATCACCATCGCTCTTATCGTGCTGCCTATGATTGGACTCGTGTTCGTGATTCCGCAATTCATCAGTTCGTATACGACGACTCTCGGCGGTCTTGGTTATTAGTTCTCGATCATTGTCACAGGTAAGCAACAGTGGTAGAAAGGGAACCAGACAAAGTTTGAACCTTATATTCAAAAAAGGAGGTGTAGCATGCGTACTTTCAGTACCCTTGCGCTGTTTTGCATAGTCTCATTTCTGGGAGCCCTCATGCTCGTAGATGCAGAGGAACCAGAAATTATTGCAGATAAGTCGAGGGACGCTCTTGTCGTTTCTCTCTGTGCGGATGTCCGCATGCTCATCGGGAAGCGAGAAATCCCCGAGACTGATAGGGCGACTGCTTATGATATACGAGCATCGCTCATCAGTGATATGCCGCTCAAGACGATAGAAGAGATGAAGAAGGACAACAGTAAAGTGAGGGGGCAGGCATGGATTATAGATGAGATGTACAAAAGAGAGTTAAAGAAATCAATAGAAGAGGCGTTCAGTCGGTCGCACAAAGCAAACAGCCCGCCCCCTACTGTCACCCCAAGTCTGGCGCATGATCTATACCGGCTTACTCTTTTGAGGGGGGTATTCAGAAGAGCGCAGATAAGGAGTAAAGCGCTCGATGTGCTTTTCGATCGTGTCATCATGAAGATTGAGATGACAACGTCAGCATAATCTTTGTTGAATGCCTCGCGCACTACCGTACGCGGGGCATCATTTTTATCTTGGTATAAAAAATGAAAGCCCCTGGACTACAGGTGTAGCCAGGGGCTTGAAAAGATCAACCTATAACCACGATCTCCTTAAAAAGTTGCACCATCGCGTTGCAGTTTATATCGCAGTACATCATGTACTTGTTTATACCGTCACGGCCGACATCAAACTCCATTTCCACTTTCGGATTCTCGGGGGACAATGGCTTACTTTGCAAGCGAAATGTATCTTGTCCGGCACTGTCACTCGCTCGGATAGTGAATTGGTGCACAGGAGATTCGTCAGGCGGAATCGCACTCACCATGTCCGCAGTGTACGCGTAGTGAAAGACGATCTTCACATGATGTCCGCGCGGCAATCGAAGCGCCTCGGTCACATGGCTGCCATCCTCTAAGAAATACCCACCTTGATTTACCTTGATGTGTACTTCATCTAGCGATGCTGGCGTAACTTTTTGCACTTCTGTCTCTTTTTTCGCTGTTGCGCTGAGAATCAGAACGGTCGCGGCTGCGAAAGAAAACAGTAGTATTGCGATTATCTGGAATCCGATTTTCCTTTGTTTACTCATGCACTTCCCCCTTCATGAATGGCAATACATATCATACCCATCGCCTCGTCAGCGAGGCGATGGGTCCTAGTCATAGGAATTTTATCCAATGACATTTTTGCCGACCGTGCCGAGATCTTTTTTGTGCTTGGCCTGCTCGGTCGTGATGATGTGCGTAAGCAGCTCGTGTGCCTCCGGTGCCACCAAGCAATCATGAGCGCAGACCTCTCCCGTATCGAGGTGGTCGCACCCAGTGACAACTCCTTTCTCTCGAAAGAGATTTATGTCAACATTGACGTGCGCTCCCACCTTTTTGACTGGACACTCGAGATTAAGATCCACATGAGGAACATTTCTCTCATTGCTCATAACGCCTCCCAATTGATAGTGTGATGTTGAAAACTACGTAAAAGAACCCCTACCTCTGTCTTACACTATAATACTATTATCAGTAAATGTAAAGAAGTACGAATTTAGACTCCGCGCTTGCCGCGAGTCATATTGAGGAGGATAGGGAAGAGCGAGAGCACGATGATGATGAGCGAGATCGGGACTATGTATTTTTCACTATCCGGGATTATTGAACCGAAGAGGAATCCGAAAAGCGTCATTCCCGCACCCCACAAGATTCCGCCGACGATGTTGTACGAAAGAAATTTTCTATAGGTCATCGAGCCGGCACCGGCGAGAATGGGTGTGAGCGTGCGTACAATTGGGACGAATCGCGCAAGGATGAGGGCACGACCGCCATATTTTTTATAGAAACGCTCAGTACGTTTGAGGTATTCTTTTTTAAAAAAACGCGAATCCTCACGGTCATAGAGATGATCGCCTACTTTCTTGCCGAACCAATATCCAGCCGAGTCGCCCAATATCGCTGCAGCGACGACGACCATCATGAGAGGGCCTATGGAGAAAAAACCGCTCTCCGCGAGGAGTCCAGCCGCAAAAAGGAGCGAATCACCAGGCAGGAACATACCGATAAGAAGTCCGCTCTCCGCGAAGACGAGAAGTGCAACACCCAGATAGCTCCCTGTTTGTAGGATAGCCATCGGGTCGAGCTGTATACATGCCAAGAGGAAGTTGAGCATTTATGGTCGATTCTAGCAGATAAAAAGTACGGGCGCTGGGTTTATTACCAGCGCCCTCCTCGAGAACATTTCCAGGTTTCATTTTCAGCGGAAGAGCCGATGAGCGAATCTGACGGTCGGTCCGAGCATCCAGGGACGGATCGCTGCGATGGAGCCGAGCGAGATCGAATCGGCTCCGGCTTTCCAGACGCTCCATGCTCCGAAGGGTCCTAAGATCCCTCCGCCCGCGCTGATGTGCTTCCTGATGCCGATCGAACGCGCATCGCGGATCCACCTGCAGACGCGAGATCGGAGCGGCCAGCCCGAGAGTCCTCCGCCGCCAAGGTGCGCGAGCGGTGAGGTGTCGCTGCCGAAGAAGAGATATCTCATCCATGTCGGCACAGCATTCCAGGGGAGCGTGTTCGATACGACGATGCCGGAACAGGCCGGATGATCCGCGACTCTCTTCATGTCTTCGATATCCGCAAGGACGTTGATCTTCACGACGCGTGGCACGCCGAGCTTGGAGAGGATAGCGAGATGAACGAGCGTCTCCTCTACTAATTCGCGTCGCGTCGCCCTGTGTGCCGTGTTCGGACACGAGAGGTTGAGCTGGATCGCGATAGGGGCTTGGAGTTTCGGAATGAGCTCCCTGAGGGATCTCGCGATCATCCGCATCTCCATCTTCCGATCCCTCCGTGTCGCACCGACGGCCATCACCGAGATCATGAACGGTTCGGTGATGGTCTGCCAGATACCTTTATCTACGAGGGCGTTGATGCCGATATTCGAGAGACCGACGGCATTCAGCATGACGCCCAGGAGCAATTGCCAGAGCCCGATCTTGATGCAGTCAGGCCGCATATGCATCGGCGAGATGCCATCTTCTGTGAGCGGCATATTGCCGGCGGTAGGATTCGCAGTGACGGTTTTCGCTACGAAGGTGACTCCTCTGAAAGAGTACCCGGGAATGGTGCAGGCGAACAGTTTCTGGTACCAATAGCCTTCGCCGAAAAATCCTTGGACGCCGGAAGCTCCCCAGACATGACCGAAGATAGCGAGCGGGTCATCATTGGGCTTCGACACGGGACACCTCCTTTCTTGAAACGCGGAAAATGACAAGGTTCAACCGCACGCTAACCAGACTGACTGTACCTAATTCACCATTGATGCACAACCATAATCTCTTCATGCGAGCATCTATGCCCTATACTATAGGAAATGGAATCAGCACCGAAGTTGTCCACGCCCGAACAAGAGCTTGCGTATTTACGCGAGCAGGTGACGCGTAAAGAGGCGGAGCTCGCCGGAGGAGGGGCTGACGAACGGGTGAGAATTATTTCGGAACAGATTCACGAGCACGCATCTGCGCCCGCGGAAGTGCTTGCGCCTGAGTATCGTATGAGCGAAACGGCTACGAGCGGAACCGCAGATAAGATACTTACCGAACTTAATCTTGGCGGGAGCGAGCAGGCCATCAAGAGTCTGCAGCAGACGATGGAGGAGAAGGGAATTAAAAACGCGCTTGGCGTGCTCGAAAAGCTTCACGATCCACATATTGCAGACGATTTTCATCGGTATTTGGTGCGTTACGTTGCAGCTGGTCTTATGGCTCCCGGATATGACGAAAAAGCCCCACGCTTCCAGGCGCTTAAAATGACTCTGTACGAAATAGCCCTTCCGGGGCCAAAAAATACAGAAGCAAACGACCGTACAAAGACTCTCAAGGAGCTTATTTCTGGCATGGAACAATTTTATTCCGGCCTTCTTTCGGTAGAAGATGCAAGTCCCGGCGAGCCTCATTACTATGCGCTCGAGCTCGCGGTGCCCGCTGACAGTCCCGAGCTTCAGTTCTACGCAGCAGTGCCAAACAGCAAGTGCAATCTTTTTGAAAAACAGCTTCTTGCGATATTTCCCGATGCGCATCTAGTGCCGCAGCCTGCTGATTACAACATTTTCGCGTCGGGCGGCGTCTCACTCGCTTCTACGGCAACCTTTGCAGAGAATCCCGCATTACCTCTTAAAGACTATATCGATTTCGACTATGATCCGATTAATGCGATTACAAATGCGTTTGCTAAGATAGAACACATTGGCGAAGGTGCTGCGCTCCAGATCATCATCGAGCCACGCGGAGAACGGCACGTGAAGCATTATCGCAAAATCCTTCAAGCTCTGCGTAAAGGCGAGAAGCATTCTTCGGCGTTCAGTATGCCTGAGACGGCTTTTGGCGCCTTTGCGCGCGACATTGGGCGAACTCTTTTTTCAAACAAGCCGAAAGATGTAGTAAAGGCGAAGGAAGCCGAGACGCGTCAGATCGAGGCAAACAAAGCGCACATTGAACAGGTGGAGAAGAAAATTGCAGCGCCCATTGTCGGTGTGACACTGCGGCTTGTGGCCTCCTCAAAGGATGGGCATACTGCTGGCCAGGTACTCGGAGAAATTGAAGCAGCATTTAATCAGTTCGCAAATACGCAAGGGAATCGATTCACATTCACGCGCGCCGCTCCGCGACACGCGCAAGAAATCCTCAATGATTTCTCATTCCGTTTGCCGGACGCGGTGCATACGCTCCCGCTCTCGCTTCGCGAGCTCACGACTATTTACCACTTTCCACCGTCTGGTATCGAGAGCTCGCCTCACTTGAAGCAGGCGCGCTTTACCCATGCGCCCGCGCCCCTCTCGCTGTCGCAGACCGGAGTACTTCTCGGTACCAATAACTATCGCGGACAGGAGACACATCTCTATCTCGCTCCAGAAGATCGATTGCGGCACCTTTATATCATCGGTCAGACGGGTACTGGTAAGACGGGACTCATGAAGTCGATGATCGTGCAGGACATTAAGAACGGCGAGGGCTGCTGTTTTATCGATCCGCATGGTTCCGATATCTTGGACATTCTCGCTGCGATTCCGCCTGAACGATACAAAGATGTTATTTATTTTGATCCCGCGGATCTCTCGCGCCCATTCTCACTCAACTTCCTTGAATACGATCTCTCGCGTCCTGAGCAGAAGACGTTCATAGTGAATGAGCTCTTAATGATCTTCCGTCGTTTGTACGGGGATGTGCCCGAGTCTATGGGGCCGGCTTTCGAACAGTACTTCCGCAATGCGACCCTGCTTGTGATGGAGGATCCAAGTAGCGGCTCGACTATACTCGATATCGCCCGCGTCCTTTCTAACAAGGAGTTTCGAGAGCAGAAACTTGCGAAGAGTATGAATCTGGTGGTGAACCAATTTTGGAGCGAGATCGCGACGAAAGCCGGCGGGGATGCAGCACTCGAAAATATCGTGCCCTACATCACCAACAAGTTCGATGACTTTACCGCAAACGATTTCATTCGTCCGATAGTGGGACAGCAAGAGTCTTCCTTTAACTTCCGTGAAGTGATGGACACCAAGAAGATTCTCCTCATCAATCTCTCCAAAGGCCGTCTCGGCGAGAAGAATGCGAACCTTCTTGGTCTCATCATCGTCGGGAAGCTCTTCATGGCTGCGCTCTCTCGTGCGGACAACCCTCGCGCGCCATATCCGCCGTTCTATCTCTATATTGATGAGTTCCAGAACGTCACGACCGATTCGATTCCTGGCATTCTTTCCGAAGCGCGCAAATACAAGCTCGCGCTCACGGTGGCGCACAAGTTCCTCACACAGATATAAGAGAAGACGCGTAATGCAGTGTTCGGGAACGTGGGTAACATGGCCGTCTTCCGCACCGGCGAAGAAGATGCCGAATTTTTTGCCAAGCAATTCGCACCAGTGTTTGAAGCGCTCGATTTCGTCAATATAGAAAATTATAATGCGTACGTGAAGATTCTGGCGAAGGGAATACCGCAGAAGCCATTTGATATGCAAACCCCGCCTTTGCCGCAGACAAATCCAGCCCAGATAGACGATCTTGTCCACCTCTCGTCGCTCACCTACGGCCGCGACCGTGCTACAGTCGAAAATATGATACGCGAACGCTATCTCGCGAAATAAGCTATGTCCGAGAAACCCCCACGAAGGAAAAAGAAGGAAGAAAGTCCGGAGCCCGCTCCCAATCCGGAGCTGGAGCGACTTATAGCTCAAGCGTCAAAAGGGAATGTCCCTGAAGCCAAACAAGAAATCCAGCCAGAGCAGCTGGGGAAGCGCATAATCAGTAGAGAAAACGATGTGCACTTGCAGAGTCAGCTCGGAAAATTTAATACTCTCAATTTTAAACCAGGATTTTCACCCGAGGAACTTTTCAATGAAACTCCATTAACAAAAGAGACCGTAAGCGATACCCAGCTCGAAATGGTTCTTGCTAAAATTGCTGCTGAAAAAAGACTAACTGGCGCAATGTTTCTAAATTACCTCAATGATATTGGAGGCAAAAGTGCATCTCCAGAAGCAGTTGAAAAAATAATGGCAGTAGCTTCAAAAAAGCTCGACAAGGAGGTATTTGAGAAACTCAAAACCATCGTTTCGTCATCTCATGTGAATGAACCAGAAATACATAAAGAGAAAGCAATCCTTGAACCAAATCAAGTTGACGATAACAAAGTACATGACGAGGTGAAGAGTGTCGAAGCATCTAAAGTACCAGTGAATCTTCCTCACGGCTCGGAGGAAGAGCTGAAGAAATTTGAAGAAGGTCTTATCAAGAGCGTGGAGGACTGGCAGAAGGGAAGAAAAGATGTGGAGCCACCGAAATCACCTCAAGAATCAACCGCAGAGATTACAGATTCTAATACTGCCGAGGATATGTCGGCGCCCACAGAGAGAAACCTCTTTGAGGAATTGACACCAGAAAATATTTATCGGGCTGTTAAAAGCAGGAAACTCATAGAAGTGAAGGTTAAAAGAAGTTCAGGAGACGTAGAAGATGGTTGGTTTGTTACGGGAGGTGACGATAAAGATATTGTTGTTTTGAAAGATATTGGAGGTGGAAAAGCTATAACAAGAATTGTTTCGCTTGAAGAATTGAATGACTTAAATAAAGTTGGTGTCTCTCGTGTGGACAAAGCAGAACCCGTACTCGCGCCAAGAGTTGTAGGAGCTGTATCAAAAGAGGAACCAGTGCTTACAAGCGAAGGGGCCTTTTTCACCCGGGCACGGAAGGAGAGTCTAGCCAGAGATTTTGGTGTGGATGCGTCCATAGTGTCACATGAAGAAGCCCCAGAGGGCACGTTGCTTACTCCTGAGCAGAAAAAATATCTATCCGAATTAGATGTGCCTATGCCTGCAGAGGAGCGGGGCAGCACATGGAAGCCAACGACACGCGCGGAGTGGAAAGAGGAATTGTACAGCCTCATCTTCGGAGAAAAGAATAGCGAGGGAAAGAGAGAGCGAATCGAAAATTTAAAAGCGAATCTTGCAAAACGTTCGGAGCAATTGGGAGAGAAGGCGAAGGAATATGGTCCTGTGTTCGTAGGATATGTTGGTAGTAAAATCGAGCAATACAATAAATTGAAGGGGTGGCAGAAACTTGCCATCACTGGAGCTCTTATGGCTGGCACCGCATTTTCTGCAGGAGCGCCGGCAATTATTTCGACTGGATTTACTGCGGCTCTATGGGGCCAGCGTCTCATTGGCGCTATCGGCATGGGTATGAACAAGCGCAAAAAGCTTGATGCAGAAATAGCCGCAAATCCGGAGCACAGGCTTGCGGGGAAGTCTGAATGGGAAAAAAATAAACGTGCAACTTTGTATGCCGCAGGGTATATGTTGGCCACGTCAGGAGCCGTATACTTGGGCGTCGAGGGGTTGAAAGCTGCCGCAAACAGTGAGTGGATTCATAATCCGGGTGAGTGGGTCGGCAATACGCGTGAATGGCTCGGTCATATGCGCGGGTACGATTCTGTACATCCCGATCTCCCTCTTACTTCGGAGGAGTTAGAGGCTCTTGCGCCCAGTACAGACGCACTAGAAAATCTCGCACCCATACCGGATATGCCGGAAGGCGATTTTGAGCCACACAACATACTCAACCCTGAGGTTGATGAGCATATAGCAAAAGCTCAGGCGGCGATTGAAAGGATGAAGCAAACAGCCGCAGGGCAGGCACAGGTCCTGAACACCATGTCGGATGGTTCCGAATCATCATCCTCCCTCGGTCTCTCTAATTCATCGGCTGAGGTTCCCCTCGATCAGGTGCATACTGTGCAAACTTTGGATCCGGCACTTTTCGCTGAAGCAAAAGGCGATGGCCAATTGAGGATTCTTGCAGAAAATTCTTTGAAACACCTGACGCCGAATGAACAGGCCGTCCTCGACAATCACATTGCGAGTCTTACACCTAGGGAACGATATTTTTTCGATCAGTACTCGAACGACCTCTCGAGCAAGTTTAGTGCGCCAGAAGTTCCTCTCTATGATCCTGAAGTTGATGAACATATAGCAAAAGCTCATGAAGCTATAGAAAGAATGCAGAAATTAGTTGATGAGCAGGCAAAAATCCTGAACTCCATACCAGACGGTTCCGAATCGACTTCTTCAGATCTCCCCGGCCCAGAGGAAAGTATTCCTACTCCCGAACAGAGTTCGGCCGTAAGCGACGCTGAACTGGGGAGAATGCCTGCTTACGAAGGTGGCCATGTTGGAGACACTCCTCTGCCTTCGGAGGAAATAAAGAGCCTTGCGGAACAGTACGCGTCTAGGTTTAAGGATTCATTAACTACCGAACAAATTAACAATCTTGAAAAGCAGGTAGGTAATTTTTCGGTCGATGAACGGATTGCTTTTGAAAAATATCAGACTGAGTTCACAAATCGGATTCATGGGGGCATCCCAGATGCAAATCTAGTGGAGGCTCCCCATGGACTCGATCCTATAGACGGCCATCCGATGAGTGAATTAGAAGAACAAAAATTATCTGAACTTCAAAACGCCATGCACGACCCTCGAGAAACCGGAGCCTGGCCTCCAGGACCTTCGGAAGAAAAGGGATTTTTTGAAAAACTTTTCGGTGGAAATCAAGATACCGCAGGACAATTTACTATTGACAGCGTCTCCGCGACAGAACCACACATATACGCCCATGCAGACGGACATTTATTCGCTTACGGCGGTTCTATCGAAGAGAAAATAGAGACAATTCAAAAATTCCTCACTGAGAATCCTGATAAAATTGTGTATGGCACAGACGACAGTGGGAATTACCGAATCCCATGGTCTCTGTATGAAGGTCATGCACTTCCAGGCGAGCCAGTGCGCACTGGGGGCTTCCTCGGTTTCTTCTCCTCGTTTATGGATGCACCAAAACCTGAAGAATTTGTAAAAAAGATTAAATAACCCATGCTATGATGCCACCTATGCAAGATGAATTAACCGCGCTCATCGCGACTGATCTCGGTATCAAAGATCTTCCGACCGATGAACAGCATGCGCTCATTGCGCAGTTCGGCGAAATAGCGCTCAAAGCTGCGACACTTGCGGTCGTAGGGAAGCTTGCTGACGATAAGCGCGACGAATTTGCCAAGCTTGCGCAGGCGGGAGAGCCGACAGCACTCAAGACATTTCTCGATCGCGAGATTCCCGGACATGAAGATATCGCGAAGGCCGCAGTTGCCGAAGAAGTGAAGCGGTTTAAGGCCTTTCAGGCCCCGTAGTATACTTACTTCGTAATTATTATTTATTGAATATGAAGCCAACACAGACTGGTATCGCCACCGCACTTGCACTCGTCGTCATCATTATATTCTTTATTCTTCCGGGCCTTTCGCCTTTTGGGGCACCTGCTGCCGCAACTGAGGCGAATCCCGAAATTACCACTAATACCCAAGCCACAACCACTACCATGCCTACTGAAACTGAACTTAACGTGACTGATGAAGTTGTGGGCACAGGCGCCGCTGCCGCGGCAGGCGATACTGTGACAGTGAACTACGTCGGCTCGCTTACAAATGGAACCATCTTTGATGCTTCTGCGAATCACGGCACTACCGGCTTCACCTTTAATCTCGGAGTTGGTCAGGTGATCAAGGGTTGGGACGAGGGTATTGTCGGTATGAAAGAGGGAGGGAAGCGCCAGCTCGTCATACCTGCAGCGCTCGCGTATGGCGACCGGGGAGCTGGGAATGTCATTCCACCAGGCGCCACACTCATATTTGAGGTAGAACTTTTGAAGGTGCAGAAGGGTGCTAAATAAGCTTCGCAAAAAGTTATGGGCGGGAATCATATGATTCCCGCCCATTTCGTTTGTTTTTCTCGAATTACTACGGGGTGGGACTATCGATTGTAGCCTGCACTCCATACTTCGGAAAGCGGTGCAACAACTCTCTGCCACAACTCTGGAATGTGTAATTTTTCCCCCCGTTAATGGTTCCTCCATACACCGCTCCGAAGGTACCTCCCGCAGCCGCTGCGTACTCTGCGTATTGACCTACTATCGCACCCGGGAAAGCGAGAGCGCCGAGAGCGCCTCCTGCAGCGCCGGCCCCACCAAACAAGACCGCATACGTTCCGATCGTCACAGCAACGTGTGGGTGGACAATACGCGTATGTTCTGTGCAGGCCCGTTCGACTTCAGTAACGGCGGCAAGCTGTTTATCGGTGGGACTTTCCCCGCCGACGATATAGCTCATCGCATAATCCTTGAGAAACATTTTTGGAACGTTGTTGTTGTACGACACGATGGTTGCTTTTTCGCCATCAGGCATCGTGACCCTAGTCAAAATACGCTCACCTTGACTTACGCATCCTATGGCCAGAAATGCCACAATTAGAACAACTGCACCGAACCCTTTACCCATAACAAACCCCCTTTGTTTAGTTTTTGACCAGAATAAGTACGTTCTTTCTAAGGCAAAGGATACACGATTATTACAGTATTGTCAATACCGATTAGATACGTTAAGGTAAGAAGTAATGAGTTCGATTGATTTCAAGATAGAGAAACGTGGGCCCCCCCCGGGGGGGCCGGGGGGGTGCCCGGAGACCCCGCCCCGCGCCCGTATCCCCCCCCCCCCATCGCCCGGGCGGGCCCAAACAAAAGTGTA
>CAYHIQ010000001.1:0-13349 GCA_964356775.1 uncultured Candidatus Saccharibacteria bacterium | reverse complement strand
AATAAATTTAATCATAGATATTAGTTAACTCTTATTTGCCCCACCCCCACCCCCCACCACCCCCCCCGCCCCCCCCCCCCCCCCCACGTGCGGGTACCCTTACCACGCCTCACGGCACTATTCGCACGCCCGCCTTTGCACCGGTCGGCACAAAAGCAAATGTGAAGGGTATTCTGCCGAGCTCTCTTGAGGCTCTTGGTGCTGAAGTCGTACTTGCTAACACCTACCATCTCTATCTGCAGCCGGGCGAAAAGATCGTCAAAGATGCCGGCGGGCTTGGGAAGTTTATGGGCTGGGAGGGTCCCACCATGACCGACTCGGGCGGCTTCCAAGTGTTCTCGCTTGGTGCCGCTTTTGGCAAGACTATTTCAAAATTTACAAAAGAAGACGCTCCGCAAGAAGAGTCTGTTGCCGTATATGACGAAGGAGTAGCAAGTCAGCATGGTCAGCTCGCAGTCATCGACGATGAGGGAGTTTCATTTACCTCGCATCTCGATGGTTCGCTACATCGCTTCACTCCCGAGCGCTCGGTCGAAATCCAGCATGCTCTTGGCGCAGATATCTTTTTTGCATTTGACGAATGCACCTCGCCGACTGAACCATATGCGTACCAGAGAGAGGCGATGGAGCGCACTCATCGCTGGGCAGAGCGTTCCCTGAAAGCTCACCGACAAAACATTGGTGCGGTAGGGAAGCAAGCGCTTTTCGGCATCGTGCAGGGTGGTCGGCACGAAGACTTGCGCAAAGAATCGGCCCGCGAAATTGTTCGCTTGGGTTTCGATGGCGTCGGCGTCGGCGGCTCATTTTCAAAAGAGGATATGCGTGGCGCGCTCTCGGCTGCTGTAGGTGAACTCCCTGAAGAATTACCGCGGCACTTTCTCGGTATTGGTGAGCCAGGCGATATTCTTGAAGGTATCGCAGGAGGTATGGACCTCTTCGACTGTGTCGCAGCGACACGGCTGGGTCGCCATGGTTCTATCTACACGAAGCGCGGCGTCATGCATTTGAAGAATGAAAAATATCGTACTGAATTTTCTCCGCTTGATCCGGAACTTTCCATACCAGGTACAGAATCGTTCACTCGGGCGTACGTATCTCATCTTCTGCGGAGTGGCGAGATGCTCGGGGCTGTCATCGCATCAATGCATAACGTCGGATTCATTTTGAATCTCGTTGCTGGTGCGCGTCAAGCGATACTTGATGGACGATTCGAGCAATACCGATCGGATTTTATAGAAAAATATCGAGGATATTGACTTTGAATATCTAGAGTGGTTCCATAGAGACGGCTGTTCGCGGTTCTTTTCTAAACCGTACTAAACAATATTCACGGGGGAGGGGATCATGAATGCATTGATCGCTATTGCCATCGTTCTTACTTCGCTGCTTCCTGGTTCCTTGTTTGCGGCCATTACGCGCTCTCCTATCGATATCGATTCATTGCGGAATGTCACCCCTGGTGTGGACGTCTCACCGCTCGATTTAGAGCTTAGTGGTGATGCGTTCATGCGTCTTCGGGAATACACTCTCACCAACTCTGAGCAGTCCACTATTGGTCCTAATGCCGCAAGGCTTCTGGGGCTGGAAGTAACTGCCTCAAGTATACCAACGAAAAACGTATCTTCCGTGCTTCCCGATGGCGAGTGTTATTTTGTCGTGAGCCTGAAACCGAACACTGACGATATCGTCCTCATAGAGATAAGAGAAAGTGCTCCCCTCATTATGTATCTGACGAACTCTAAGGCTGAGTTGCGTGTGGTGCTCGTTAATAATCCCGGACGCCCTTATCTAATTGCTAATGATCAGGCAGCTGCTGGCTTTCAAGCCCTTCTTGAGTTCTGGGTCGAGGCAGCTAAGACTCTTCCGTCAAGCGATTTGAGTGCTAAATAATTCGTCTCATCCATAGAGCGAGCAGATTATGCAATCTGCTCGCTTTCATTTATATAGGAAAGCGGCGGGCATTCTGGCCTAGACTAGCGGCACCCCGAGGGTATTGACATATTGTATATGTACATTTATAATTTACTGTAGATGTTTTTCGCTACTACCTAACCTTACTGATCGGAGGGAGTCATGAGCACCACGTTCATCATCTTAGCCGCTCTCATCGCCGCCTTGTTTCCGGCAGCTTCGTTTGCTGTTGAGCCGGTCGCTGAGGATCCGCCGAAATATCTGGTTCGCGCAGTGGAAGAAAAGATCCTGCAGCTTCACAAGAAGTGCAGCGAGCAGGTCGAGAAAGCTATGCCGCGCCTTCAGACTTCGAGCAAGGCAGCTTCATCGGAGGAGATTGGTAATGCGATGATCATGCATGCAACAGCCGTGATATATCTCGGATGCTTCGATGAGGAGTTAGGACGCGATCTTACGTACAAACGGCATCGCCACGAGCTGACGCTAGAGAAAAAATAGCCCGGCCCGGACCATAAAGCGAGCAGATTATGTAATCTGCTCGCTTTCATTTTCCGGCAGTGTATCGGGGATATTGACATATACAGTATACATGCTATTCTTTTTTCGGAAGTTTCAGCTTGAAATTGTCGTTCACAACCCGAACATTGGAGGGTCTTATGAAAGTATTCTTCATTTCAACAATTGCAGTTTTGGGTCTTGTGCTTTCGAGCCTGTCGTTTGCGGCCGATGTCCAGATGAAAAAAGATTCGAAAGTATCAACTGAGTCTGCTGAAGGAGTACAGGCGGTCCTTTTCGATAGCTTGTGTAATATCCAGGTTATCGTATCAGAGCCAGTCTTTCGGGATGCTCTAGACACGCTTTCCTCGGCAAAAGCTAAGGCAATCATGTTGAAATATGCAAAAGCAAAAGCATATTCGGAGTGTATGGACGAATGGTTTCAAAGGGAGACGTCACCGGTCGACCCTATGACAAATACAATTTTAAGATAGTGACTCACATAGTTGAAGAAATCGCGAGCAGATGTTTAATCTGCTCGCTTTCATTTTTATAGAAACCTGCAAAATGCTACACTCCATTGTCATGGCAAACTTTAAACTCCATATACCTTTCCCCCCAGCAGGCGATCAGCCAAACGCCATAACTGCACTTGAGAAGGGATTACAAAAAGGTCTGCGACACCAGACTCTATTTGGCGTGACTGGAAGCGGAAAGACGTTTACCGTGGCGAACGTCATAGCAAAATATGATAAGCCGACGCTCGTCCTCGCGCACAATAAGACACTCGCGGCTCAGCTTGCGCAAGAGTATCGAGAATTTTTCCCCGAAAACGCCGTGCATTACTTTGTTTCGTACTATGACTATTATCAGCCGGAGGCATACATCGCACATTCAGATACTTATATTGAGAAGGAGGCGATGATTAATGCCGAGATAGATCGTTTGCGTCACGCTGCAACACAGGCACTTCTCACTCGTAAAGACGTTATTATTGTTGCCTCAGTCTCGGCTATCTATGGTCTCGGTTCGCCTGAGGAATATGAAAAGGTGCATGTGAAGATAGAAAAGGGCGCCGTTGAAGACCGTGCGGCTCTCATTCGAAAACTTATCGGCATTTATTTCGAGCGGACAATTGCAGACCTTAATCCAGGGCAGCTGCGCGCTATCGGTAACTCGCTTGAGTTCATGCCAGTCAACGAGCGCTCGATCTATCGCGTAATCTTCGATGGCGATGTCATTGCCTCGCTCGATAAACTTGACCCAGTTTCGCGCGCGCGTATCGCGACCTCGGAGTCAGTCTTCGTCTTTCCAGCGAAACACTTTGTTACAAATGAAGAAGATCGTTTGCGCGCCATTGAGAATATCAAGCTCGAGCTGACGGAGCAGCTTGCGAAGTTTAAGCGTGAAGAGAAGCCATTGGAGCATGAGCGATTGAAGCGTCGTACGCTGCACGACCTTGCGCTCATTCGCGAGCTTGGATACACGAGCGGCATCGAAAATTATTCCCGCCACTTCGATGGGCGTTCGCCTGGCGAGCCACCCTATACGCTCCTTTCATATTTTCCAAAAGATTTTCTCACTGTCATCGATGAGTCACACGTGACCGTTTCGCAAATCGGTGGTATGTATGCAGGCGACAAGTCGCGCAAGGATACGCTTGTCGAGTACGGCTTCCGTCTCCCTTCTGCGCGCGATAATCGTCCGCTTCGGTTTGAAGAGTTTGAGGAGCGCACCGGGCAGGTCATTTATACGAGTGCCACACCAGGGGCATACGAGCGCGAACATTCCGAGCAGGTTGTCGAGCAGATTATCCGCCCGACTGGTCTTATTGATCCCGAACTTACGGTACGTGCCGTGAGCGAAACAGGTGGTTATAAAGGACAGATAGCCGATTTTATCGCTGAGGCAGTGACAGTTATCAAGCGTGGCGGTCGTGTACTTGCTACAACACTTACTAAACAGATGGCTGAAGACCTCTCCTCATTTTTGCGCGAGAAGGGTATTAAGGCCGAGTATCTTCACTCGGATGTGAAGACGATCGATCGTATCGATATACTTACCAATTTTCGTAAAGGCATATTCGATATCTTGATTGGCGTAAATCTCTTGCGTGAAGGCCTCGATCTTCCCGAAGTTGAACTTGTCGGCATCCTCGATGCCGACAAAGAAGGTTTCTTGCGCAGCGAGACATCACTCATTCAGACTATCGGTCGCGCGGCTCGCAATGTTCTTGGTCGCGTTATTCTCTATGCCGATACTATGACGGGCTCGCTTGATCGAGCTATTAGCGAGACAAATCGTCGCCGCGCGCTTCAGGTTGCGTATAACGAGAAGCACGGCATCACGCCACAGTCGATTAAAAAAGAAATTCACGACATCGCGGCATCGATGCGCACGGAGCACCAGCGGACTATTGATGAACTTCTCGTACTCGACACACTCGCGTACAAAGACGATCCTGCTGCGTTCATTAAACGGAAGAGGGAAGAAATGGCAGAGGCAGTGGAGCAGTTGGACTTTGAAACCGCCGCGCTCATCCGTGATGAACTCTATAAGCTAGAAGGGAATGGACCAAAGAAGAAACCGCGTGCACGCAAAGCGTTGAGCGGGTCATAAAGCTTGTTATCCACAGAGTTGCTTCAGCAAGAAAAATCGCGATTGAGATGCGGTGTATACTGCTCAATATATGAACCTTCGCCGCGCTCTCTCGCAAATAGCTCTCGTTACCGGAACTCTCCTTTTCTCCCTCGGACTTCAGACGTATGCTCAAACATGGACTCCGCCGACCGCCCCACCTCCAAACGCTGATGCATACGCGCCGCTCACCACTGGTCCAACCGCACAAGTAAAAACGGGCGGGCTCATTCTCGGTACAGGCAATGCTCTTACTGCTCTTATTGTGCAGAATGGCAGAGTCGGTATCGGCACGACGAATCCAACGGCTCGCCTCGATGTCGCGGGGGAAGTCAAAATAGGAAATTCCGGCCTCACCTGTGATAACGCCAAGCGCGGTACCGTGCGTTATAATCAGGCGTTAGATACTCTGCAGTATTGCGCCACTGACGCCGATACCTCTGCGCTGCCGGTAGCGCCGGGCTGGAGAACCTTCACTACCACCAGCCCGATCCAAATGTACCAGATGCCCACAGCAAGCCCTCCTGGCCAGTTGTGGAGCAACTGTACTGGCCAAATAACCTCACAACCAACTTGCGCTTGGGATAGCACCCACGATGACAACGGTGGCTCCATGAACGCGGCGCAAAGGTATTGTTCGTCACTTGGCGGATCAGGTTATGATCACAATTACTGGGACTGGTATTGTACTGTTCCAGGCACTCCCTTGCCGTGATGGGACAGTGAGCCGTACCCCTTAATCCACACACACAATGAATGAACTACATGATCAAAAATATTTCTCCGAAAGAATCGGGGGGCGGACATTAATTCTCCTGATTGTGGTTGCATGTGTGTTCGTGTGGCTCTGGATGAGTTGGCTCTACGGTTGGTTTCCATTCTCATCAGGCTCCACTGTCACAGCACCAGAAAAAACAGAACAGCAACTGTCAGAAAAAGACGTGCTTGATTCTCTCACATCGACCGCGACCTCTTCTCCGACACTGAGCCCAGCTGTACTCAAGAATCTTACCTCATCCCCGGCAAAGAAAAATGTGAAGCCTATCGATACTACTGTGCTTGATTCGCTGACTTCAACAGAATAACAACATGCCAATGCTTTCCACATTCATTTCCCGCCCTCGCAACCTCTCGATTCTCATAGGTGTGTCGGCAGTGCTTTTTGTAGTGTTCGGAGGTATTTCTGCACAGGCACAGTCTGGCGGTAGGGCTGTTACCGGTTGGGCATGGTCTTCAAATATCGGCTGGATTAGTTTTAATGGGGCAGGATATGGAGTCTCGGAAAATCCAGGCACTGGAGCGCTTTCCGGCTATGCATGGTCTTCAAACATTAGGTGGATCAGTTTTAATTCGGCTGCGGTTTCTGGTTGTCCATCTGGCTCCTGTGCTCCGCGGGTCGATTTATCAACTGGAAATTTGAGTGGGTGGGCACGTGCTTGTGCGGCCTTTGCCGATAAAGATGCATGCAGCGGAGCGCTTGATCCAAATAGCGGCGGTTGGGACGGTTGGATTGCTCTCTCGGGTACTTCGGTTGATGGTTCTGTATTATACGGCGTTACACAAAGTAATTCCACTGGCGCCTGGAGCGGCTTCGCATGGGGTTCTGATACGGTAGGTGCAATTAGTATGGGCGGTACTATAAACGGTGTACCATACGGTGTCTTTGGTATTTGCTCGGGACCATGCTCCGGGGCTACCTCGCCACAGGCATTTCTTTATGCTTCTCCGGACACTATCGCTCCGGGTGGATCTGCAGATCTCAATTGGTCTTCCACTAACGCCACTTCTTGTACCGGCACCGGCTTTACTGCAGGAGGTCCTTCAGGCAATCGTCCGACAGGAACGCTCAACACTCCCGGAACCTATCCCTATCAGGTCGTCTGCAGGAATGGAAGCGGTCCAGATTCTCCTCCGGCATCTGCTATAGTCACCGTACTCGCTCCCTATACTCTGACGATTTCAGCAAATCCTGCACGTGTGAGATCAGGCAGTAGCTCGAGCATATCGTGGAGTGCGTCTGGAGTAGAGTCTTGCATCGTATCTGGTCCGGGACTCACGACAGTAAGTGGAGATGCAGACGCTAGCAATAATTTTTCTACGGGTTCCCCGCAGACCGTCCCTACGATAAGCAGGCAGTCCACCTTCACTATTACGTGTCAGGCTGGCGATTCATCGGTCGCCAGGTCTGTAGTTGTGAATCTCCTGCCTTCTTTCCAAGAATTCTAATTCCTTACATCATATGAACCTTCACCGCATCCTCTCGCAAATAGCTCTCGTTACCGGGACTCTCCTCTTCTCCCTCGGGCTTCAGACCTATGCTCAAACATGGACCCCTCCAACTTCCTCTCCGCCAGCGAGCAACGCTTACGCGCCGCTCACCACAGGTCCTTCCGTTGACATAAAGAGAGGCGGACTTCTCATTAATACGGGGAATGCGACCAATGGCCTCATTATCCAAAATGGCAACGTCGGCATTGGGACGGTGAGTCCGAGCCAGAAACTCTCAGTCAATGGAATCATTCAGTCGATGAGTGGTGGAATCAAGTTCCCTGACGGCACTGTCCAAACAACAGCGGCGGCGGGTGCTGGAGCAGAGACTGATCCTACTGTTAAGTCATGGGCCAAGACAGATAATCCGACTATTCCTGGGAATTTACAGGTGAATGGAACGATAACCCAAGGAGGGGGAATATCGGTCTACCAATGTCCCGGGAATTGTGATGGGGGTCCTATCGAAGGTTCTACCTGTATTAGTCAAATAAGCACTCAATCAAGTTGTTTTGATAGATGTCTCGGGACAGTTTCGTGTACCCCGCTTGGGAAATTGACTCGGTAGATAGCAGAATCAATCCACACAAAACGTTTCCTGGTTCATAGAAAAGTGGTATAGTCACATCGTACCTGCCCCGCCACGGGCAGGAAGTTTGCATGAAAAAGACCAAATCAGAGGGACGCGAGCACAGACACGGAAGCGATTGGCTTACGGTGAAGGGCGCGCGCACCCATAATTTAAAGAATATTTCGGTCGAAATGCCGCGCGGTGCCATGACGGTGATTACTGGTCTCTCAGGAAGCGGGAAGTCCTCGCTTGCGTTCGATACTATTTTTGCAGAAGGGCAGCGACGTTATGTCGAATCGCTTTCTGCCTACGCCCGACAATTTCTTAATCAGATGGCAAAGCCGGATGTCGACGAGATTACGGGTCTCTCGCCAGCAATTTCCATAGACCAAAAGAGTCGGTCGAATAATCCACGCTCGACGGTTGCAACGGTTACTGAAATTTACGACTATTTGCGTGTTCTCTATGCGCGCGCGGGGCAGCCCTACTGCGTTCATCATGACGTGCCAATTGTGCGACTTTCAAAAGAGGAAATGATTAAGATGGTGTTCACTCGCGTGGAAATGAAGCGAAAGGGCACAGGAACGTTTGAGGGGGCGCAAGTTATGGGTGTTGCAGTAGATAAGACTGCGGTCACTATTTACGCGCCAGTTGTTGTCGGTAGGAAGGGTGAGTACTACCAGCTGCTCTACGACCTGCTTGGCAAAGGATATGAGCGAGTCGTTATCGACGGAAAGGCACAGTCGCTACGCGAAAAAATAGTACTCGACCGCAATAAGCAGCACAGCATCGATGTACTTGTGGACTCTATCTTCGTTTCTGAATTTGCTCGCACGACGGTGGGCGCGCGCGAGCGTCTCTCGGAAGCGCTCGAGCTCGCACTGAAGCAGTCGGACGGCCTTGTGAAGATTCAGCACGCCGATGGCACACTCGAAACTCTTTCATCGAAGTTTATTTGTCCGGACGATGGAGCATCGTTCCCCGAAGTCGAACCGCGCCTCTTCTCTTTCAATTCACCGTATGGTGCATGCCCAGCCTGCCATGGTCTCGGCACGGAGTCGCTTTTTTCAGAGGAAGTTTGTCCAGTGTGTGCGGGGAAGCGTCTTCGTCCAGAGGCACTTCGGGTTTTTCTAAAGTCTAAGAAAGACAAGACTCTTGGGAAAAGCATTGTGGACTTCACTAACATGTCGATCAAGGAAGCAAAAGATTTCGTGGATTCTATCGAGCTCTCGGAGATGAAAAAAGACATTGCCGCGCCAATCCTCAAAGAGATCAATAGTCGCCTCTCGTTCATGTTGAACGTTGGTCTCGATTACCTTACGCTCAATCGTTCGGCGGCGACACTTTCGGGTGGAGAAGCGCAGCGTATCCGACTTGCTTCACAGCTCGGTAGCGGGCTTACTGGCGCGCTGTATGTGCTTGATGAGCCGACCATTGGGCTCCACCAACGCGATAATGATCGCCTCATCAAGACGCTGCTTGTTTTGAAAGAGCTTGGGAATACAATCATCGTCGTCGAGCACGATGAGGACACGATTTATTCTGCTGACTATCTCATTGATATTGGTCCGGGAGCTGGAGTTCACGGAGGTACGGTGGTTGCATCCGGCTGGCTGGATGATCTTCTGACCGCAAAAGAAAATGAGAGCGGCTCTCTCACTCTCTCGTATTTGCGCCAAGAGAAAGAGGTAGTAATACCCGAGACGCGTCGTTCAAGTGAGAAAGGTTGGATAAAAGTACGTGGCGCGACACTGCACAATCTCGTAAATCAGAATATCGATGTACCGCTTGGGAAGCTTGTCTGCATCACTGGCGTTTCGGGAAGTGGGAAGTCGACATTTCTCTACGACATCCTCCACCGCAATATTGCTGGACGCTTCATGCGCCGCGAGGCAAAGCTTGAACATATTGCGTCACTCACTGGTACCGAGTATGTTGGGCGCGCAGTTCTAATCGATCAGTCGCCTATCGGGCGAACGCCGCGTTCAAATCCGGCAACCTATACCGGAGCCTTTACTCACATCCGTGACCTCTTTGCCGCAACCTCAGAATCGCGTGCACGAGGCTGGAAGCCTGGCCGATTTTCCTTTAACGTTCCCGGTGGTCGTTGTGAAGCGTGCCAAGGGAATGGCTCGATTGCAGTCGAGATGCACTTCCTGCCGACAGTGTATGTGACGTGCGACATTTGTATGGGTAAGCGGTTTATGAAAGAGACTCTGGAGATTACTTTCCGTGGAAAAACTATTCACGAAGTGCTTCAAATGACTATCGAGGAAGCAGAAAAGTTCTTTGGTGATATTCCCGCGATTGCCGACCGCCTGATGAGCCTCAATTCGACCGGCCTCGAGTACCTCACTCTTGGACAGAGCGCGACGACACTCTCTGGTGGTGAGGCGCAGCGCGTGAAGATAGCGAGCGAACTCTATCGTTCGATGACTATGAAGACGATCTACTTGCTCGATGAACCAACAGTAGGGCTCCACTATGAGGATGTCCGCAAGCTTATTGAGATTCTCCAGGAGCTCGTGCTCCGCGGCAATACGGTAGTAGTTATCGAACATAATCTCGACGTGATCAAAAGTTCCGACTACGTGATTGATTTTGGTCCCGAAGGAGGCGCCGGTGGCGGAAAAATTATTGCAAAAGGCACACCCGAAGAGGTTGCAGACACGGAAGGCTCGTACACGGGCGAGTATCTAGCGAAAGCGTTACGACGTCATGCAAAAAAGCGAACTAAATAAATTCAATTTGCCGGACGTCCCCGGCGTCTATCTCTTTAAACAGGGGCGCAAGATTCTGTACATCGGCAAAGCAACTTCCTTGCGTGATCGCGTGCGATCGTATTTCGACGATGACCTGATAGCGACTCGAGGTCCGCGCGTGGTTGATATGGTGACAAAAGCAGATCGTATCGCGCATGAGACGACCCCCACTGTTCTCGAAGCTCTGGTACGCGAGGCGGCGCTTATCCGGCTCCATCGTCCATCAGCAAATAGCGAAGGGAAAGACGATAAAACTTTTCTCTATGCTGTCATTACGGAAGAGGAAATTCCGCGGGTACTTGTCATGCGCGCAAAAGATATCGATTTCAAGACAAAATGTGCAAGTGACGGACAAAAAATTAAAGCTTTCTACGGCCCCTTTCCTTCTGGAACACAGTTGCGCGAGGGTTTGCGGCTCATACGTCGCATCTTTCCTTTTTTCGATACTGAGAAGCCAATTGGGACAAAGAGTAAGCATCAGACGGCCAAGATAGAATTTAATACACAGATCAGGCAGTATCCACGCGTGTTTTCAGTACAGGAATATGGACGCACAATACGGCACGTCATGCTCTTTTTGAGTGGTCGCGGGAAAGAATTACGCGCGACCTTGGAGAAAGAAATGCGACAGGCAGCAAAAGAAGAATGTTTTGAAGATGCGTCTCAGGCACGCCGCGAACTGTTTTCACTTGATCATATCCAAGACGTCTCGCTCATTAAGGACGAAAGTGTGGAAGACTCGCGTGAGAAGCGGGGGAGCGCTCGTATTGAGGCGTACGACACAGCGCACCTCTCGGGTACTAATGCTATTGGGGTGATGACGGTTATTGATGCAGGTACTCTGATTAAATCAGCCTACCGAAGCTTCAACATTCGCGGCGTCCAGAAGAATGATGATATCGCTTCTTTACGAGAAGTCCTTTCGCGCCGACTTGGGCACCCGGAATGGCCATTGCCACAGGCAATCGTGGTGGACGGAGGTACGACGCATAAAAAGACAGCAGAGAGCGTCCTTACTGAAGCGGGTGTCAGCATTCCGGTTGTTGCGGTGGTGAAAGACGCGCGTCATCGTCCGCGCGAAGTCATCGGCGCACAGCGCGCGAGTATCACCGAAGCGGATGCTGTTCTTGCAAACAGTGAGGCTCATCGATTCTCGCTCGCTCGGCACCGGGCGGCTCGCTCACGAACTATACGTTCGAAATAAATCTTGCTGTCGCGCGTTTGATATACTTGTTGCATGCAAATTATTGTCGGCGTGTTGCGGGGCGGACCATCACGCGAGCATGAAGTCTCGCTGAAAACGGGCGCCGCCATTCTCGCAAATTTGCCGAGCGAGCAATACGTTACGCGCGACATTTATATTGATAAAAAAGGACAATGGCACGAGCGCGGCCGACCGACCACTCCAGAACGCGTACTGCGACAGATAGATGTTGCGCTGATTGGTCTCCATGGAGAATACGGTGGGGACGGAGAAGTACAAAAACTCCTCGAGCGTTTCGGTGTTCCGTATGCAGGGTCTGACTTTTTCGGCTCTTATCTTGCGACGCATAAGCTCATGGCGAAGGCTCGCGCGCGAGACGCGGGATTGCTTACTCCAGCATACTGGTATATTGAAAGCGCCGCGGACAGTGAGGCGGCAACACATGAAATTATTCACAATTTCGCTCAACCGGTTGTTGTGAAGCCTGTCGGCTGGGGATCTTCTGTCGGAGTCTCGCTTGTCGGCGGCTATGCACCAGTGCTCGCTGCCATCGAACGGCTTTTTGCCGAGGGCGCACCACGTGTTCTTGTGGAAGAGTATATTCGCGGGAGGGAAGCAACAGTCGGTGTTATCGAGGGGCTGCGGGGTGAGGCAGTATATGTGCTCCCTTCAATTGAGATCATTCCGCCCGCGGGAGATATTTTTTCTTATCACGCGAAGTACTCCGGTAAAGCGCGCCAAGTCTGTCCTGGCAATTTCTCCCGTGTCGCTACCGAGGAGTTGCAGCGCGCCGCCAAGGTAATGCATCGCGTGCTCGGTCTACGCCACTACTCCCGCTCTGATTTTATCGTCGCGCCGAGAGGTATTTATTATCTGGAAACCAATACGCTTCCAGGACTTACGGCCGAATCGTCTTTGCCGAAATCTCTTGCTGCCGTGGGCGTCCCATTTCCCGATTTCCTCGGGCATCTGGTCAATCTGGCTCGGTCGCGGTAGAGTAGAAAGCGTTCGGGCCCTTAGCTCATTTGGTAGAGCACCTCATTTGCAATGAGGGGGTGACCGGTTCGAATCCGGTAGGGTCCACCAAAGTTTTTGATAGGTGTAGGTAGCTTACGAGGTTTATAGATGTGCGATACTGCGTTTATGCCGCAGAAAATGCTTATTGAAAAAATAACCGCATGGATCGGGTCGGTAACTTCGCTCATCATCCATACGACCGTGTTCGCATCCTCTTTCTTGTTTGCCGCATTCGGTTTTATATCATGGAACTTCATGCTGCTCGTGCTCACCACTATAGTTTCGCTTGAGGCGATCTATCTCGCCATCTTTATCCAAATGACGGTGAATCGACAGGCGCGAGAGCTTGCAGAGGTGAGTGGAGATGTGGAAGATATTCAGGAAGATATTGAAGAAATCAGTCAGGATGTCGACGAGATTCAGAAGGACGTCGACGAGATTCAAGAAGATGTCGAGGAGATCAACGATGAAACGGGAGAACAGC